>NZ_UGHR01000001.1:1812507-2114591 GCF_900451195.1 Iodobacter fluviatilis
GGCCCCAGAGCGGGATGAACAAGACCGGAGTCTTTTAAGTTATGGGCGTATCTGATTTTTCTGTGTATGCAGATTTGAAAGCGTGCACAACAAAAATGCTTTCAGCCGCTAAGGCGGAAGATTGGGATAATATGTTGTTGCAGTCGCAATTTTTTGCAGAATTAAGCTCGAATTTGCCTATTATTCAATGGGGCGCGTTAACTAGCTTGGAGCAGCAACAACTCGCTGAGCTGTTGCAAGAATGCAATCAAGACGTGCAAGAGTTGGAGCAAAGGGCGATTAGCCAACGTGGGGAGTTGGCTGCGCTTTTGCAAAATATGCATAACACCGGAAAACTACAACGCGCGTATGACGTCTAATAATGACCTGCCAGCCCCGGCAGGGGAGATCGTCTTATGAATGGCATCGTCATCACTTGGGTACAGTTGCTTTATATCAGCCTCGTATTAATTTTATTTTACGTGGCTGAATTGCTTCTGTTTATGCGCAAAGCTTCTGCGCATAAAGGAGTTAGCCCTGATTCTTTTGAAGCGGATGCGCTTCGAAAGGAAATTGCTCAGCTTCGGTTTGAAATGGATGCGCTTAAATTGCGCCTTGTGGCAACACAGGCCGAATGGAGCCAGCCGGCTGAGCTGGTTTTAGAGTCCAGCCAGGAAAGCCCTTATAGTCACGCAATACGCTTGGCCAAACTAGGGGCTGATTCAAATAGTGTCGCGCATCAATGCGGCATATCGCGTGGTGAGGCCGATTTAATCGTGGCCCTCTACCGATCCAGTACACAAAGATAATCATGTTGCCCGGCACCAGTCCAATCAGCCTTGTTCAGCACTACCTTAAAGCGCAAGAGGGTGTGGCTGAAGTAACGCGTATTTCTGCGGATGATGTGCGCTATACCGTAGGGGAGCGTGTGCATGCGACGGTGGCCAGCCTGCTTCCTAACGGGCGCTTTGCTGTTCTGATAAAAGATCAGCTGCTTGATTTAAATTTGCCCAGAAATACTGAGCCGGGTGAAAAGCTGGATCTGACCGTGGTGACCAGCAATCCCAAGCTCACTTTTTCGATTAATAGTGGCGCTGCGCAACAACCTGCGTTGCCTCAGGAGATGGCTCTTAGCCAAGGCGCACGTTTTCTGTCCTCGCTTTTGGCTAAGGGTGAGGCAGGCAAGGATGGCCTTGCTTCTGTTTTGAATCAGGCCCAGCCGCTGTTTGAGGGAGTGCCAGATACGGCAAAGCTGGCCGATAAACTTGCGCAAAAGCTGGCCGATAGCGGCTTGTTTTATGAGTCGCATCAGGCTGAGTGGGTGAATGGCGAACGACCTTTGCAGGCTTTGCTCAAGGAGCCGCAGGCGGGCTTACTTAAAGAGCCCTTGCATAACACTGCCGCATCTTCTGATGGTGCTGAAAAAAATACGGCGCTCATTTCCCCTAAAGAAAATGGCACAGAGAAACCGGCATTGGCGCCTGATGCCAGTGCTGCTCTGCGGCATTTAGTACAGCAGCAACTTGATGTTTTGGAGCAGCGTCCGGTTGTCTGGAATGGGCAAGCTTGGCCTGGGCAGGCTGTGCGTTGGGAAGTGGCACCGGAAAATGAGCGTGAAGCCAGTGGTAGGCAAGAAGAAATGCAGCGCAGCTGGCAATCCAGAATGGATTTGCAGCTTCCAAACTTAGGTGATGTGGGTATTGTTGCTGTGTTACGTAATGGTGAGTTTTCTTTACGTTTTGAAGCCTCTGCTGAAACGGCAGATAAAATTCGTGCTGAAACCAAGTCATTACAAAATCGTTTTGAGGCCGCAGGGCTCACCCTCGTCTCAAGCCAGGTCGTGAATGCCGGGTCTGTGAATGTCACGTAAACACCCCGTTAGTACACGTCAGCAAGCCGTTGCTCTGGCTTACCAGCAGGGTAATAGTTCGCCCCGAGTTGTTGCCAAGGGGAAGGGCTTATTGGCCGAGCGTATTATTGAGCGTGCTCAGGAAGCAGGCGTGTTTGTGCATGAGTCACCAGAGCTGGTGGCCATGCTGATGCAAGTGGATTTAGATCAACATATTCCCCCGCAACTGTATCGTGCCATCGCCGAATTGCTGGCCTTCGTTTATCATCTGGAACGCGGAGAAACAGCGATCGCGCCTGTTTTTGATTTACCGCCCCTCGTCGACGATCAGCCAGAGTAAATACATGCTTCGCCATCATTTAAAAACGGCAACCTATGCGGTTGCCGCGCTCTTCTTTGCCCTCGGTTTTAACTATGGTAGCTGGGCCTCTCGTTTGCCCGCGATTAAATCACAACTCAATTTAGATCCGGCACAGCTTGGTTTTTTGCTTCTGGCCGCGGGCCTTGGTGCTGTGTTTTCTTTTCCGGTGACGACCGCAGTCTTACAGCGCTTTGGATCTAAAAAAGTATGCCTAGGGGCAGGGCTGGCCTTGCCGCTGGTGTTGCCTGCTTTGGCTTTTGCGCCAAGCTATGGTTTTGCTCTGGCGATTATGGTTTTTGAGGGCGTAGCGCACAGCTGCCTGAATGTGGCAATGAATGCGCAGGGTGTGGTGGTAGAGTTAGAAAACGGCAAGCCGATTATGTCCAGACTCCATGCCATCTTTAGCTTAGGTGGCTTAGCCGCCGCTTTGTTTGCATCTTTAATGACTGGGATTTCTCCTGAGTTGCCTCTGCACCTTTGTATTGTGGCCGTATTGATCTGGGGGGCTGTACTGTGGGCTTCGCCCCGTTTACTGGCGGATCGCACAGAGGCGATGTCAGCGGGCGGGAAACGTTTTTCTCTGCCAACAGGAATGGCCGTTTTGCTAGGCTTGACTGCTTTGTTCGGTACCATTGTTGAAGGCTCAATGGTGGATTGGACAGCGCTGTATTTACGCAACGACTTACAAGCTGAGCAATGGATTGCGCCGCTTGGTCTGGCCAGCTTTTCTGGTGCAATGCTTTTGGCCCGCTGGTTTGGTGATGGCTGGCGTGCGCGCTGGGGTGAGCGAACACTCTTACTGTCAGGAAGTAGTGTTGCCGGGCTGGGCTTGTTGCTGGGGTTGGCTGTGGGTGGCGTACTGCCTGCGCTCATTGCTTTTGCACTGGTGGGCTTGGGTGTGGCCGCTGTTTCGCCGTGTGTTTATATGGCAGCAGCAAGGCAAGGGGCTGTGGCTTTGGCTGCCGTCACGACGATGGGGTCGATTGGTGCTTTGATGGGGCCGCCTGTGATCGGCTTTATTGCGCACATCAGCACTCTGGGGTGGGGCTTAGCCTTTGTGGCGTTTGGGGCGTTGATGATTGCGCTATTGGTGAGAAAAATAACCTGGCCCGCTTAAACTAAAAAAGCATCGCTGGCTTGATTGCCACGCGATGCTTTTTTTATCAGGTTTTTAAATCCAGCCAAAACCATTTAAAAGAATAATTCCGATTAATAAAGGCGCAATATAGCGCAGCAAAATAAATAATACCTTGATGAGTGTTGAATTATTTAATGTGCCACTGTTAGAAAGGGCTTCTTTTAGTTTAGGTAATCCATAGGACCAACCCGCAAACAGGCAAATTAAAATGCCGCCTACCGGCATAAGAATATTTGAGCTGATATAGTCAAATAAATCAAAAGTATTCAGGCCGAAAAACTTCAAATTACTGGTCAGTGATTGGGATAATGCGGCAGGCAGCCCAAAGAAGGCGATGATTAGAATGCTGATGGCCGTGGCTTTTTTACGGCTCCAGTCGCAGCGTTCAATCAGCATGGCAACTGGCACTTCTAAAATGGAAAGAATGGCACCTGTTGCGGCAATGGCTGTCAGGATAAAAAACAGCGCCATAAAAATGCTGCCGCCAGGCATGCTGTGAAATACCGCTGGAATCGTAATAAATACAAGCGACGGGCCCGCAGCAGGCTCAAAGCCAAATGCAAATACGGCAGGGAAAATTGCAATTCCGGCAAGCAGGGAGACGGTCAGATCGGCAAACATCACCCGGGTAGCTGTCAGTGGAATATTTTGCTCAGCACGGAAATAGCTACCATAAGTGAGCATGGTACCCATGCCGATGGATAGTTTAAAGAAAGCAAGGCCTACTGCCGTTAAAATAACAGCGGCATTAATTTTACTAAAATCCGGGGTAAATAAGAATTCAAGGCCATGCATTGCACCGGGTAAAGTCAGGCTGCGAATACAAAGTGCAATTAGCAGCAAAAACAATATGGGCATCAGTTTTTTACTGACCGCTTCAATGCCTTTGGATACGCCACACATAATAATGGTGCCGGTAAAACCCAGTACAAGCCACTGCCAGATTAATGCGGACTGTGGATTGGCCACTAATTCACCAAAAACCGCTTTTGTATGGCTTGGGTCAACCGAGCTTAATTGGCCGGATAAGGCTTTGAAAATATATGCAAACACCCAGCCAGCCACTTCAGTATAAAAGGCCAGAATGAGTACCGCGGCGGCGACGCCCATGTAGCCCGTTAATTTCCAGAACCCCTGGTTTTTGGGGACTAGCTTTTCAAAGGTTGTAATTGCATTGGCTCTGGATGCGCGGCCCAGCATGATTTCTGTAATCATGACAGGTAAGCCCACTAAAAGTGTGGCAATAATGTAAACCAAAAGAAAGCTTGCACCACCGTTAGTCCCGGTGAGGTAGGGAAATTTCCAGATGTTGCCAAGGCCAACGGCGGAGCCTAGGGTGGCAACAAGCACACCAAAGGTAGAGGTAAAGCCGTCGCGGGATGAACTGCTCATAATGTATTTCCTGTTCTTGAAAGCAAATTAACGTTGTTTATGTCTTTTACACGGCCTTAAGCACCCAACATGGCTTACTTGTTGAGTGCTGCTCGGGCTGGGGCGGGTATAATCGGCCATGCAGCCTGCCGTACTTAAGCCCGGCAAGCTGCTCAATAACGGAGCCCTGCATGTTTAAGTATCTAGAAGACTTTGTCGGCCACACGCCTTTAGTGCGTTTGAAACGGATGCCCGGCAATACCAGCAATATTATTTTAGTGAAGCTTGAAGGCAATAACCCCGCTGGATCAGTTAAAGACCGGCCCGCATTATCCATGATTCGGCACGCGGCGCTACGGGGCGATATAAAAACAGGTGATACTTTAATCGAAGCCACCTCAGGAAATACAGGTATTGCACTGGCAATGGCCGCTGCTGTGATGGGTTATAAAATGGTTTTAATCATGCCAAAAAGCGCCAGTATTGAGCGGGTGCAAAGCATGAAAGCCTACGGCGCGGAAGTAATTTTGGAAGAAAGCATGGAAAGCGCCCGTGATTTGGCGCAAACAATGGTGGAAAAAGGGCAGGGCATTGTGCTTGATCAGTTTGCCAATGGTGATAATCCGCTGGCTCATTTTGAAAGCACAGGGCCAGAGATTTGGCAGGATACTCAGGGTTTAATCACCCACTTTGTTTCCAGTATGGGCACCACCGGCACGATTATGGGTACGGGGCGTTATTTAAAACAGCAAAACCCTGCGGTGCAGATTGTGGGCGTACAGCCCTGCGATGGGGCGCAAATTCCGGGTATTCGCAAATGGCCTGTTGAGTACGTCCCCGCTATTTGTGATTTTTCGAAATTAGATCGGGTGATGGAAGTCAACCAAGCACTTGCCGAAGAAACCACACGCCGTTTGGCGAGAGAAGAAGGCATATTTGCCGGAATTTCATCGGGAGGGGCTTTGGCCGCAGCCTTGCAGTTATCGCAAGAAGTAGAAAACGCAGTGATTGTTTCCATTGTATGTGATCGCGGGGACCGCTATCTTTCGACCGGCGTGTTTCCTGCGTGATGAGTTTGTTTTTCGCCGGCTAATGGCGCTTTGAAGTATTCATTCAGATGTATTTGTAAGGAACAAGCATGACCCCTGTCGATCTGCATTGCCATTCAAACCATTCCGATGGCCTGCTTCCTGCGCGTGACGTGGTGCGTAAAGCATTTGACCGGGGTTGCCAATTATTTGCACTCACCGATCATGATGAAACGCGCGGCCTTGCCGAGGCGGAAGACGAAGCCCGGCAATTGGGAATGAAGTTTATTAATGGCGTAGAAATCTCGGTGAGCTGGGGCAAGCATATTTTGCATATCGTTGGTCTTGGCTTTGATCGCCATAATGAAGCCCTGCTGGCTGGGTTGGCCAGTGTGCGCTCCGGCCGAGGTGAGCGTGCAGAGCGTATGGCTGCCGAGCTAGATAAGGTGGGCATTCATGGCACTTTAGAAGGTGCACGTCAGTATGCAGATAACCCGGAAATCCTGAGCCGGGCTCACTTCGCCCGTCATCTGGTCAAAACGGGTGTGTGCAAAGATATGGGCTCAGTGTTTAAGCGCTATTTAGTGCGGGGCAAGCCAGGCTTTGTTGAGCACGAATGGGCGCGTTTGCACGAAGCAATTGAGTGGATTACCGGCGCAGGCGGTGTGGCTGTACTGGCTCATCCTGCCCGTTATGAAATGGGCAATGAAACTTTACGTGTATTACTCACTGAATATAAACGTCTTGGTGGCGAAGCCATTGAAGTGGTTTCTGGCTGCCACGGTATTCCTGATGCAGCGCGATTTGGCCGGCTGGCTCAGGAATTTGGCTTTTTGGCCTCCTGTGGTACGGATTATCACGCAACCGGTGAAGGCGCACGCGAGCCCGGTCTGAATCCTGATTTACCGATGGATTGCCAGCCCGTCTGGCATCGCTGGTTGCCGCCAGAGACGATGCCCTCTTCAATTTCAGCAGGTTAAATAATGTCTCAGTTTTTTTCTATTCATGCAGAAAACCCACAAGCCCGCTTAATTAAACAAGCGGTCGATATTATTCGTAAGGGTGGGGTGGTGGTTTACCCAACCGATTCCTGTTATGCCATTGGCTGTAAGCTGGATTCAAAAGATGCATTGGAGCGGATCAGACGCATCCGCCAGCTGGATGATAAGCATCACTTCACCCTGGTTTGTAGTGATTTATCGCAAATCGGCACTTACGCCAAAGTGGATAATCGTGTTTACCGAATCCTGAAGGCAACAACACCCGGCAGCTATACTTTTATTCTAGAGGCCACTAAGGAAGTGCCCCGCCGGGTTTGGCACCCTAAAAAATCCACAATTGGCCTGCGTGTGCCTGATCATCCGATTGCCCTAGCAATGCTGGAAGAATTGGGCGAGCCCATATTGTCATCCACGCTGATTTTGCCAGGAGATGACGAAGCTTTAACCGATGCATGGGAAATTCGGGACAGGCTGGAGCACGAGGTTGATCTGGTGATTGAAGGGGGTTATTGCGGTATGGAGCCAACAACGGTGGTGGATTTATCTGGTGATACAGCCGAGCTGATGCGGGCTGGTAAAGGCAGCTTGGCTCCTTTGGGTTTATAAAGGATCTGCATGGTTGTATGGCATATTAATAAGGATTATGAATGGAATTAAATCTGATTCAGAAAATCGCCATTTGGGCTTTGCCAGTTTTGTTTGCCATTACGGCACATGAAGCGGCCCATGCCTATGTGGCGAAAAAATTTGGCGATCCAACTGCATATTTACTGGGCCGTGTTACGTTTAACCCGCTAAAGCATATTGATCCGGTTGGGACCATATTATTGCCTTTGATTTTTCTTATTTTGCCGGGTGGATTTTTATTTGGCTGGGCCAAACCTGTGCCGGTTGATTTTGGGCGGCTGAAAAAACCTAAGCAGGATATGTTGTGGGTGGCTGCTGCAGGGCCTGTGGCTAATTTTGTGATGGCGATTATCTGGGGCTTGTTCTTTAAGCTGGCTGAAGGCTTAGACGGCAGCTCGTTTCAATTGCCGCTGGCTTATATGTCGCAAGCGGGGATCAGCATTAATGTATCTTTAATGGTGTTGAATTTAATTCCGCTGCCCCCGCTGGATGGCGGACGAATACTGCTGTCAGTATTACCTAATCATCTTGCTGCAAAGCTGGCACTTGTTGAGCCCTATGGCATGTTTATTTTGATTGGTTTGCTGGCTACGGGCGTACTTGGCGGCATTATGGCTCCATTTATGGCGCTGGCTTATCGCCTGATCCATTTTATTGTTTAAACAACGCTTTTAAACGCTGCCGGACAGGGCTTTGCCCTGTCTTTTGATTGTTTTTTATAGGATTTGCGATGTTCCCCGACCGTGTTCTTTCTGGCATGCGCCCTACTGGCAAGCTGCATCTTGGTCATTATCATGGTGTACTAAAAAATTGGGTGCAGTTACAGAGTGAATACCAGTGCCTGTTTATGGTGGCCGACTGGCATGCATTAACCACAAATTATGATGATGTAAGTGTCATTGAAAAAAGTGTATGGGATATGGTGATTGATTGGCTTGCTGCTGGTGTAGATCCCGCACAAGCCACCCTCTTTATTCAAAGCCGTGTGCCGGAGCATGCGGAATTGCAGCTTTTACTCTCCATGATTACACCGCTGTCCTGGCTGGAGCGCGCCCCAAGCTATAAAGATCAGATCGAAAAGCTGAGCCATAAAGACTTAGATACCTTTGGCTTTTTAGGCTACCCGCTATTGCAGGCTGCAGATATTTTACTTTATCGCAGTAATTTAGTGCCGGTTGGCGAGGATCAGGTGCCGCATATAGAAATTACCCGTGATGTGGCCCGTCGTTTTAACCATGTGTTTGGTAAAGAAGTGGGCTTTGCAGAAAAAGCAGAAGCCGCTATTAAGAAAATTGGCGGTAAAAAAGGCAAGCTTTACGATGGATTACGCACACGATATCAGCAGGATGGTGATGTTGAAGCGCTGGAGGCCGCGCGCTCGCTGCTGCAGGAAACACAAAATCTGAGCCATGGCGACAGAGAAAGATTGTTTGGTTATTTAGAGGGCGGCGGAAAAATGATTCTGCCCGAAGCTCAGCCGCTGCTGACTGAGGCGCCGCGTTTGCCTGGGCTGGATGGGCAAAAGATGTCCAAATCTTACGGAAATACAATTAATTTGCGTGAAAGTGCCGATACTGTGGCAAAGAAAATCCGGCAAATGCCTACTGATCCAGCCCGTGCCCGCCGTACAGATACGGGAGAGCCTGAGCGTTGCCCAGTATGGAAGTTGCATCAGGTTTATTCATCACCTGAAGCTCAAAAATGGGTGGTTGAAGGCTGTAAGAGCGCGGGCATTGGTTGTTTGGAGTGCAAGCAGCCGGTGATTGATGGCGTACTTGCAGAGCAAAAACCCATGTTTGAGCGTGCTCAGCCTTATCTGGAAGATCTGACTTTAGTGAAAAGCATTGTGGCAGATGGCTGTGAGCGCGCAAGAGATCTCGCCAGAGACACCATGCGGGACGTTCGGGAAGCAATGGGCTTGTCTTACTACTAAGGTCCGGAGCAAAAGCACTGTAAACAAGGGGTCAATATGTTAGAAAAAAAACGGAGTGCAGTCTTGCCAGTTGTTTTAATTGCAGTGGGGGGCGGCTGGTTAATCAATGAGCTGCAATTAATGCCGCAAATGGGCACTTTAATTATTCTGGGGCTGATTGCTGCGGGGATTGCCGTGCTGGCATTGGAGGGGATTAATAAATCCAGTGTCGTTACCGCGCCAATGTTGATCGCAACAGGGTTTGCTCTTTATCTTAAAGATTACCATGGGGTTGGTTTAAAGCTTTCTATCCCTGCATTAATGGTTTTGGCTGGTTTGCTGATGTTACTGGCCAGATCCAGCCATATTGCTGATCGGGCAGAACAAAGTGCACAGGAATAGCCGGTTTTTATAATCAGATCACAGCATGTTGTGCGGCAAATGCGCGTTTTTGCTTTGCCGTCCATTGTTTTATGGTGTATTCCGTACTGGCCGCTGTGGCCCTATCGGCAAACTCAATTACAGCTAGTAATTTTAGCGGCGGGCGAATGCGTGTATAGCGTGCGCCTTTGCCGCTTAAATGAGCTGCATAGCGTTTTTCTACATTCACGGTGATTCCTGTATAAATTGAATAGTCCTGACATTCAATCAGGTATACAAACCATGGCTTGTGCGTGTTAGTTAATTCTTTAGGCATATTGTAATGACTTTTTCTGCATCGCTTGATAAAGCGCTTTATCTTACTTTAGAGAATGGATGTAAATCTTTGCGCTTTGACGGTAACTCTATTCAAAGCGCAATGCATTTAGATGATCCATATTCACTGGCTTTGGGTTATTCACAAACAATGATGGGTTTTTTGCTTTTTGCGCCTGACCCAAAGCAGGTATTAATTGTCGGTTTGGGTGGTGGTTCTTTGCCCAAATATTGCTACCGTTATTTGCCTGAAAGCAAAATCACCACGCTTGAGATCAATGAAGACGTCATTGCTTTGCGCCATGAATTTTTCATTCCTGATGATAATGAACGATTCAGTATTATTCAAACCGATGCCGTAGATTATATAACGCATGGCCGTGCAGAAGCTGATGTGATCATGCTGGATGCATATGATGATGAAGGCTTGCCTGCTGTTCTGGCAACAGAATCTTATTATGATCATTGCCGTATGGCTTTATCAGAAAAAGGTGTGCTGGTGATTAATTTATGGGGCACAGACCCCAAACTAAATATTTATATCGAAAGATTAAAACGAGTCTTTAATGGCCGGGTTTGGTATTGCCGCGCATTTAACAGCTATAACGTGATTGTTTTTGCAAGTAATGATGAGCATTTTAAAATGAACTGGATCAAGCTTTTATTTTTGGCATCCAAATTAGAAGCCCGACATGATCTGGATTTACAAGGCATTGTGCGGCGCTTGCGTGCAGGTTTGCAATACAGCTTGAGCTGATTTTTCGGGAGGCGGAGAAGCTGGTATCATCCGCCCCTTATTGAAGTATTAAAAAGAGAAATTGAAATGCAAGAATTTGAAGTTGAACTCAGTAATGAATTTATTGAGCTGCATAATTTGCTGAAAATTACGAACGTGGCCAGCTCTGGCGGCCAAGGTAAGCAGATTGTTGCATCGGGTGATGTGCAGGTTGACGGGCATCAGGAGCTGCGTAAAGCGTGCAAAATTCGTGCCGGGCAGATTGTGCAGGTGGGTGAATCCGTATTAATCCGCGTTGTGGCTGCTGCAGAGTAAATCAGAATGAAAATCATGTCTCCCGCTGATCTTACCCGCTTGTCCGCAAAAGCGCAGGCATCTGCCCGCCGCCGTGCAAATCATAATCTGCATGAAGAGCTGGCTGATCCGATACAGCGTCTTGCCATTGCAATGGAGCCGGATACGCTGGTCCGTCCTCACAGGCATCCGCACACATGGGAGCTGCTTTACCCTTTGGCCGGAAGATTTCTGGTTCTGCATTTTAATGATGCAGGTGAAGTGATTGCCCGCCAGATTCTGGGTGAAGATGCAGCGGTGTTGGAAACACCGGCGGGTGTATGGCATGCCGTATTGTCTTTGGATCCGGGTGGGGTGATTTTTGAGGTGAAGCATGGGCCTTATATGCCGATTGCAGAGCAAGACTTTGCGTCTTGGGGCCCTTTAGATGGCGGCAGTAAAGTGGCTGATTTGCTGGCTTGGTATAAGCGAGCTCAATTGGATGAGCGCTGGGCTGGCTAGCAGGTGAGCCTGAAATTCAGGTGTATTTTGCAGGGGCAGGCAAAAAACGCGGGCTGCGTTTTTTGCCGCATGACTGATTTAATCAAGACTCAGGGTTTCTTTATCCAGCTCAATAGCCTTATCTAAGGTGGCTAAAAAGTCATGGCGTACTTTTAGCTTGGTATTTTTATGTGCCTTCATGCTGATTTTTTTTAATGATTCTGCTGCGGCTAGTGCGGTGCTGGCAAGCGCTTCCGGCTCAACCAATAAATCTAAAAATCCTGCGTCCAACGCGCCTTGCGGATTAAACATTTCCCCATTAATGACAGAGCGCTCAAAAGCGGCTTGGCCTAAGCGATTGCGGGCAATTGCGATGCCCGCGTAGGGCATGGTCATCCCAATTTGTACTTCATTTAGGCCAATACTGAACGGGCCAGCCACACCAATTCGATAATCAGCAGACAGCAATAAAAATGCGCCCTTGGCAATGGCATGGCCAGGACATGCCACAATAACCGGGTAGGGGTGTGACAGCAGACGGCGGCTTAGTTTGGATCCTGCAGTGACCAGTGGCAGCGCATGTTCTAAACCTGAAGTCATGACTTTCAGATCATAGCCAGCAGATAAAACACCCGACCCTGATGTAATAATGACAACCGCCTGATCAAGCTCTGCCTGATCAAGAGCACGGTTAAATGCATCAATAACATCCATAGAAATTGCATTGACTTTGCCATTGTTTAAACAAAGTGTCGCAATGCCATTTTCTAATTGATAAGAAAGAACTGGGCTCATAAATAAACCTGAGGTAAAGGGGGAAGCGCAAACCTTATCGGCTCTGTGGGCATTGGTAAAGTGGGGCAAGCCCTCTTACATTGCTGTGAAATGATGCTGTTTGTAATTGTTTACCTATAAATATTACATGAATATTTCTTGTTGCTTTTGTTGTGCAGTGCAATAAGTAAATAGTGTGGTAGATATCACTCAAATGTGATGATAGTGATACATAAATGTATAAATAATTAATGACAATAAAATATGAATTCTTGGGTTTTTTTACCCACTTTTCATCAGGGAAAGCACGGTAATATTACAAGTCTTCCTGTAAAAAAAGCATAAAAATGTTTGCATTTTCTTTTGAATAAGGGTCAAGGGAGGCTTGTTGATGAGTGGTACTTGCCTCTTTGGCTTACAATCAACTTTTGATATAAAAGAGTGAGCATACAATTAGCGAAAGTGTTTTTATCTATCTTATTGATTTTATTGATATAAGTATTTTGTTGTATTGCTATCCTTTTTCCGTAAAAAATAAAACTGCCGCGTTTTTTCTTGTAAGTCACTCAAGTTGGGATTATCCCTAGCTTGCCGTCTAATTCTTGATTTGCATCAAGCCCATTCAAAAAATATCTGTTTTAAACCCCGCCACCCGATGCCTTGGTTTGGTTACATATCGTTACATTCGCAATATTCGCCTATGGTAATTTTTACTTAGCGAAAGCCGCGGACAAAAGACAGCGGCAATGCAGAGCGAGGGATCTCACTTCTTAGTGAGCATTTGTAAGTCTAAATATCAGGGGGCTTTCATGCGGATGAAACAATTAGCGGTTGCGATCGCTTTAATCGGTGCTGGTGCAGCAATCAATGCTCATGCAGAAGAAAAAGTAAATAAAGTTGAGCGCGTTGAAGTAACGGGATCAAGCATTAAGCGTGTTCAAAAAGAAGGAGCGGCACCGGTTGAAACAATTTCGCGTAAGCAGATTGAAAAAACGGGTGCAACAACTGTTAATGAGTTGTTGAAAAGCGTTTCTTCACTTGATACCTTTGACCAAGGTGAGATCTCAAGCAACAGCCCTAGCGGTTCTGGTGGAGCAAACGTCAAAATGCGGGGTCTGGGTGAAACCGACTTGCTGGTGCTGCTGAACGGTCGACGCTTACCTGTGAATGCAATGGCTGATGGCTCAGGTGCAGGTGCTGCTGTTGATATTAATTTGATTCCACTGAGTGCTATTGAACGAGTTGAAATTCTAAAAGATGGGGGCTCAGCCATTTACGGCGCTGATGCTGTGGCAGGTGTAATTAACTTTATAACCAAGAAGAATTATCAGGGTGGCGATCTCCGTGCCAAAACCGGCATTTCAAGTCGCGGTGATGCAAATGAAACCAGCGTAGGGATGAGTGCTGGTTTTGGTGATTACGAAGAAGATGGCTTTAATGTGCTTGCCAGCTTTGATGTTTTTAAGCGCGATCCTATTTATCGTGCTGATCGCGATTTAACTAAGAGTGCAGACTTCCGTCGTTTTGGCGGGCCAGATGGCCGTAGTTCTTACTCGCCATATGGTAATAAACTGGATTCTAAAGGGCGCTTTACTGGCGAACAAGTCAAGCCTTGTCCTGCTGATTTACTGGTAGATGGTCGTTGCCGATATGACTTTGGTTCGAGTCTTTTAACGTCATTTAATGGCGCGGATCGAATGAGTGGGATGGGCGTGGCTCGTTTGCGTGTTTCTGACACGACTACGGCTTATATCCAAGGTTTTTACTCAACCAGCACGGATCATTTTGAAGCGCACCCTGTTCCAGATTTCTTTAAGCTGCCAGATGGTAGTAGCTATGCTGGACGCTTTATGCAAGGTGGTCCACGGATTACAGATCGCCAGGCTTCATTGAGTCAGTTTGTAATGGGCTTAGAAGGGTCGGTTGCTGGCTTTGATTGGAGTGTGGCTGCTGGTCATGGTTTGAGCCAAGTTTATAGCCTGAATAGTAATTATTTTGATGCAAATAAGTGGGATGACGCACTTACCAACGGTTTGATTGATGCAACGGTTACAACTAATAATCCAGCCTTAGTGGATAGCCTAAAAGTCAAAGCAACACGTGACGCAAGTAATGCTCTCTATTTTGTGGATAGTAAAATTAGTGGTGAAACCCCTTTAGCTTTGCCTGGTGGGAAAGTTGCGTTTGCCGTGGGTGCGTCATATACGAAAGAAGTTTTAAAAGATACGCCTGATCCATTGACTCAGGCAGGTCTGGTTGTGGGGAGCATCGCACAAGCTGGTGTGAACGCAAGCAGAGATAATAAAGCACTTTTTGCAGAAATTTCCTTGCCTATTCATAGCACTTTAGAGGTGCAGGGGGCGGTGCGTTACGACTCTTATTCATCAGAGAACTCTTCCTCAGAGTCTAAGGCATCACCTAAAGTTTCTATTCGATTCCAGCCACTCAAGGAGCTTTTATTGCGTGCTTCGTACGCAAAAAGTTTCCGCATGCCAACGCTTAAGCAATTAAATGGTGGTGTGGATCAAGGTGCAATGGATATCAAAACTGCAGATGAATGTTTGGCTCTTGGTGAGCCAGCTAACTGCGCGATTACAGCTTATGAAGTGAGCGGTAGTAATAAAAACTTGACTCCTGAAACTGGGACGTCATTTAACGTAGGTGTTGTTGCCGATGTTGGTATTTTCTCGGGCTCTGTTGATTGGTGGAAGATTCAAAAAGAAGACACGATCGGGAAACCATCGGTTTTAGAGGCGTTACAAGCAAAGAAGATTGGCTATGATAAGGATGGTCGCTTACTTGTATTTACGAACCTACAGAATATTAGTAAGTTTGAATCGTCAGGGATTGATGTCGAAGGTCGCTTACGTTTCCCAACTTCGTTTGGAACATACACATTCAGTGACTCAGCTACTTATTACCTAGAACAGCGTCAGACCAAGGTTTCTGGCGAGTGGGAAAATCTGAAGGGAATTTATGCGTCACCAATTTGGCGTAATACTTTCCGTGCCGAGGCTGATTATGGCGTGTGGTCTAGTGCATTAGCAGTTCGTACTACGGGTGATTTCTTAGATACTGATATTCGTGAAACAGATTCGCTGAAAGTACCTGCAGGTATCCCGACTGTGCCTAGTTACACTGAAACAGATCTTTCTGTTACTTACACAGGATTTAAAGGTTTGAAGCTGGATGCGGGTGTGAAAAACGTATTCGACAATATGCCTCCGTTTAGCTTGCGTAATGTAGAGACGAATAACCATTCACAAATGGGCTTCGCAGAACTGTACAACGTTCGCGGTCGTTTCTTCTCTGTTGGTGCTCAATACTCATTTAAATAATGGGTATGAAACCTGCTGAATATCTCTGTGTTTTGGCATAAGGATATAAAGTAAAAGCTTATAAATGACTACTTGCTTGTGATATTGTATTTGTTGCTAGCAAGTGGTCATTTTAAATGGCTATTTTTTAGCTGATGTTTAGCTCATTTTTTTGTTGGTTAGAATAAATGGTCTTTGATATTTTTATGTTTTTTCTTTTGAGTTATTAATAAAAGAAATTAGCCCATAAAAAAGGCCGGTAATTAAGATTTTTATTTTAAAAGTTAGAGTAAACCCTAGTAAAAATTAATTTTCTACTAGCGTATCTTAGTGGTGTAGCTGCTTAATTGTTTTATTAAGTTATTTCGTGAATCTATTTAAAGGAGAGCATCGTGGAAGCTTTTGGCCAGAATGCACGTGATCGTCGTGCAGTGGGCTTAGCGGGAGTGGCTGCCTTGCATGTGCTCGTTGTCTATGCGCTGGTTACCGGCTTGGGCAAAGATTTGGTTAAGGTGATTCAGCAGAAGGTTGAAGTTGCTGTGATCAGTGAGCCGCCACCGCCACCGCCGCCGCCACCCCCAAAAATTGAAAAAGTGGTGAAGGATACCGCACCGCCGCCGCCGCAACAGCAGCCGGCCTATGTTCCTCCGCCAGTGGTTGCACCGACTACCCAGTCAACAAACACGATTCAGGCTACCTCAGAAGCAAAAGCACCTTCTGCTCCTGCTGTGCCTCAGGCAACTGCTGCACCTGTTGCTGCGCCTGCAGGGCCGATTTCAGCCATTGGCAATTGTTCTAAATTAGGCAAGCCAGAATATCCTCGTAAAGCTGATGCGGATGGTATTGGTGGCGTGGTTACCGTTTGGTTTAAGGTTAATGCCGAAGGTAAGCTGAGCGATATTACCAATATTAAATACGCAAGCAGTATCCCTATGGGGTATCGCAATCAGTTTCAAGCTTCAATTAGACAAGCTTTAAAAGAACATGTTTGTAAAGCTGCATCGGGTGAAGCAACTCTTGAACAAGAGTTTGGTTTTACAGCATCTGCTGAAGAATAAGTAAGTCCCTCACTTTTTATTACGGAGTAAGTAAATCATGGCTAAGTTCTCCCGCCAATTCTTTATGTTCGCAGCCGCTGCTGCAGCGTGTGCTTTGCCAGTGCTTGCAAATACCACGACAGCTGTCGCCAACCCATACGGTATTGATGCTTTATGGGCACAGGGCGATATCGTTGCAAAAGGTACTTTAGTGATTTTGCTGACCATGTCCGCTGCTACCTGGTATGTGGGTATTGTTAAAATTCTTGATCAGCGCCGCCTGATTAAATTAGGCCGTGATTTGTTGAAAGCGCGTGGCCCGGAGCTGCTGACTAAGGCTAAAGCGTTGAAAGACGATGGTATTTACAGCTCGGTAGCCCATGCAGGTGCTCAGGCTGCCAGCGAGCACAATGGTGAGTTAAGCAAAAACGTAGACCTGAATACTTGGGTTTCGATGGCTACTTACGATGCCGCTGATCACGCCAGCAGCAAAATGCAAGCCGGCATGTCGGTTATCGCAACGGTAGGCTCGACTGCTCCTTTCGTAGGTTTGTTCGGTACTGTTTGGGGTATTTACCACGCGCTGACAGCCATTGGTATTTCTGGTCAGGCATCGATCGATAAAGTAGCTGGCCCAGTGGGTGAGTCTTTGATCATGACTGCGATTGGTCTGGCTGTAGCCGTGCCTGCGGTACTGGGTTACAACTGGTTAGTGCGTCGTAACAAGCTGGTCGTTGAAATGGTTCACACCGTAGCAGCCCGTTTGCACACCAATTTGCTCAGCACACCTAAGTAATCATTATGAGATATCTGCGGCCAGGACAAAGGGCTTCCAGCCACGATGAAGATGAGGTCATGTCTGCGATCAACACCACACCATTGGTTGATGTGATGTTGGTACTGCTCATCATCTTTTTGATTACTATTCCAGTTGTAACGCAAACGATTAAATTGACTTTGCCTAAAGAGGTCAATATTCCGACGCAAACCAAGCCAGAAAACATTGTTTTAGGCGTGGATGATAAAAGCAATATTTATTGGAATATCACCCAGATTAAGTCAGATGAAGAATTACTGGCTCGTTTGGTTAAAGTTGCAAAAATGGACCCGCAGCCGGAAGTCCATATTCGCGGCGATATGTCTTCTAAATATAGCTCGGTAGGCCGGATTGTTTTAGCAGTGCAAAGGGCGGGGATTGTAAAAATAGCCTTTATTACCGAGCCGCCTGCCAGGAATTAATGGCTGTCGATGGGTTAGGCCGTGGTTTTATTTATTCAAATCACTGGCCTGATTCACTGAATCATCAGATATAAAAAGCAAATGCGCTGTGGAGAACGATTATGGGAATGCAAATCGGTGGTAATGACGATGATATGATGATGGAAATCAATACCACGCCATTGATTGACGTGATGTTGGTTTTGCTGATTATGCTGATTATCACTATCCCAATTCAAACGCATGCCGTAAAACTGGATATGCCCGTTAATTCACCTTCTAAATCAACAGAAAAGCCTGAAATAGTTCAGATTGATATTGGTAGCAATAATGTCATTTCATGGGCTGGTGTTCCTTTGGCTGATCGTGCTGCTTTAGAAAAAAATCTGTCCGATGCAGCAAGCAAGGCTGTGCAACCAGAGTTTCATATTCGTCCTGACAAAGATGCAAATTATGAATCTGTGGCATTGGTTCTGGCCAGCTCGCAGCGCTTAGGTGTGAAAAAGATTGGTATTGTCGGGCATGAGCAGTTTATAAAGTAATTTAAAGCTGGGCGATATGCGCCCAGCTCTTCTGCGTTAACCCAAAAAAAAGATAAAACTAAATGGCAGCAGGCATTTGCGTGTGCCCGTTTTGCTACGTCTGCAGATCAAAAAATAATTGCAAAGTAATATCCAATTAACCTTTGCTGGGGAATGAATTGAAAAAAATAGCCATGAGCCTCGCAGTATTGTTTTCTTCTGCACCGCTATTTGCAGCGCAGGGTGGCGCATTGCTTTTGCCTGATGCGGCCGATATTGCACGCCAGTGTCAGCAAACAATTTCCCATGCCAAAGTAAAAATTGCTGCTTTAGAAAAACTGCCTTTGGCTAAAGTCAATGCGGCGAATACATTGGGTGAATGGAATAGAATTAATCAGGATATGGATCGCTTCGGTGGACCGGCTGGTTTACTTTCTGAAGTCAGCCCTTTAGCGCCTGTGCGTGCTGCGGCTGATGCATGCAATTTAAAATTGTCTGCTCTGATCAGTGATGTATTACAAAGCGAGGCTTTATATAGCCGTTTTAAAGCTTTAAAACCAAAAGATGCCATTGATGCGGAAGCCCAGGCAGATTTGCTGAGCAATTTTGAAGACCGAGGCGTTAATTTATCTAAAGAAAAACGTACAGAATTAGCCGCTATTTTTAATAAAATAGAAAAGCTGCAACAGGATTTTTCGCGCAATATGCGTGATAACCAAGCCAGAATTAGCTTTACTGCCGCTGAATTAAAAGGTGTTTCGGCCCGCTTTTTAGAGTCTGCAAAAAAAGATGCGGCAGGTCAGTATGTATTGGGCTTTGATTATCCCGAAATTGATGCCGTGATGGGCTATGCAGAAAACGAAGCGACCCGTGAGCGCTATTACAGTGGCCGGATGAAAATTGGCGGTGCGGCCAATTTGCAAATCCTTAAAGAAGTGGTTGAATTAAGAAAACAAATTGCACAACTTACCGGCTACCCAAGCTATGCCGCATTTGCAATCCGCAATAAAATGGCCGCCACGCCAGAAGCGGTTAATACCTTTCTGGCCGATGTGCAATCTCGAGTTGCTGATTTAGAAAAATCAGATATCGAAGAGCTGCGCCAGGAAAAAACCCGCTTTACCGGCAAGGCTGATAGCGTGCTGAAACGCTGGGATGTGCAGTTTTACGAAGAGCAGCTCAAAGCTAGCCGCTATCAGCTCGATCAAAAGCAAGTGCGTGAACAGTTCCCTACTGAGCCGACCATTGCCTGGATGATGAATGTCACCGGCACGCTCTATGGTGTTGATTTCCGCCCGAATGCTCAATTAAAAACATGGCACAAAGAAGTCCGTGCTTACGATGTATTTGATCGCAGCAGCAAAAAATACCTCTCCAGCTTTTACCTTGATCTCTTCCCGCGTGATGGCAAATATAAGCACGCGGCGGCATTTCCTGTTCGCGGTGTAAGTACTTTAAGCGGGCAAACGCCGGTCAGCGTTTTAGTCACCAATTTTAGTCGTGAAGGCTTTAATCAGGATGAATTAGAAACGCTCTTCCATGAGTTTGGCCATGTGATGCACGGCGTGCTGTCTAAAACACGTTACACCATGCAGGCAGGTACATCGGTGAAGCGTGATTTTGTTGAAGCGCCATCACAAATGTACGAAGAATGGGCGCGTCGGCCTGAGGCTGAAGCCTTGTTTAACGATACATGCCCAAGCTGCAAACCCATTGATCCTAAGTTAATCGCCAAAATGGATGAAGCACGCCGCTTTGGCCGTGGCCTCAAATATGCCCGCCAAGTGCTGTACTCCGCTTACGATATGGCCTTGGCTGCAGCAGATGCCGGGGACCCGCAGGCAGTATGGCAAGCCATGGAAAGCAAAACACCGCTGGGCTATGTAGCAGGTACAGAATTCCCCGGCACCTTTGGGCATATCGTGGGTGGCTATGCGGCAGGCTATTACGGCTATATGTGGTCTGAAGTTTTAGCGCTGGATATGTTGTCGGCTTACGGCAGCAATGTGATGGATGTGAAGCAGGGCAAGCGTTACCGCGAATTGATCTTAGAAAACGGTGGCCAGCGTCCGGCGATGGAATTAGTAGAAGCGTTTATCGGCCGCAAGCCTAATGCCGATGCTTTTTTTCAGGAAATTACCGGCCAGCGTGACGCGGCGGCTAAAACGGCTAAACAATAGCCCGCTGAGCAAGATTTAGATTGAGGTGAATGCTTTTATTCAAAACAATAAATGCATTAATTACAGCCATATACAGAATTAAATGAGGAGACGGTGATGAAAAAACTATTAAGCATCGCCATAGCGGGGGCGCTATTTAGCCAGCCAGTATTGGCGGCGGATATGAATAAAGTATTGCGTGTCGCATTCCCTGCGCCAGAAACAGGCTTTGACCCAGGCAAAATATCAGATGTGTATTCCAGCTCAATTACAGAAAATGTATTTGATCCAATGCTCTCCTATGACTTTATGGCAAGGCCGGTAAAGCTTGTCCCGAATACGCTGACAGAAATGCCTCAGCTCAGTGAAGACGGCAAAGTATTAACCCTACATATTAAAAAAGGGATTTACTTTGCCCCTGATGCCGTATTTAAAGGGCAAAAACGTGAATTAACCGCTGCAGATTATGCTTATTCGCTTAAACGTCTGGTTGATCCGGTAACGGGGTCGCCGACAGGCTATTTGATTGCAGGCAAGTTTATTGGCTTAGATGAGTGGGTAAAATCGGCCAAAAATGGCAAACTTGATTACGATAAAACAGTTGAGGGTATTAAAACCCTTGATCGTTACACCCTGCAGCTCACTTTAAAAGAGCCATACCCGGCTTTGCAGTATGTGCTGGCCATGCCGCATATGGGTGCTGTAGCACGCGAAGTGATGGAAGCCTATGCGGATAATACGATGTCTCACCCGGTAGGCACGGGCCCTTATATGGTAACTGAATGGAAACCCGGTACACATATCTCGTTGGCGGCCAATCCAAATTACAGAAAAAAAGTCATCGATTACAAACCCGGTGATAATGAAGTTGATCAGCTAATCGCCAAAGAAATGAATGGTAAAACGATGCCTGAAATTGGCCGTGTTGAAGTTTCTATTATTCAGGAAGAGCAACCGAAATGGCTGGCTTTCAGAAATGGTGATTTAGATTTGAGTAGCTTGCCGCAACCGCTTGTACGTGGCTCCTTGTTATTAGATCCTAACGACCCATGGCGTGTGGATTTGAAGCCTGATTTAAAGAAGCGGGGCATTAAACTTTACCGTGATTTGAGTGAAGAAATTACCTATTACGTATTTAATATGCAAAACCCTGTGGTGGGTGGTTTAAGCAAGGATAAAATTGCTTTACGCCGTGCCATTGCTATGTCTTTTAATACAAGCGACACCATTCGTAATATCCGTCGTAATCAGGCCGTTAAAGCACAGTATATTATTCCACCCAATGTGGCTGGGCATAATCCGAATTTTAAAGCGGCGTTTGAATATAACCCTGCTTTAGCAAATGCTTTGCTGGATGAATTTGGCTATAAAATTGGCAAGGATGGCAAACGCCTGTTGCCAAGTGGCTTGCCATTTGAAATTGATTTCATTACGGGTACAACCGGTACTGATAAACAATGGAATGAATACTGGCAAAAAGCCTTTGATTCGATCAAAGTAAAAGTAGCATTCAGACAAATGCAATGGAATGAGCAGGTTAAATCATTGCGTACCTGCACTTATGGCATGGATGGTGCAGCATGGCTGGCTGATTATCCTGATGGTGATAACTTCACGATGATGCTTTATGGCAAAAATATTGGCAGCGAAAATTATGCCTGCTACAAATCGCCTAGCTACGACAAGCTTTATGAGGCATCACAAAAATTAGGTGACAGCCCGGAGCGTAATGCGCTTTATGATCAGATGAATAAAATCATGATGGCGGATACGCCTTGGGTGATGGGCGATACGCGATTTAACAACTATCTGACGCATCAATGGATCAAGGGATATAAACCTCACCCACAATTTAATACCCTGTGGCGCTATCTGGATATTAAAAAATGATGACCAATACTGATCGCTTTGTGGCCAAGGAAAAATAATGCTTGCCTATATTATTCGCCGTGTTTTACAAATGATCCCGACGATATTCGGGGTGATGCTGCTGGTGTTTTTCTTATTCTCTGTCGTAGGGGGAGACCCAAGCCTGATTCTTGGGGGGAAACATTTAACCGAAGAAGTATTAAATAATATTCGCAGCCAGCTGGGCTTAGATAAGAGTTTGCCTGAGCAATTTTTTATCTTTGTAAAGCAGGTGCTGACATTAGATTTTGGTACGTCATGGTCTACACAGCAGCCCGTCTCAAATATGATTGCCAGCCGGATTGGGCCATCGCTTACCTTAACTGGCTCCTTGCTGGTGGTGAGTTTATTAGTGTCTATTCCATTGGCTGCCATTGTGGCTTATTTCCGTGGTGGATTAACAGATCGCGTGGTGACGATTGCGTGCACGGTGGCCATGTCGATTAGTGCCCTAGTGTATATCGTGGTAGGGCAGTATGTATTGGCTTATGAATTAGCTTGGTTTCCCGTGCGGGGCTGGGGTGATTCTCTGTTTACTAATTTATTGATTTACGTACCTTTGCCATTATTAATGGGCTTGCTGGTTTCAATTGGCCCGGATATTCGTTTTTATCGCAGCTTCTTTATTGAAGAAATGAATAATGATTATGTGCGTACTGCGCGTGCTAAAGGCTTATCCGAGCAAAAAATCATGCTTAAGCATGTATTGCGTAATGCCATGATTCCAGTGGTGACTACGGTCATGATGTCGCTGCCCTTTTTAATGATGGGTGCGCTGATTCTGGAAAGCTTCTTTGGTATTCCGGGTATGGGTAATGAAGTATTACTGGCCGTGAATAAAAGTGACTTCCCGGTTATTAAAGCGGTAACCATTTATATTGCAATCGCCACGATGATTTTTAATTTGCTGGCCGATCTGGTTTACAAATTAATCGATCCACGTGTTCAGCTTAAATAAACCCGGAGTATGGAAATGAATGCAATTGTTGAAGCAATGCCGGGTCTGCAGACAGAAACGGCTTCTAAAAGTTTGTGGGCATTAGGCTGGCAGCGGCTTAAGCGTAATAAGGTGGGTTTTATTGCGCTGTGGGTTGTGGTGGCTTATTTACTGATTGCCGTGGGTGGCTGGGTCAATGTGGTGGCCAGCCATTGGGCCGATGAAGTGGCTGTGCCTTACGCGCCGCCTTCATGGATTAGCAAGAGCAAAGATGAGCAACTGCCGCCTAGCAAACATTCGGTGGCAGCAGCAGGAAAAGAAATTCAAACCATGCTGCCCGCAGAAGACCCAATTGGCGCAGAGCTGGCTGCGGCGCAAAAAAATGTGGGCAAGTATGCAGATAACAGCCCGCCTAAGCGTGAAACTTTGCCTTTTGGTGCGGATTTACGTGGCCGTGATGTGATTGAAAAAACCATTAAAGGCACATCAACCTCGATTTTTGTTGGTATTTTTGGTGCCATTCTGGCCTTATCTATAGGTACAGCCCTTGGCGCGGTGTCAGGTTATTTTGGTGGCAAGGTTGATGACTTCTTAACCTGGTTTTACAGTATCTTTACTTCTGTGCCTGATATGCTTTTGCTGCTGTCTTTCGCTGCAGTTTCTGGCCGCGGTATCACTACGATTATTACCGTGATGGCACTGACCAGCTGGACAGGGACTTACCGCCTTGTACGGGCCGAATATATGAAGCTGAAAAACCGTGAGTATGTGCAGGCAGCCAATGCCATTGGCGCTTCACATTCACGCCGGATGTTTGTGCATATTCTGCCAAACATCAGCCATTTACTTCTGGTGCAGTTCTCTTTGATGACGGTTGCGCTGATTAAGTACGAAGCGATTTTGTCTTTCTTAGGTTTTGGTGTGGGTGTGCGTCAGGTAAGCCTAGGCTCGATGCTGGCTGAATCACCGGCTGAGCTGGTGCAAGGCTTCTGGTGGCAAATGGTGGCGGTCACGATTGCGATGTCTGTCCTGGTGACGGCGTTTAGCCTGTTGGTGGATGCATTGCGCGATGCGCTTGATCCAAAAGTGAAATAAGGAAGCGCGACATGTCCCAAAATACTGAAACACTGCTGTCTGTACGTAATTTAGTGGTTAATTTCCGCCAGGAAGACGGCGAGCGTTTTAACGCGATCAAGGGTGTGAGCTTTGATATCCCTAAGCACCGCACCGTGGCTTTGGTGGGCGAGTCGGGCTCGGGTAAGTCTGTCACTTCGATGGCGATTATGCAGTTGTTGCCGCCCAACAATACCGAAGTCAGCAAAGACAGCCAGATTCTATTTGAAGGACGTAATCTGCTGGGCTTAAGCGGCAGCGAATTACGCAAAATGCGCGGTAAAGATATTGCCATGATTTTCCAAGAGCCAATGAGCTCTTTAAATCCGGTGTTTACCGTGGGCGATCAGGTGGCAGAAACCCTGATGCTGCACGCTGGCTTAGGTCGCCGTGAAGCGGCAAAGCGCGCAGTAGAGTTGCTGACCGAAGTAGGCTTGCCTGATCCGGCAAAGAAAGCCAAAAACTATCCGCACGAATTGTCGGGCGGGCAGCAGCAGCGCGTGATGATCGCGATGGCGATTGCTTGCGAGCCAAAGCTTTTGATTGCAGACGAACCGACCACGGCGCTGGATGTGACGATTCAAAAGCAAATTCTGCAACTGATTGCTGATCTGCAAAAAAAGCACGGCATGTCGGTGCTGTTTATTACCCATGATTTGGGTCTCGTGGGCGAGTTTGCCCATGATGTAGTGGTGATGCGTCACGGTGAAATCCGTGAAGCGGGTACGGTTGAGCAAATTTTTGACGCGCCTAAAGATAGCTATACCAAGGCGCTGCTGGCTTGCCGCCCGCACTTGGATCGCCGCCCAGAGCGCCTTGCCGTAATCGATGATTTCCTAAAACCGGGTGGCTATGCCGAGCCTGCAAATCGGGAGCGCGGTTATAAAGCGGATGATGAGATTGTGCTGGAGGTGAAAGGCCTCGGTAAATCTTTTGAATCGCGTGAAGGCCTGTTTGGTAAGCGTGTTTTCCATGCTGCGAAAGATGTGTCATTTAAATTGGCGCGTGGCAAAACGCTGGGTATTGTGGGTGAGTCGGGCTCGGGTAAGACCACGGTAGGTTTAACTCTGGTGCGCTTGCATCAAGCCACTAGCGGCCAAGCGTTTTTTAATGGCAAAGATTTATTTGCCATGAGCCCGCGTGAATTTAATGAATACAAACGCCGTATTCAGATTATTTTCCAAAACCCCTATGCGTCTTTAAATCCGCGCTTTACGGTTGAGCAAATTTTGACCGAGCCCATGAAATTGCACAGCATTGGTGCAAATGACAGTGAGCGCATTAAATTGGCGCGTGATTTACTGAATAAAGTGTGCCTGCCATGGAATTCGCTGGCGAAATATCCGCATGAATTCTCGGGTGGCCAGCGCCAGCGGATTGCCATCGCACGTTGCCTAACGATGAAGCCGGAAATTCTGATTTGTGATGAATCGGTCTCTGCCTTGGATGTATCGGTGCAGGCGCAGGTATTGAATTTGCTGCAAGATCTGCAAGATGAATTTAAATTGTCTTACTTATTTATTTCGCATGATCTGGCCGTGGTGAAGCATATTTCAGATCAGGTGATGGTGATGAATAAGGGCGAAGTGGTGGAGCAGGCCGATGCGGATGCCATTTATCTTAATCCTACTGCCGATTACACCCGCAAATTGCTGTCATCCATCCCGCAAGGCCGGGGACGTGTACAAAATCAGCAATATTCAGACAGCGTCCTAGTGACCTTGTAACTTGCTTAACTCAGAATCAGCCGCTCAGATGAAAGTCTGAGCGGTTTTTTTTGCATGATAAAACGTACGGGGTCAGGGGAAGTCGTGCTTGACTTAATATTAAGTGCAGGTGGGTGATGTGGTGGATATGGTCTAAGTTGGTTGGAGTGTAAGCGCTTTTTCGGGTGCCTGTGATGATGCGAATTTTGTTTTGTTGCTGCTTGATGCTGGTGCCCGTTTCTGCCCATGCACTTAAAATTGCGATGGTACTGTGGCGGGGTGAAACCGCCGCTGAGCAGGGCTTTCGTGATGAGCTAAAAAAGCTGGGTTTCAAAACCGTGATTGTCGTTTTTGATGCAAATCAGGACCGGACAAAATTAGCGACGATGTTACGGACCCAATTAGCGCCTCATCTTGCATCATATGATTATGTATACAGCTTTGGTACGACAGCGACATTAATGAGTAAAAGCTTTTTATCTGGGCGCAAGCCATTGATTTTTAATGTGGTTTCAGATCCGATTGGTGCGGGGATTGTCTCTGTCGTTAAAGAAGAGAATAAAATGGTGGCTGGGGTGAGTAATATGGTTTTTCTGCCACTGCAAATCAGTAATGCCCGAAAGTTTTTGCCTAAAGGCAGCAAAATGTTGCTGCCAGTGAATCCCCGAGAGAGAAATACGCAATTAATTGGAGAGCAGTTAAAGGCTGTGGCGGCAGATTATCAATGGACATTAGAAACATGGCGAATCAACCCTGATAAAGCGCTGCTTAAAACTGAATTGGCCCGTTTGCAGCAAGTCGCTAAAGAGAGCGTCGTTTTTATTCCGGCAGATAGTTATCTGATTTCAGTTGCACCGGAGTTAATGCAGGCACTTAATGATGCGCGTATTGCAACGATTTGCAGTATTGAGGCTTTTATTCCTTATCATTGCAGCGTAGGAACAGTAGGGGATTACCGTGCCCAAGGTATATTGGCTGCGCGAATTATTTTAATGCATCAAAAGGGAAAGGTATTGCAGGATATTCCTGTGCAATACGATCTGAATCCGCGGCTTATTGTGGGTGATACTCAAGTGCCTTAATGGCAACAAATGATGACTGGCTTTATATATAAAACAATTGTTTTAATTTGATTGTCATACTGTTGGGCTATGTTGCACACCTTACTCTTTTGGATGCGCAGCATGAATCGTCGTCAGTTTTTAAAGTGGACCGGCTTTGTTACTGTTTCAACTGTAGGCCCTGCGTTGCTTGTAGGGTGTAACAGCAGCGATGATGATGCTGTCTTGCCACTGACTCCTTCCCTTCCTTGTAAATTCCCGCAAAGTATTGCTTCGGGCGATCCGGCTGCTAATAGCATTATGCTGTGGACCCGTGTTGTGCCGGCCGATGCGGATGATGTGGTTTCTGCCAAGGCTGCGGATATTGCGGTGCGCCTTGTGATCAGCAGCAGCGATCAGTCAGCGCTTCTGGGCAGCAATAAGCCGCTGGCAGGTACGATAGTGCATGAGGTCACACTAAGCGCAAAAGCCGATTGGGATCACACGATTCGCCACAAGGTTGAGGGTTTAAAACCTGCGACGACCTATTTCTACCAGTTTATTGCAGGCAGCAGTATCAGCCGTGTTGGGCGCTTTAAGACGGCTCCTGCGGTGGATGCGGATGTGAACAAGCTGCGCTTTGCTTATTTATCCTGCCAGGACTGGAGTATTAATCACTGGGCAGGTTTTACTTCTCTGGCCAGTGAAGAGCTGGATTTTGTAGTGCATTTGGGTGACTACATCTACGAAACCGTCGGTGAAGATTTCCAAAAGGGCGCAGTAGAGGCTGCTCACACAGCGATTAAGCTACCCGATGGCCCGTTCAAAAATGGTAAAGATGGCGCACGCTTTGCCAATACCACGGCCGATTACCGCACGCTTTATAAGCAATATCGCTCAGATGCCCGCTTGCAGTCGGTGCACGAGCGCTTTGCCATGATTGCAATCTGGGATGATCACGAATTTTCTGATGATTGTTGGGGGGACTCCACCACTTACGATAATGGCAGCTTCGATGCCAAAACGGGTAAAGCTGATAATAAGCACGAAACTGAGCGCCGCCGCAGCGCCAATCAGGCGTGGTTTGAATTTATGCCTGCCGATGTAAAGTTTGATATCACGGATAAAGGCTTCCAGAACATCCGTCTTTACCGGGATTTCCGTTTTGGTAAATTGCTGCATCTGGTGATGACCGATCAGCGTCTTTACCGCGCCGACCATGTGATTCCTGAAGCCGCTGCGGGCAGCTCGATTGGTTCGCGCTATATGGTGCCGACCGCCGTACTGGCAGGCGCTGAAGCGCAAAAAATAGCCGCAGCTAAACCATCGGGTGATGAGCTGGCCCTAGTGTCTATTCTCGGCAAAACCCAGCGTGATTGGTGGCAAAGCACCATGAAGGCTTCAACCGCCACTTGGAAGCTGTGGGGCAATGAAGTATCGCTGCTTAAAATGTGTGTAAACGGCAAATCACTCACGGCCGCGCCTAAAGATTTCCAGACCGAAATTATCCTGAACGCCGATCAGTGGGATGGCTACAACGCCGAGCGCAAAGCCCTGATGCAGTTTTTGAGCAGCAATCAAATCAAAAACGTGGTGGCGATTACTGGCGATATTCATTCTTTCTACGCCGGGCAAGTGTATGACGATTACGCCAGCGGCAAGCCGGTGATGATCGATTTAGTCACCGCAGGCATCAGTAGCGATTCTTTTTATAGCTACTTTGTAAAAGCGGTTAGCGACAAGAGCTTTGCCGCGGTGCAGCCGCTCGTGTTTACTTCGGAAGCCGCAGCAGAAGGGATTGCCATTCAAATGATCTCGGCAGGCGTGGCCATGCAAGCGGGGCTTACAGATTTAAGCAATACCGCTGCGATTGCTGCAGCAGTGAAGGGCGCGATTGCGGCGGGTAAATTGCCAGCGGCAGCGGTGACAGCTACGGCGGGCCTGTCGGCGACGGCAGTGAATACCTTTAACGAAACGCTGGCAGGCAATATGGGCACGGTGATTGGCGGGCAAATTGCCGCGCTTGCAGCCGCAGGGCGCTCGGTGGCGGCGCAAACACTGTATGGCATGATTGCCCAGCAGCTGGCCAGCGCAATGGGCATCACCACGGCACAAGTGCCTGCCGCCGAAGTGGTGAAACGCCTCAATCCCTTTGCCAATCAGACTGCAGGCACCGCACCAGTAGTGAATAATCCATGGATTAAATATGCCGATACCGATGCACAGGGTTACACGGTGCTTGAGTTAACGGCTGAGGGCTTGAAGGCAGAGTTTAGAAAAATCAGTCGTTTAGAAGGCAGTGTTGCACCGCAAAAAGCCGTAAGCAGTGTTAAAACAATTAAGGTAAAAGCGGGAAGCCTTGATTTAACCATTACTGATTAAGGGTATGTGGGCATGATGATAGATCATGCCCTATGGATGTATTGAGTGGGCTGGTGAAATTGCGCCAAGCCTGCTTCCAAGCTCATTTTCAATTATTTATGCGTATTTTGAGTCGGGCAAAGGGGAGTATCATGCTCCCCTTTTGCTCTTGATGATTTGGCTGCTATGCAACGATTTACACTTGTTTTACTCACATTACTGGCTTTAACCGCGTGCCAGCGCGGCGATCCTCACTCCCCGGTTTCCCTTAGAAAAGCGACTTTCAAAGAAATGCTTAAATCGCGTGAGGCGATTAATGCCATGTTGACAGGGGCGAAGCCTTATAAAGCGGATAGCGTGTTGCAAGAAGCAATTAAGCTGCAAGAAAAATCAACAAAACCATGGGCTTATTTTGCAGAATTCACGGTAAATAATCAGTCTGATGCCAAGCAAAAATCGGACTCTGCTGATTTTCATGCCGCCGCAGACAATATGCAGCAGCAGAGCAACGCTTTAAAAGCTGCGGCGCAAACCGGGCAGGAAGATCGTATCCGTGCGTCGTATAAGGCAGTCGAAGATGCTTGTATCCGTTGCCATCAACAGTTCAGGCCGGGTTAAGCAAAATACCTAGGCTTTGGCTAATGACGTTCACTTAAGGGATCGATTTTGCTTTCCCCTTAGAAAAAGGGGGGAGCTCAAGCAAAACCGCTTAAGTGAATGGTCTTATTGGCTTGGGCTTGGTTTAAACGGTTTGTGTTGTTCCAGCTCGCTCTGCCAGCTGGCCACAGCCTCTCGTTCCCTGTTTAAATGCTGATCGATGGCATCACTAAAGCCAGGGTGGGCTAGCCAGTGAGCCGACTGAGTGGCGACAGGTACAAATCCCCTAGCTAATTTATGCGCCCCCTGTGCTCCGCCCTCAAAAGCATCTAAGCCCGCTTCCAGTGCAAACTCGATTCCTTGATAAAAACACAGCTCAAAATGCAGATTGCCCACATAGCCTGCAGGCCCCCAAGCCGCACCCCAATAGCGGCCATAAAGCCGATCTGGGCCGATGATATTGAGTGCTGCTGCAATGGGTTGGCCATCTTGATAAGCCAGTACCAGCAGGCAGGATTGCGGCATGGCGTTGGCGATTTGCAGGAAAAACGCCAAGCTTAAATAGGGTGTGGAGCGGTGTTCTAGATAAGTATTGCTATAGCAGCGGTAGAAAAAAGCCCAATCGGCCTCGCTGATCTCGCTGCCGCGCTTACGAATAATACTCACCCCTGCATCGCTGACCTTACGCCGTTCCTGGCGTAATTTTTTGCGCTTATCCCGGGTGAGCGCATCGCTAAAATCAGCGTAATCCCGCCAATCACCGCGTAGCCAATGAAACTGTACGTCGTGGCGGCTAAGTAGGCCGTTATCTTGCGCTAAGCTGGCTTCGATAGCCGGAGGGAATAAAAGATGAAACGATGAATCGCCTGATTCTTGCGCAATGGCAATGGCCGCGGCCAGTAAGTGTTTTCGGGTGGTCTCTGTTTGAGCCAGTAATCTTGGCCCGGTAACCGGTGTAAAGGGAATTGCACTGATTAACTTGGGATAGTAATCCAATCCATGGCGCTGGTAAGCCTCTGCCCATGCCCAATCAAATACATACTCTCCGTAGGAGTGCGTCTTTCTATATAAGGGCATGGCTGCGGTTAATTGCTGATCTGCATCCCTGATCGCTAAATGGCAGGGCGTCCAGCCATTGTGCTCACTGACTGCACCGGTGTTTTCAAGCGCAGCAAGATAGGCGTGGCTTATAAAAGGCTGCTTGCCTGCCAGCGCATCCCAATCTGCTGCGGCAATGTCATCGATATGCGAGTGAATGCTGATCATGCGTTTCCATTTGATTTATGGCTTGCTGGGAGCAGATCATTGTTAATGATTCCTTAGGCTCTGTCTCCTAGATTTACTCTGTGGTTTGGGGTTTAGCTTTCTATCAAGGCAACTAAGCCTCTTTATTATGAGCTAAAGTGATGTGCATCTTGCTGTGCAGTAGTGAAAGATTGCATTTTTATTCTGTATTCCTAGGGTAAGCTTAGCCATCGGTTTGGAGGTAAAAAAAAATGCAAAAGAATTTAGCGGTTGGCTTGGTGGGCTTTGGTTATGCAGGGCAAACATTTCATGCCCCTTTGATTGCCGCTACGGCAGGTTTGGATTTACGTTTTGTGGCGTCAAGCCAGACCCAATTGGTGACAGATCGTTACCCGCAAGCCGCTGTACTGCCCAATCCCATGGCGCTGATCAATGACCCTCTGGTTGATCTGGTGGTGCTGGCCACGCCCAATGCCAGCCATTACCCGCTGGCCTGTGAGGCATTGGATGCAGGTAAGCATGTGGTGGTGGATAAGCCATTTACTTTAACGCTGGCGCAAGCTAAAGAGCTGGCGCTGCGGGCACAGGTATCTGGCAAAGTATTATCTATTTTTCATAACCGCCGCTGGGACGCTGATTTCTTAGGTTTAAAAGCGCTGCTGGCCAGTGGTCGCCTTGGTGAGGTGACGCAGTTTGAAAGCCAGTTTGATCGCTATCGCCCGCAAACCAGAGATCGCTGGCGCGAAAGTGCCGAGCCGGGCAGCGGGCTGTGGTTTGATTTGGGTCCGCATTTAATCGACCAGACACTGCAGTTGTTTGGCCCGCCGCAGGCGGTATTTGCCGATTTGCAAATGCGCCGTGCAGGCGCTCAGGCCGTGGATGATTTTCATGTACTGCTGCGTTACCCAACGATGCGGGTAAAGCTGTCTGCCAGCTGCTTAGTCAGCGGTGGCGCGCCGCGCTATGTATTGCATGGCAGCCTAGCAAGCTTTAGCAAGCAGGGTCTGGATGTACAAGAAACTCAGCTAAAAGCAGGGCTGTTGCCAGATGCCGCAGGCTTTGGCCTCGATCCTGTGCCGGGTTTATTGCACCATAGCGTGAATGATCAAACCCAAAGTGAAGAGATTGTCATGCCGCTTGGGCAATATGCGGCTTATTACGCAGCAGTGCGTGATGCGGCGCTGGGTGTTGGCAAAAATCCGGTCACGCCCTTTGAAGGTGTGATGATTATGCAGCTGCTGGAAGCAGCTCAACAAAGTGCCGAAACGGGTGCTTGGGTGAAAATGGAGAGCTTTAATGGGTAAATGGGCGCTGTGTTTTTTAGGTTTAATGATCAGTAGTTTTAGTCTTGCCGAAGAAGTGGGTTCGGTCACCACGGCGTTTAAGCTGATAGGGCGCAATCATCGTGTGCAGGTTGATGCCTATGATGATCCCAAGGTAGAAGGCGTAACATGCTATATGTCACGGGCTAAAACGGGGGGCGTGAAAGGCTCTTTGGGCTTGGCTGAAGATAAGGCTGAATTCTCGATTGCCTGCAGGCAAATCGGTAAATTGGTGTTTAAAAAACCGCTGCCGCAGCAAGAAGAGGTGTTTTCAGAATCTGCCTCGTTGTTTTTTAAATCGGTGCAAGTGGTGCGAATGGTGGATGTCAAACGTAATGCGCTGGTTTACCTGACGTACTCTGATAAATTAATCGATGGCAGCCCGCAAAATAGCGTAACCGCTGTGTCGGCAGGGGATGTGAAAATTCCTATGAAGTAAAATTCAGTGCTTCACGATTTTTAAGCTTTGAAAATAAATCAATTTGAACGCGGCCTGGCCGCGTTTTTTTTGATTTATTTTTGCAAAAAGCAGCATTTTAACGGGCTAAAACGAAAGCGATAAAAATGTAGTTCTTTCGATCTTCTTTCATTGTGAGGGTCTGATTTGTTGCGGCTGGTTTTTTGTATGCTGCGTAGTATTATTTCATTTCTGGTGTTTTTGTTATATTTCGCTATTTTTTCAAGGTTTAAATCCGGTTTTATATTGCCTACTTATGTATTAATACTACATATCATCATTTTTTATCACTATCGACTCTCGCTTAAGTCGAAAATTGAGTGGTTTGAAGTCGAAAATTAATGCGTTGACACCCTTTGCTTTGTAGGAATAAATTCGAGTCACTTCCTTGTTGTCTTCAGGTTTTTTTACAAGCAGTGAATGAATAAAAGCAGAGCTTGCCATGCCCAATTACCCTATAAAAAACATGCAAAAACGACATGAAAGAATTGTTGATTTATTGCGCCAGCATGAAAGTTGTAATGTCAGTGTTCTGGCTCAGGAATTAGGTGTTTCTACCGTTACTATCCGGCACGATTTAGATGAATTAGAGCAAAGTGGTTGTATTCGCCGTTCTTATGGCCGTGCCACGCTTTCACAGAATTTTTCTTTTGAATTGGAATTCAGAGAAAAAGAAAATATCCGCTCAGAATCAAAGCAATTAATTGCCCGTAGGGCTGCAGATTTAGTTGAAGACGGTGATTCAATTGTTGTGGATTCAGGCTCTACCGTGGCTTTATTGGCCCGCTATATTGGCAGCAATAAAAAAATCACCTTAATGACCAATGCGCTTAATTTAGCCAGCGAATTAGTGGCCGATCCGCGTTTTACCGTCATGATGACCGGTGGCACTTTGCGCGCAGATTCATATTCACTGTGTGGGCCAGAAGCTGAGCAGGCGGTTAAATTACATCATTTTAATAAATTATTTATTGGCGCAGATGGCATTGATCTATTAGCAGGGGTGAGCACCACCAATGCGCAAGATGCACAGCTTAATCGCGCCATGCTGGCCGCTTGCGATCAGATTATTTTATTGTCTGATTCCAGTAAATTTGGCAAACGTAGTTTTTGTGTGATTTGCAAAATGCCACAGGTCGATATTCTGGTTACAGATAGCGGAATCAGCGATGAATACCGGCAGGCATTAACGCAAATGGGCGTAACCGTGATTGTGGCGGAATAAAGTTTTTTAAAGGAGTAAGCCTTTATGTCTTATTTAATAGAAATGATAGCGCAGCATAAAGCAGGGCAGGCTAATGGTATTTATTCAATTTGCTCTGCCCATCCGTTGGTTTTAGAAGCTGCATTACAGCAGGGCCTGCAAAATGATAGTTATATTTTAATTGAGGCCACTTCTAACCAAGTTAATCAGTTTGGTGGCTATACCGGCATGAAGCCAGCTGATTTTAAAGAATATGTATTTGCAATTGCCGATAAAGTGGGATTTGCAAAGGCGCGCATTATTTTAGGCGGTGATCATTTAGGACCGAATGCTTGGCAAAAAGAGCCCGCAGCTCTGGCCATGGCTAAAGCTGCCGAAATGGTCAGTGCCTATGTATTGGCAGGCTTTCGCAAAATTCATTTGGATTGCTCGATGTCGTGCGCGGGGGACCCTGTGCCACTGAGCGATTCCACGGTGGCTAAGCGTGCCGCAGCGTTATGCCAAGTGGCTGAAGGCGCCTGGCAAACAGTAGGGGGGGAAGCGCCTGTGTATGTGATTGGTACCGAAGTGCCGGTGCCGGGCGGCGCGCAAGAATCGCTGGATGCTGTGGAAGTCACCTCGCCAGCGGCCGCAGCGCAAACGCTGGCCGTGCATCAGCAGGTATTTGCCGAAGCAGGCTGCGCGGCAGCTTGGCCCAGGGTGATTGCCATGGTGGTACAGCCGGGCGTTGAGTTTGATCATCATAAGGTGGTGCGTTATCAGCGTGATAAAGCCACCGCGCTCAGTGCATTTATTGCCAAAGAAGCGCTGGTATTTGAGGCGCACTCTACCGATTACCAAACAGAGGCCTCGCTTCGGGAGCTGGTGCAGGATCACTTTGCCATTTTAAAAGTAGGCCCGGGCTTAACATTTGCCCTGCGTGAGGCGATGTTTGCGCTGGATGCAATTGAGCGCGAAGCCATCGGTGAATTTGCCGCTTCGCATTTAAAAGACACACTCACTCAAGTGATGAAAGAAGAGCCGGATTACTGGCTGGCTTATTACGATCAGGCCGGGCATCAGCAGTATCTGGATCGCAATTACAGCTTGTCTGACCGGATTCGCTATTACTGGCCGCATCCTGAAGTGAGCGCGGCAGCAGCAAAACTCTTTGATAATTTACGCCGCCAGCCGCCGCTGCCTACCTTAATCAGCCAATACCTGCCTGAGCAGGCCAAAAAAATCAGCGCGGGTTTATTGCCTGCCGAGCCTGAAGCATGGGTGGTCGATAAGATCATGGAAGTCACTCAGCTCTACGCCCGTGCTTGCGGCATGGAGGCACAATCATGAACTACCTCAACTATGAGCAAAGCGTGCTTGCCGACCATGGTGCTGTGCACACTGCCCGTGAAATCAGCCAGCAGCCCAGGCTTTGGCGCGAGCTGATGACAGGGCTGATTCAGGACAAATTAGCGTGGAAGGCATGGATGCTGGATGTGCTGTCCACGCCTAATTTACGGATTATCCTTTGCGGCGCTGGCACATCTGCTTTTGCAGGGCGCACTTTAGAGCCATGGCTGCGGGCCTCTTTTGGTCTTGCTGCCGAGGCGATTTCGACCACCGATATTGTTAGCCAGCCACTCGCCTATCTGGACCCGTCCCGTCCTACGCTGATGGTGTCTTTTGCCCGCTCAGGCAATAGCCCGGAAAGTGTGGCGGCGGTCAATCTGGCTAATCAGCTTTTGCCTTACTGCCGTCATTTAGTGCTGACGTGTAATCCTGAAGGCGAGCTGGCGAAATACAGCCAGGGTAATTCCCATGCTTATTGTGTGCTAATGCCTGAAGGCGCAAACGATCAAAGCTTTGCCATGACCTCCAGCTTCAGCTGCATGTTTGTGGCTGCGGCCATGATGCTGACGCCGGGCATTTTATTAAGCCGTGCCAAAGAGCAAATCGAAACAGTGGCGGCCTTTTGCGAATCACAGCTGGCGGGCTGGGCATCGCAAGCCAAAGCGCTGGCAGGCATGGGCTTTAAGCGGGTGATTTACCTTGGCAGTGGCGAAATGGCGGGGTTGGCAGAAGAGGCTGCTTTAAAAATGCTGGAGCTGAGCGCCGGGAAAATCGCCACGCGTTTTGATTCCACATTAGGCGTGCGTCATGGCCCCAAATTTATGATCGACAGCCACAGCTGCGTGGTGATGTTTATGGCTGCGGCGGATTCTTATACCCGCCGCTACGACGATGATTTTCAGGCAGAAGTCATCGCCAATGGCATTGCTCAGCAGCTTGTCGCCCTAGGCCCGAAAAGCGCCGCCAACCTGCCACTGACTGAAGTCACCATTCCATGCCTAGATGAGCTGTATTTATCACTGCCTTATCTGCTGTTTGCCCAGCTCTTTGCTTTTGAATGCTCATTAGCGCTGGGTTTGGCCCCCGATAACCCCTGCCCAACTGGCGAAGTAAACCGCGTGGTGCAAGGCGTAAAAATTTATCCCTATCCGGCTTAACTCACTGATGGTATGCCGCGAAAACCTAAATCTTTAACCACAGAGAACACAGAGGACACGGAGTTTCACGGAGTAAACCAAGGCTTGAATTGAATTGTTTTTGAGTTTTTGAATGTTTTCAAGCCTAGTGGTCTCTCGCTTATCTCCACGTGGCATGGGGCTTAAATCTCCCCTTGAAGCACGCCGAAGCGAGGAATAAGCGGGGCGGGGTAGTCGTCAATTCGTGTTTGAGCGAAGCGAGTTGAATTGACGCCGCCTCGATTATCCGCAGTGAGGGGCCTTCGTGCTGGTCGGGGTCGCCTTCTTTGCTTACTTTCTTGGCGAAGCAAGAAAGTAAGTCCCCGCGGGGATGCCGCACCTAAATCAACGTGCCGAAGGCACTGAAATAATTAAAAAACAAGGAGCACGTCATGGCTGGGCCAAATATTTTACTTACCCGTATTGATAACCGGCTTGTGCATGGTCAGGTGGGAGTGACCTGGGCAGGCAGCCTTGGGGCGAATCTGGTGCTGGTGGCCAATGATGCCGCGGCGGCCGATCCGGTACAGCAAAACTTAATGGATATGGTGGTGAGCGAAGGAGTGCAAACGCGCTATTTCACACTGCAAAAAACCATAGAGGTCATTCATAAAGCGGCGGCGCATCAAAAGATCTTGCTGGTGTGTAAAACACCGCAGGACGTGCTGACGCTGGTGAAGGGTGGCGTGCCGATTCATGACGTGAATGTGGGCAATATGCATTTTGCCGAAGGAAAGCGCCAAATTCATAAAACAGTGTCGGTGGACGATGCCGATGTGCAAGCTTTTCGCGAGCTGGCTGCCCTTAAGGTGGTTTGCGAAATTCGTCGGGTGCCTGATGAATCGGGTGATCTTGTTTCTAAACTGCTGTAAGGATTGAAATCATGCTATTTGAAGCCTTATTGATTGCGCTGTTGGCGGGTGTGGCGGGGGTCGATTTATTTGACGGCCTGACGCATATGCACCGGCCCGTGGTGATTGGCCCTTTGGTGGGGCTGATTTTAGGTGATGTGCAAACCGGCTTGCTGGTGGGCGGCACTTTAGAGCTGGTTTGGATGGGCATGGTGCCGCTGGCCGGGGCGCAGCCGCCCAATGTGGTGATCGGCGGGATTATCGGCACGGCTTTTGCCATTTTGACCAAGGCCGAGCCCACGGTAGCAATTGGCGTAGCGGTGCCGTTTTCAATTGCGGTGCAGGGTTGTATTACCGTGCTCTTCACTACGTTTTCGCCGATGATGCACAAATGCGATGAGATGGTGAAGCGGGGCAACTGGCGTGGCATCGAGTGGGTCAATTACCTCGGCATGATCACGCTCTTTGTCTTTTATTTTGTGGTGGCTTTTTTGCCGATTTACTTTGGGGCAGAAGCGGCAGGGGCCGTGGTGCAAAAAGCGCCAAAATGGGTGCTGGATGGCCTGAGCGTGGCGGGTGGCATGATGCCAGCAATTGGGTTTGCGCTGCTGATGAAAATCATGCTGAAAACCAATTACATCGCTTATTTCATTATGGGTTTTGTGGCGGTGACTTATCTGAAACTGCCGATTCTGGCGGTGGCTCTGGGCGCTTTAGCCATTGCAATGGCCGATTACTTTAATCAAAACCGCGCACAGCCTCAGGCTGCCCGCAATGTGGAGGTGGAAGATGGGATTTAACGATACTGAAGCCGCAAATGCGGCCAAAGCCGAGCTGCGTATGCAGCAGGCCCTCGCTACCAGCCATGTTGAGCGCGATGACTATATCGATACCGACCCTGCCGAGCCGCTCACTAAAAAAGACATTAACCGCATGGCCTGGCGTTCTTTGGCCCTGCAAGCCTCGTTTAATTACGAGCGGATGCAGGCGGGGGGCTGGTTGTATACGATTTTACCTGCACTGCGCAAAATCCATAAAAACCCAGAAGACTTAAAGAATTCCGCGCAGATGCATATGGAATTTATTAACGTCCACCCCTTTGATGTGACTTTTCTATCCGGCCTTGTGCTGGCAATGGAGCAGAGCAAGGAAAAAATCTCCACCATACGCGCTGTCAAAGTGGCGCTGATGGGGCCTTTGGGCGGGATTGGCGATGCGATGTTCTGGCTGACTTGGCTGCCGATTTGTGCAGGGATTGGTGCTGCGCTGGCGCTGGAAGGCAGCTTGTTTGGGCCCATTGTGTTTCTACTGCTCTTTAACGCATTGCACTTTGGTCTGCGCTTTGGACTGGCGCATTATGGCTACCGGGCTGGGCTGGGGGCGATCAGTGCATTAAAAGCCAATACCAGGAAAATATCGCATGCCGCATCGATTGTGGGGATGACGGTGATTGGTGCGCTGGTGGCGTCTTATGTCAGGCTGTCTACGCAGCTGGAAATTCATGCGGGTAAGGCCAAAATTGCGCTGCAAGCCGATGTGCTCGATAAGCTGATGCCTAATCTCTTGCCGCTGGTATTCACCTTTTTGATGTTTGCCCTGATGAAAAAAGGCTATTCACCCGTGAAGCTGATTGGCGTAACGGTGTTGTTGGGTCTGGCTGGAAAATTATTTGGTTTCTTGTAATCACACGCTGCAGCGTATGGGTTTAGGCAGGCGCTGCAGCTTTAAAGGATGAGAAAATGATTGCCTTAATTTTGACAGGTCATGGCCGCATTGCCAGCGGTACTTATGAAGCGATTGTGCAGGTGTTTGGCGAGCAGGCACAGCTGATTGCGGTGGATTTCCCTGAAGGCAATAGCACTGCGGTGCTTGATGCTTCTTTAAGGCAGGCGCTGACCGCTGTGGATCAGGGAGCGGGCGTGGTGTTTGTTTGCGACCTGCTGGGGGGCTCACCGTTCAGGATAGCGGCAACTATTGCGCAGGAGCGTAGCAATATTGAAGTGGTGGCCGGGCTGAATTTGCAAATGTTTGCCGAAATGCTGTTTGAGCGCGATGAAATCAGCGATGTGGCCGAGTTTCGCCAACGGCTGGTCACAGCAGGCAAAAGTGGGGTGGTTAGCCTTGCTGAGCGCCTTGCCCGCAAACGGGCGGAGCCAGCCGATGCCTTGTAAATCACTACGCCTGCGTGCTGCACGCGTTTTGACTGAGCAGGGCTGGCTGGAGCATGCGGTGGTGGAGATAGACGCCGCAGGCCTGATCGCCGCCATCGTGCCTCAGGGCGAGTTTGATCTTGATCTGGGCCCGCTTTGGCTGATGCCTGCTTTGATTGATAGCCATGTGCATGGTGCTGCAGGTTTTGACACTATGGATGCCAGCAGCGAGGCGTTTGATCAGATCTCGATGCACTTTGCCCGCTTTGGCGTAGGGGCTTTTTTAGCCACCACGGTCACTGCGCCGCTGCCTGCGATTGAAGCTGCGCTGCGGGAGGTAAAAGCCAGCCGCGAGCGGGGCTTGCCGGGGGCCGAGCTGATCGGCAGCTATCTGGAAGGCCCGTATTTCACTGCCAAATGCTGTGGTGCACATCCGGTGCAGTGGATGCGCCCTTTAGATATCGCCGAGCTGCAGCACTGGTTGGATATTGCCGGTGATTCTTTGCATACCTTAGCGCTTGCGCCTGAATTAGCGGGCTCGGATGAGGCTATTGCCTGGCTGCGCCGTAAGGGCATCCGCGTGCTGATCGGCCATAGCGATGCCAGCTATGATCAAACGCGGCAAGCTCTGCATGCGGGCGCTCAGGGTATTGTGCATTGCTATAACGGCATGCGCGGTCTGCACCATCGCGACCCTGGCGTGGTGGGCGCGGGGCTGACCTCAGCATGTGATATCGAAATGATTGCCGACGGACACCATGTTCATCCTGCGGCTGTGCAAATTGCTTTGTCCTGTTGTGGTGAAGAGCGCTTAGTGCTGATCACCGACGCCATGCGCGCAACCGGCATGGCAGACGGCTCTTATCAGCTGGGCGAGATGTCTGTAACCATGCAAAACGGTGTCGTGCGCACCGAGGCGGGTAGTTTGGCAGGCAGTACGCTGCATCTGATTGATGCGGTGCGCCACGCTAAAGATTGGCTGGGCTTGCCACTGGAGCGGGCATGGGCTCTTGCCAGCCGTAATCCGGCCAGATCATTAGGTTTAAGTGATTTAGGCAGCATTGCAATCGGCAAAAAAGCGAGCTTTGCTGTGATTACACCCGAGTTGGAAGTTGTGGAAACTTGGGTGAAGGGGGTGAGGATAGCTTGCTAGGGGGAGGTCTTTACGCCAATTTTAATGGGCAGTTGTTTCGTTGCCGTGATGCGTATTTGTCATGTGACTTGCTCGTTTGCAAGTCATTGGATTATTCGTAGGGCAGGAGAAACCCAATCCAGACGCTTTTGTAGGTTGGGTTAGCTGGTTTATTCGCCCATTTAAGGGTGGATAAACTAGCGTAACCCAACATTTAGGCGCAAAAGAATGTTGGGTTACGCGATAAAGCCCGCTAACCCAACCTGCAAAAGATACACCGCCTGCACATAAAGCATGTGTCCGCCTTGCAATGTTTTTAAACCACCAGCGGTGGCTCATCCATCAAGGCGATTTGCTCGCGTAATTCTAAGATGCGGTCTTGCCAGTAATGCTCGGTATTAAACCAGGGAAAAGCGGCAGGAAAAGCCGGGTCGTGCCAGCGGCGGGCCAGCCAACCGGAGTAGTGGATCAGGCGCAGGGTGCGCAGCGCTTCAATTAAATGCAGCTCACCTGGGTCAAAATCGCAAAAGTCTTCGTAGCCTATCAGTACATCCACCAGCTGGCGGCTCATTTCTTGCCGCTCGCCTGACAGCAGCATCCATAAATCTTGTACGGCAGGCGCGCTACGGCTGTCGTCAAAGTCTACAAAGTGCGGGCCAGCGTCGGTCCACAGCACATTGCCAATGTGGCAATCGCCATGTACACGGATATTGGTGACGTCACCCGCTCTGTCAAAGCAGCGGCGCACGCCATCGAGCGCAAGGGCAACCGCGCTTTCCCATGCGGGTTTAAGCGAGGCGGGGATAAAGTCGTGGCTAAGCAGAAAATCACGCGGGCCGGTGCCAAAGGTTTCGATATTGAGCGCAGGGCGATCAACAAAGGGGGCGAGCGCGCCCACGGCATGAATCCGGCCAATAAAGCGCCCCATCCATTCTAAAGTTGACGCCGATTCCAGCTCTGGCGCGCGGCCACCGTGTTTATTAAAAATCGCAAATTGAAAGCCTTCAAAAGTATGCAGGCTGCTGCCCTGGTGAATAATCGGCGGCACAACCGGTAGCTCGCGCTCGAATAGCTCTAGGGTAAAAGCGTGCTCTTCTAAAATCGCTTCACGGCTCCAGCGCTCTGGGCGATAAAACTTAGCCACCAGCGGCGGGCCGTCGTCTTGCCCTACTTGATAGACACGGTTTTCATAGCTATTAAGCGCAAGCAGCCTGCCGTCGCAAGGCAGACCAAGGCTGTCGATGGCGTTCATCACGCAATCGGGCGTGAGATGGGCAAATGGAGGGATAGTATTCATGGGGAGATTGTACGGCTAAAGCTGGGGGCGGGGGCGATTTGGCGATTTGATGATGGGTGTTGTTTATTAGTGCTGCAAGATATTTATTATGTTTTGCAAGCGTCACGTTGTCGTAGGGGTGAACTCCTATGTGAGTTAAGTAAAATCAAAAAGATAGTGCCTTCGGCACGTTGATTTAGGTGCGGTTAGCCACCGCGGGGCCTTCCTTTCTTGCTTCGCCAATAAAGGAAGCGAAGCGACAAACTCAAAACCACGAAGGCCCCTGCTGCGGTCCAATCGAGTCGGCGGCTGCGGGACTCGCTTCGCTCAAACAGAATCAAAGAAACCCCGCCCCGCTTGTTCCTCGCTCCGGCGTGTTTCAAGGGGACTTTGAAGCCCTACGCAGAGAGCGTGGTTATTGTGTTTTTCCACTGTTTGCAAATAAAAAAACTATTTGCTTATTTCAGCTTATTCCACAAAGCAATGGCTTCTTTTTTGGTTGTGCCTTGCTGGGAGATGGCGCTGCAATTGCCGTTTTTGCCGAATTTAGAGCATTGCACCCAGCAGCGGTTTGATCCGGCTTTGGTAACTTCGGGCTTGGAGCCGCACTTAGGGCAAGCTTGAGGATCGCCCTCGGCTGTGGTGATTTTTGGAACGGGTCTTGAATTAAGCATGGCGGGTGTTGCCTTAAGGTAAAGAAAAATGCCCGCAAGCAGCGGGCATGGGTTGAGCGGTGCGGCGGGGGCTTACTTCAATTCATTCAGGAGTGCAGAAAGAATTTTGCCGTTATCATCGCTCTTGTTTTTAGAAGTCACAGTCAGCTTAGTTTGCTTCAGGCCTTCTGTTAAGTGGATTTCATACTCGCTGGCTTGTTTTTGCTCCGGCGTTGCGTCTTTCTTCCAGAAGGCCAGTTTGCTGAAGATGCTGCTATTGTCTTCACCCGCGATATCGGTATCAGCACGGCGGATCATATAAACGCCCTTGCTGCGGTCGCGGTCGTAAACCACATAGCCGGAGCGATCCAGCGCCAGGCCAACACGCCGCCATGCGCGGTCAAAGTTATCCGCAATCGACAAGGCCTTGCCGTTTTCAATCAGGCTGGCCGCTGCAGGTGCCTGATAAGGCTTGGCAACAACGGCTTTTGCTGTTTCCTGATCAAGGCCAAAGCGCTGCAGCAAGAGGGACAGCATTTCAACTTCCATCTCAGGATCAGGCTTTTTAGGTGTCCAGATGGTTTTGGTGTTGTCGCTGTTTTTGCTGAGTGTGGCAGCGGAGTCGCTGCTGCCATCTTTGCTGTACACCTCCATCATCCCGCGATGAGAGATGTAGATTTCGCTGGTGCCAGGCTCACTGCCGCGCTCTACGCGGGTGCGGTAGCGATCCAGCTCGCCCGTCGACAAAATACGATCGGATATTTTGGAAAGCATCCGTGATACCAAGTCTTTAGGCAGCTTGGCGCGGTTTTCCAGCCAGTCTGTTTCCATAATGCCGATGGCCGGGTTATCCAGTGTCAGCAAAAAGCCGTTATCAAGCCAAAATTCGTGGATTTCTGGCCAAAGTTTTTCAGGGTCACCCTTCACGACTAACCAGCGCTGATTGCCCGCTTGAACGATTCTGGCGCGGCTGCCTGCTTCTAAAACAGCCTGTGATGGATTAGCCACTGCAGGCGCCACACTGCTTAAAACGGTGTTTTGCTGCACAGTAAAGTGGTTGTTGCTTGCTGGTGCGGTTAATTCTGGCGGCAGTTCAAGATTGTTTTTACCAATATTGTCACTCCCGCTGCGGTAATCTACTTTCTTTTGCAGCAAAAGCTGATCCGTAGTGCAGCCTGCCATGGCAATGCACAGGCTCATGACGAGGAGTTGTGAGGATTTTTTCATCTGGAGCATTATTGGCATCTTCTCAGTGGGTCAGTCCGGCTGCGGCCATGGCATGAGCCACGATGGCTTGCGCGCCTTGTGAAAGGGGGGTAAGGGGCAGACGAATGCCAGCTTTAATCAAACCAAGCTGCTCTACAGCCCACTTCACAGGAATAGGATTTGCTTCAATAAATAAATGTTTGTGCAAGTCTTGCAGCGGATCGTTTAATTCACGGGCACCTGCTGCATCGCCAGCAATGGCTTTTTTGCACATTACATGCATTTGTCTTGGGGCGATATTGCCTGTTACGGTAATGACACCGTGCCCGCCAATCAGCATAAACGCCATGGCTGAAGCATCATCCCCGGTATAAAGCGCAAAGTCTTTGGGCGCGCGCTTAACCAGATCTGCAGCTCTTTCCAAATTACCTGTGGCGTCTTTAATGCCGACGATAAAGGGTAATTCGGCTAGGCGTAAGGCGGTATCGTTGGATAAATCAGCAACGGTACGGCCCGGCACATTATATAAAATGGTCGGCAGCTCGCTTTGCTCGGTAATGGCTTTGAAGTGCTGATACATCCCTTCCTGAGTAGGGCGGTTGTAGTAGGGCACAACGGAAAGACCATAATCTGCACCTGCGGCTTTTGCCCGCAGTGAAAGATTGATGGCTTCACGGGTAGAGTTGGCGCCTGTACCTGCAATGACCGGCACGCGGCCTGCGGCCTGCTCAACAACCACACGAACAATTTCAATATGCTCGTCTACATCAACCGTCGGCGACTCTCCCGTGGTCCCTACGGCAACAATGCCGTCGGTACCTTGTTCGATATGCCAGTCGACGAGTTTTCTAAGGCTCGCGAAATCGAGGCTTCCGTCCTCGAACATGGGGGTGACAATCGCCACCAGACTACCTGTCAACATGAGCCTGTAATCCAGTCATTAACACAAAGTCCTATTCTAACTGAACGATGAAGCAGCAGGAAACCTGTCATGGCTTGCTTTTCCAGTGCTTCGTGCTGCGATTTTTTGATTCTTTGCAGGGCAGTGTGCCTCTGCTTCCTTAATATTCAAGGCTTAGCTGTTGTTTTAATTTTTTTTTGTGCTATCAAATCGCCGATTTTTTCACACAAAATGCCAGTCATTCTGCTTTATTTTTTATGCGAACTAGGTCTTGTAAGGTAAAAATCTTACGAAAAAACATGAGAATGAGGGGCTGAAGCACATAGGGGGCGATTTAAAATTACTTATCTATACTGTTGTTAATCATCCTGAAGGATGCTGTGCTTGCATTGTAAGCAAGGTGGTGAGCGTGGACGGGCTTGTCAGCTGGTGATCTTGAAGGGCAAGGAGGGGCAGTGCAAGTTGCTGAGTTCTTGTTAGGGGGCAGAAGGCCAGGATGGAGGGATGGAGTGGCATGGATTGCGCTATCCCTGTTGCTTGTCTTTCATGTTCTGCAATGGCCCGGCTATCTGTTTCTCTGTGTGCTTTTTATGGCATTAAGGGCCCCCGCTAAGGTGGATTGTAATACGGCTATTTTTGATGCCTCAGCTTTTGCCGTCTTGTTAAATGATCAAAAAGGGCAATGCTGCTATGTGAATGAAAAATGGCGCTTATTGTCTGGTTTATCTTTGCAGCAAGCCTTGGGGGAAGGCTGGTTGTCCGCTATTCATCCGGAAGATCGCCCTAGGGTGATTGCGATGTATGCGGCAGCAAGGCAAGGGCAGCTTCCTGTTGTGGAGTATCGTTTCCTGCCGGGGGAGGGGCGTGTAGTTTGGGTTTCTTCATCACTATTGCCTGTGCCAGGTTATGCCAATGTGAGTTGCCAAGCGTTAATTTGTGATTTAACAGCGTCAAAACGACAGGAAGCCGAACGCTCTGCTTTGCTTGTTGAACAAAAAGAAATGAAAGAAGAATTAGAAAGCATCTTAAGCAGCTCTAATGATCCGATTGTTGCTGTTGATATGGAATTCAGATTCAGTGTTTTTAATCAAAGCTTTGCTAGTCTGTTTTTCTTGTTGTATGGGGTGAAAGTAGCAAGGCGTGATTGTTTGCTGCATTACGAATTGAAATCTGAAGAAGACAGATCTAATTTAATTACTTTTTGGGGGCGTGTCTTGCAGGGGGAATGCTTTGTGATTCGCCGTGCTCTGCATGGGGATGACAAAATAATCCGGGTCTTTGATTTATCTTTCAGCCCGCAGTTTAATTCTGCAGGAAAGCAAATTGGTGCAATTAATGTTTTGCACGATGTAACGCTGTCTGCACAAACTGAACGTGCATTGCAAAAGAGTGAAGAGTTATTTAAAGCGGCCACTCAATCCAGTGTGGATGCCATTTATGTGCTGGAAGCCATCAAAGATGAAAGTTGGAAGCTGGTTGATTTTGATTTTTCTGAAGTGAATCAAAATGGATTTGATTTTTTGCAATTGCATTTAGACGATACGCCAAAAATGTCTTTTGAAAAAGCAGTAAATCGTATTGCATATGGCTATTTATTTGATGTGTGCAGTGATGTGTATTTTACTAAAACAAAATATCAGCAGGAAAAAGAATGTATTGGTCCTGATGGGAATAGTTGCTGGTTATTGTTTAGTGTGGTTGCCTTATCGAACGGTGTAGTGCTTACGGCCAGCGATATCAGTGAGCGAAAACAATCTGAGCTGGCTCTGGCTACTTTTAGTAGTTTGCAGCAGGCCATTCTTGATTCGGCAGGATCTGCAATTATTGTCACTGATTTATCAAATACGATCCGCTTATTTAATCAGGCCGCAGAGGAAATGCTGGGCTATCAGGCGGGCGAGCTGATCGGAAAAGAGACCCCCGCTGTTTTTCATCAGGCAGAGTCTGCCCGTTTATTTATTGCTGAATTTGAAAAAGAGTTGGGAGAGCCATTGCCAATTGGATCTGATGTTTTTTCAATTCAAGCCATGCGTTATACCCAGCGCGACTGGATTTATCAGCACCGGGATGGCCATGCTTTTCCGGTTGAATTAACCATGAATGTGGTTCGCAATCAGCAGGGTGAAATTACCGGCTATATGGGGATTGCGAATGATATCAGTGTTCGAAAAATGGCCGAAATGAAATTGCAGCAAAATGAATCACGCACCTCAGCTATTTTGGATAGCCTGCACGATTGCGTGCTTTCTGTGGGCATGAATGGTTTGATTCTGGATGCTAATCCTGCGGCATTAAAAGTATTTGCTTACGATAATTTAAGAGGAAAGTCCTTGAATTTATTATTTCCTCATTTGGGAGAAATGAATCTGCAGCAAAACCTGGCAGGGGAGATTTTTACGCGGCTGGGGGTTGATACGCAAGGTATGCGCGAGGTGGTTGCCATTAATAAAGAGGGGGTGGAAGTTTTAATGGATATGGCGCTGGCCGAAGTGGAAGTTGATGGTGCGCATGTTTTTATCACGACGCTGCATGATTTAACCCAGCACAAATTAGATGAACAAAAAATGCAGGAAACCATTGAAGAGCTGGAGGCGGTGCAGACCAGTTTAAGTGGCAGCCACGAGCAATTGTCTCAGGCCAATCAGGAATTATCTAGGCTGGCCCATCTGGATGGCCTGACAGGGATTGCTAACCGGCGCTTATTTGATCAGACGCTGGTGCAGGAGTGGGCGCGTGGGGCAAGGGCGGGTGAGTGTCTGGCGCTGGCGATGCTCGATGTGGATTACTTTAAGCGTTATAACGATCATTTTGGTCATCAGGCGGGCGATGAATGCCTGAAGCGGGTGGCTATGGCTATTGCCTCGGCTTTACATCGTCCTGGGGATTTTGCTGCGCGCTACGGCGGGGAGGAATTTGTGCTGGTGTTGCCGGGTACAGATCAGGAGGGTGCGGTACAGGTGGTCGAGGCGGTTTTAAATCAGGTACGTAATCTGGCTATTGTGCATCAGACATCGGATGTGGCGAAGGTAGTGACATTAAGTGCAGGCATTGCCGTTGTTTTGCCACTACAGGGGGTTGATCCCTATTGCCTTGTGCAGGCTGCCGATCAGGCCCTTTACCAAGCCAAGCATCAGGGACGAAATCGTTATTTTCTGGCAGGGGCAAATCGGCTCACAGAATAAGGGGATAGCGGCGTGTGTGAATTGTGGATAAGTCATCTAAGACATTGATCTGCTAAGGATAGAGGTGGGCTGCTTATTTATTAAGCAGCCCGTTTTTTTGCAACTAAAAAAAGCCTGCCATTTTGATCAGGGACACAGCAATAGCCAGCATCATAAAGCCAATCAGAATATCTAGAATCCGCCACGCTAATGGCTTATTAAACAGGTGGCTGAGCTTGCTGGAGCCATAGGCGAGCGAGAAAAACCAGACAAATGAAAATCCGACCGCGCCGAGTACAAATAGAGGCCGTTCGGCAGGGGCTTGTTGTGCGCCAATGGAGCCAACCAAAACCACGGTATCAAGCAGGGCGTGAGGGTTGAGCAAAGAAAAAGCCAGCCCCGCCAGTATCACTTTGCCCGGTGTGGCAAAGGCGCGTTCACGATGATCATCACCTAGAACATCGGGGTGGAGTGCCTTCTTAAATGCATTGAAGCCGTACCAGAGTACAAAAACAGTGCCAAAAATGGCCATCCAGCGCTGCAAATCGGGCATGGTGTTGAGCGCATGCCCCATGCCGGCCACACCAATCGACATCAAAACTAAATCACAAAGAGAGCAAATCAGAGCGGTCAGAAATATGTGTTGTCTGGTTAGACCCTGTCTTAATACAAAAGTGTTTTGTGCGCCAATGGCCATGATTAGGCTGGCTGATAATGCTGCACCATTAAATACAGTTGATATGGTCATCAGTGGGTCTTTTTTGAGAGGGCTAAAATAGTGAAGTCACCGACAATGTAAGGGATTCGTCTGCAAATGCCTAGGGTATGTTGACGTTTCATTCACGGCGCAATTGTGAATGAAACGTCAACATACCCTAGTTGTAAGTATTGCAAAATCTCTTGGTAGACAGGCTTTTTGTGCGGTGCAGAAATGTAAATATTGCTTGAAAGAAGAATTGTTCTCGTTTAAAGTGTGAGAATGATTATCAATAGAACTCTCATTGTTGCGGTGGCTTTGCTCGGCCACTCTGCTCTGCTTTATGGCTTAACGACGATGTCAGTGCAGCCTGCAAAGCCGAAGCAGGTACTCATGCTGCTTGCGCCTGCACCCATTCCTATGGGAGAGGATGTTGTTAAGCAGCCTGAAAGTAAGCCCCAGGCCAAACCCCGCCCTGTGATCAAGCCGCAAACAGCAAAACCAGTGCTTGCTAAGACAGTGAGTAAAACGCCCGAAACGATAAAAGCACCCGAGCAGATGGCCGTCGGGCAGATGGCTGCCGCTGCGCAAACGGCGGCGCCCGCAGAGGCTGTGCCTGCACCGGCTACGGCGGGCAGTAAAAACAGCAAGCAGGTTTCGGATGAAGTACCTGTTGAAACCCCCCCATTATTTAATACCAGCTATCTTGCAAATCCTCGTCCTTCCTACCCGGCTCAATCGATGGCACTGGGTGAAAAGGGGCGGGTGATGCTCAGGGTGAAGGTCAGTGAGTCTGGCCTGCCTATTGAGGTTGAATTAGCGCGCAGCAGCGGTTATCGCCGCCTAGATGATGCCGCTAAAAAAGCGGTTGAGCGCTGGAAGTTTGTGCCAGGCCGCCGTGGTGATAATCCGGTTGTAATGAGTGCCATGGTTCCTGTGGATTTTGTAATTTAAAAGAGGTTTGTAATGGATTTAGCGTTAATTTGGCATTCGGGTGACCCTGTTCTGGTGTCGGTTTTTGTGCTGCTGCTGACCATGTCGGTGGTGAGCTGGTGTCTGATTTTATTGCGCAGCAGCCTGCTTTTACGCATTAAACGCGGGCAAACCCGTTTTTTAGCCAGCTTTTGGAAAGCATCAGATTGGAATGAGGCCACCGGCTTGGCTGCCCATGCTATTGCACCTGAGGCCAAGCTGGCCCGTGCCGGCTGGGAAGGTTTGGCGCATTACCGCAGCAATGCCGGCAAGGGATTGGGTTTGGCTGTGTCTTTAGATGATTATCTGGTCCGCACTTTACGCACTCGCTTAAGCCAGGAAAACGCGCGCCTAGAGCTGGGTTTGTCATGGCTGGCAACGGTGGGCTCGGTGTCGCCCTTCGTAGGTTTGTTTGGCACGGTGTGGGGGATTTATCACGCGCTGGTGGCTATTGCAACCAAGGGTGATGCATCACTGGCAACGGTTGCCGGGCCTATCGGCGAAGCGCTCGTGGCAACGGCTGCAGGTTTGGCTGTGGCGATTCCCGCGGTGGTAGCTTACAACGCTTTTGTGCGGGCTAACCGGGTGATTGCGCAGGGGCTTGATGGTTTTGCACATGATTTGCATGCTCAGCTTTTAACCGCTGCCGCTGTAGAAAAAGAAGGTAAATAAGCATGGCTTTTGGTGGCTTTGATCAAAGCGATAACGCGCCGATGTCAGAAATCAATACGACGCCGCTTGTCGATGTGATGCTGGTGCTTCTGGTGGTGTTTATTGTAACTGCGCCAGTGATGACGCATTCCATTCGGGTTGATTTACCTAAGGCTAAGGCAGAAGTCACCCAGACACCGCCTGCGGTGCTGCGGGTTACGCTGACGGCAAGCGGGCAGATTGAGTGGGAAAAAACACCTGTTCGTGCGGATGAATTACCGCTTCGCTTCGCAACCGCCGTAGCAAAAGATGCTCAGACCGAGCTGCATTTGCTGGCGGACAAAAGCGTGCGTTACGAGCTGATTGCACAAACCATGTCGGCAGCAAGGCAAGCAGGGTTAACGAAAATTGGCCTGCTGACAGACGGAAACTGATTAAGCATAAGACTGAACGTTTTACCGGACGAAGGTCAGATGACCTTCGTTTTTTTTGACTCAAAAAAAATAGAAGACCTACCCATGAGAGAGATACACAAGCCTAAATCGGCCATCCGCCACCTGGCTAAACTGCCTGCGGCTGCAGCATTATTTGGCGCGATGAGCGCAAATGCAGCACCGATTGACGAAGTGAAGCTCGCACCGGTTGAAGTAAAGGCCGATGTTAAAAACACCAAAGACACCGATAAAACCTACAACGCGCCTGTGACCCACGTAGGCCGCACGCCACAGGCCGCGCGTGATATTCCGCAATCTACTACCAGCGTGACTCGTTCTTTAATGAATGACCAGGATAGCAATTCTTTGAAAGAAGCATTGCGAAATGCGGTGGGAATTACTTTTAATGCCTCTGAAGGTGGCAGTAGTGGCGATGGCGTGCGCTTGCGTGGTTTTGGTGCGTCTAACGATTTGTATTTAGATAATTTCCGCGATGCGGCGCAATACAATCGCGATACATTTAATACCGATACGGTAGAAGTGTTGCGTGGCCCGGCTTCGATGGTTTATGGACGCGGTTCAACCGGTGGTATTGTTAATCAAGTTAGCAAAACACCCTTTCGTGGTGATTTAAATCAATTTACTGGGACTATCGGTACGGAGTCGTTTTACCGTGGTGAAGCAGATTTGAATCGGAGCTTGAGTGATAATTCTGCGTTACGCGTGAATGTGATGGCGCAAAAGGCAGGTAGTACGCGTGAAGGTGCGGAGACTAATCGCTGGGGGGTTGCGCCTTCTTTGGTTTTGGGTTTGGGTGAGCCTACTGAAGTGACTCTTTCTTTGATGCATTATCAGGAAAACAATATTCCTGACTATGGCGTTCCTTACTACATGCCAACATTGCAACCGATTGAGCGTGTAGATCAGTTTTATGGTTTGAAGAAAGTGGATTATGAAAAAAATAAAACCGATGTGGCTAGTTTGAATATTCAGCATCGTATTAATCCTAATCTTTTACTGAAAAACTCAACGCGCATTGGTATTTACTCCCTTGATTTATGGGCTACACAAGCAGGTTTAAAGCTTGCGACACCGACTTCTCCAGTGACGGATGACACTGTGGTCGGGCGAAATCGTAAGCTGCGTATGCGCGATCAAGAAATTTACTCAAATGTGACCGATTTGTTATGGGATTTTGACATCGGCACCCTTCGACACAATGTTATGTTGGGCTTTGAGCTGACGCGTGAAAAGGTAGATAACTTTGTTCGAGGCGGAGCATGTACTCTTCCTACGACTACTGTGGGAAATAGCAACCCTCATGCTGAAGTGACTAGCTGTCCTGCGCCTGTTATAACAAGCATTTCACGGGTGAATGGAGATACTATCGCGGCGTATGCTCAAGATTTAATTGAGCTAAATCCACAGTGGAAAGTATTGCTTGGTGGTCGTTTTGATCACTTTAAGGTAGATACTGATTATGAAGATAAAGCACCTGGTGCTATGCCTCAGGCGTCGCGGTCACGATTAGATAATGTTATGAGCTGGCGTACTGGCTTGATATTTCAGCCTACTGCAACACAATCTTATTACATTTCATATGGTACTTCTTTCAACCCTTCTGCAGAGTCTTACTCTCTGGATCCTTTGGGCGTGAATACCCCTCCAGAAAAAAACCGCAATATTGAAGCGGGTGCTCGTTGGGAATTACTTGAAGGTGGCTTGAATTTACGTGCGGCATTATTTCGCACAGAAAAAACGAATGAACGTCAGACAGATATGGATGGCAATCAAAACTCAGCATATTTGTTATCCGGCCGACGTCATACCGATGGTATAGAGGTCGAGGCCGCAGGTCGTATTAGTGAGAATTGGCAGGTGTTTGGTGGATTTACACTGATGAAGCCAATCATTGACGAGCGAGCACCTACAGGTAAGCCTTCGGTAGAAGGGAATGATGCAGATAATGCACCTCGCTATACCGCTAATATGTGGAGCACTTACCAAATTGATAGTAATTGGAAAGTGGGTGGGGGCTTTAATATGATGGCTAAGCGTTATACCAGTTTAGAAAACACAGTTTACTTGCCTAAATATACGCGCTGGGATGCCATGGGTGAGTACCGCTTCCGTGATTACAGTGTGCAGTTGAATGTTAATAACTTATTTGACACTGCCCACTATGAAGGGCTCTATCGCGGCTTTACCGTGCCAGGTACAGGCCGTACAGCACATTTAACAGCCAGCTATCGTTTCTGATCTTTTGTTAAAGGCGCCTGTGCTGCTTAATGTTTAAAGCAGTGTGTTAATCGTGCGCTAAGTCAAGCCGCCATGCTATTTTTGCGTGGCGGTTTTTTGCATTTTGAGTTTGATTAAAGGATTTGTTATATGTTGTTGCATATTCCTCAGGTGCTGGATGCGCAGACTGTGGCTTATTGTCGGGAGCGGCTGGAAACGGCTCAGTGGCAGGATGGCAAAATGACTTCGGGCACGCTATCCGTGTCGGTGAAACGCAATGAGCAGCTGGCAAAAGACAGCCCGCTGGCAAAAGAGCTGGGGGCGATTATTTTGCAGGCGCTCAATGCCAATGAGATGTTTTTTTCTGCCGCGCTGCCCAGCTACGTGATGCCGCCGCAATTTAACCGCTACGAAAACAGCATGGATTTAGGCAATCATATTGATAATGCCGTGCAGGGGATTTTTGGCACGCAAGAGCGTATCCGTGCGGATTTATCGGCCACGTTGTTTTTTGCTGAGCCAGAGGATTACGACGGTGGCGAGCTGGTGATCGAAGATACCTACGGTGTGCATGAGGTAAAGCTGGCTGCGGGCGACATGATTTTATATCCGTCCACCAGCCTGCATCGGGTGGAGCCGGTTACCCGTGGTGCGCGGCTGGCTTCATTTATGTGGATTCAAAGCATGGTGCGTGATGTGGGCGAGCGGGCGGTATTGTTTGATCTGGACACCTCCATCCGCCAGTTGCGCCAGCAGGGCGGATCGCACGATATTGCCACTTCGCTGACAGGCACCTATCACAATTTATTACGCCGCTGGGCTGATCTGTAGCCTTAAGAGTGCTTGTGGTGAAAATTTTTATGCTTTCTCAGCCTCTGCGGGTTCGATCAGTGTGCCTATACGCGGTATAATCCGTGTTTTTTGTGTGAGCTTACACGTAATGCCTATTTATGCTTATCGCTGTGCTGCTTGCGGTCATTCTGACGAGCATATTCAGAAGATGTCGGATGACACGCTTACCGTGTGCCCTGCCTGCCATGCATCCTCTTATGAAAAGCAGCTGACTGCGGCTGGCTTTCAATTGAAAGGGAACGGCTGGTATGTGACCGATTTTAAAGGTGGACCTTCGTCTAAATCGCCCACGGATGCTTAATAAATCCATGCTGATGACGCATTTCAAAAAATACTTACTGACAGGTTTATTAGTGTGGGTGCCTTTGGCTATCACGCTGTGGGTCTTGCAGCTGATTATTGGCACGATGGATCAGATCGGTGCTTTATTACCTACTTCAATGCGACCGGATTCATGGCTGCTGCAGGCTTTAGAGGGATCGTTTCCCTTTTTAGTGGGCTCGCATCATATTCCTGGTTTTGGCGTGATTCTGACCGTCGTTGTATTACTGCTGACGGGTGTGTTTGCGACCAATGTGCTGGGCCTGCGCTTATTGCAGGTCGGGGAAAAAGTTCTTAACCGCATTCCCATCGTGCGTTCAATTTATAGCAGCGTGAAGCAGGTTTCAGATACTTTGTTTTCTGATTCCGGCCAAGCGTTTCGTCAGGCGCTGCTTGTGCGTTTTCCTCACGGGGATGCTTGGACGATTGCTTTTATGACCGGAATGCCGGGAGGGGAAGTGGCCGCCGTACTGGATGGTGATTATGTGAGTGTTTATGTACCCACAACACCTAACCCCACCTCAGGCTATTTTATTATGGTTAAAAAGGCCGACGTGATCGAGCTGGATATGAGCGTCGATGAAGCTTTAAAGTATGTTATTTCGATGGGTGTGGTTACACCCGGCAAGACGGTTTAATCCGTTACAAAGCCAAAGATGGCGTTAAAAATGCTTTGCAGCGATTGCGTTTTTCGCTCAGGGCTTTTTTTTCTTATCCTTGGCTTTTTCAATCACTTGCCAGCATGATCAACACTGATTAAATCAAAGAGAAAACTAAATGCGTACAGATTACTGTGGTCTTATTGACAGCCGTTACCTCGGGCAAACCGTCACCATTAAAGGTTGGGCGCATCGTCGCCGTGATCATGGTGGTGTGATCTTTATCGATCTGCGTGATCGTGAAGGTTTGGTACAGGTTGTGATCAACCCGGATACCCCGGAAGCGTTTACTACTGCGGATTCCTCCCGCAATGAATATGTTCTGGAAATCACCGGTCTGGTGCGTGCCCGTCCGGAAGGCGCAGCCAATAAAAACCTGATTTCTGGCGAAATTGAAATTGTGGCCACTGAAATCAAAATTCTGAATACCGCAGTCACCCCACCGTTCCAGATCGATGATGAAAATCTCTCTGAAAACGTACGTCTGCAAAACCGCGTGATTGACCTGCGTCGTCCGGTCATGCAAAAAAATCTGCGCCTGCGTTATCGCATCGCCATGCTGATCCGTAATTACCTGGACAGCCGTGGCTTTATTGATATCGAAACCCCGATGCTGACCCGCTCCACACCAGAAGGCGCACGCGATTATCTGGTGCCTAGCCGTGTGCACGATGGTCAGTTTTTTGCTTTGCCACAATCGCCACAACTATTTAAACAATTGCTGATGGTGGCGGGTTTTGATCGTTACTACCAAATTGTGAAGTGCTTCCGCGATGAAGATTTACGTGCTGATCGTCAGCCGGAATTCACCCAGATCGATATCGAAACCTCGTTCCTGAACGAACACGAAATCATGGACATCACCGAATCGATGGCCAAGCACGTGTTTAAAGAAGGGATTGGCGTTGAGCTGACCGACTTCCCGCGCATGACTTACGCCGATGCCATGTATTACTATGGCTCGGATAAGCCTGATCTGCGTGTGACTTTGAAATTTGTTGAGCTGACCGATCTGATGAAGACGGAAGAATTCAAAGTATTCCGCTCTGCTGCAGAAATGGCCAATGGCCGCGTAGTAGGTTTGCGCGTACCGGGTGGTGCTGCACTTAGCCGTAAGGAAATCGACGAGTACACCAAGTTTGTGGCGATTTACGGCGCTAAGGGTCTGGCTTACATTAAAGTGAACGATGTTACTAAACTGAGCAATGACGAGCACTCAGGCCTGCAATCTCCGATTGTTAAAAATCTGTCTGAAGCCGCGCTGAAAGAAATTATCGCCCGCACCGGTGCAACGGATGGCGATCTGATTTTCTTTGGTGCAGATAAAGCTAAGGTAGTGAATGAGGCGATTGGCGCATTGCGTATCAAGATTGGTCACGAGAAAGGCGAGGCGGGCGGCTACTTTGCTCAAGGCTGGAAGCCAATGTGGGTGATTGATTTCCCAATGTTCGAGCACGACGAAGAAGCCGATCGCTGGACCGCGTGTCACCATCCGTTTACTGCACCGCAAGACGGCCACGAAGATATGCTGGATAACAATCCGGGCGCATGTATCGCTAAAGCCTACGATATGGTGCTAAACGGCTCTGAAATTGGTGGTGGCTCGATTCGTATTTACCGCGAAGAAATGCAATCCAAAGTATTCCGCGCACTGAAAATTGATGCTGAAGAAGCGCAAAACAAATTTGGCTTCTTGTTAGAAAACCTGCAGTTTGGTGCGCCTCCGCACGGTGGTTTAGCATTTGGTCTGGATCGTTTGGTGACTTTGATGGTGGGTGCGGAATCTATCCGTGACGTGATCGCCTTCCCTAAAACCCAGCGCGCACAGTGTTTGCTGACCGATGCACCCAATAGCGTGGATGAAAAACAACTGCGTGAATTGCATATCCGCTTGCGTCAGAAGGCTGAAGTCGCAGCAAGCTGATCTGCATCGCTTCGACTAAAAAGCACCTGCAAATGCAGGTGCTTTTTTTTTGCCCCAGCGCTGGTATGAAAGCGTATCATTATATTTATTGCTTTCTAATGAAAGGTTTAGTGTGGATTCGTATCATAGTTGCGGGCATCCCGTCTTACCAATTGCTGATACCTATGCAGATGAAAGCGAATATGCGCCGCGTTCCGGTTTTTTTTGCACCCAGTGTATGCAAACGGTGCAGCTGCCTTTTCATACCCATATTTATGTAAATTTACAGCAAGTGGCGCCGGGGATGGCCGCGTTTGTGCTGGAGGTGAGCGATAGCGGGCCCGAGTTTGCTGACTTTTTAGCTGCATTGGGTTTTGCATTTCGTCAGGCGTCGGTGAGCGAGCTGGAGCCGGGGGGCGATGTGGGGCTTAATCCTGTCTGGCGTAAAGAATTCTGGTTTGAATTAAGCTTGCAGCCGGATCTCGTTGTGGCACTGATGGGGCGGATACGCGAAGAGGCGTATTTGCTGGCGGATTACCTGCCTAATGGCGCTGCAGCGGTCAGCTTTGCTGCGTTCCCAGATGTAAGCGCCAATGAACATCAAATATAGCGTTGTTTTTAAAAGGAATCCGACGGGCTGATGTTTGGCCCGTCTTTTATCGTCTTGTTTTAATCTTCCCCGAATAGTGTTTTCCAGAGTAGGCGCACTGCGGCCAGTTGTGGCTGAATAGGGGTCAGCATTTTGCTTGTCAGCTGAGTGCCATTCAGGCGGCTGCTATGCTGCAGGCGGCGTAATTCCCGATAGCCATCTGCGGCAAGCTGAGCCGCTTCCAGAGGGATTAATCCCTGCCGGGCTGCGGTGGTCAGCAGAGCGATATTGCCGCTGTTAAGGCAAAAATCCTGATGCGCACTGGCGTGGGCAAGAATCAGGTATTGCATAATAAATTCGATATCCACAATACCGCCCCGCACATGTTTTACATCTTCTGCATGTGCCGGATGCGTTTCCAGCATGCGCTCCCGCATGGTTTTTACTTCCTCACGCAGCTTGGCTAAATCACGGGGTGTGCGCAAAATATCTTCGCGTATGGCCTCAAAAGCATTGCCCACAATGCGATCACCGGCGCAGTAGCGGGCGCGGGTCAGCGCCTGATGTTCCCATACCCATGCCGATTCGCGTTGATACTGTGCAAATGCGCCAATGCTGGAAACCAGCAGGCCCGATGTGCCATTGGGGCGCAGGCGCAAATCAATATCGTAAAGATGGCCGGCGGGCGTCAGCGCGGTCAGCCAGTTCACCACGCGTTTGGCGTATTTGGCATAGACTTCGGGCGCGTTGGGGTGATCATCATCAAAGAGGTAAACGATGTCTAGATCTGAGGCAAAACCCAGCTCTTTACCACCCAGTTTGCCGTAGCCAATGACCGCAAATTGCGGGTGACTGCGGTGTTTGTTCGGCAGCTCTTGCCAGACTTGCTCAAGCGTAACGGTGAGCATTAAATCGGCCAGATCAGATAAATGATCAGATACCGTTTCTAAAACCAGCAAGCCGTCTAAATCCTGGCACACCAGTCTGAATACCTGCGCATGCTGAAAATGGCGCAGGCAATCCATTTTGGCTTCGGTGTCATCGTCTAAATCTTTTAACTCCTGGCGCAAAATTTTGCCAAGCTTTGGCCAGTCTGGTTGCTCTTCTAGTAAGCGAAAATCGAGCAGCTCATCCAGCAAAATAGGATGGCGGGTCAGATACTGCGAAACCCATGGGCTGGCACTATAGAGGCTGGCAAGTCGCTTGAGTGTGCGCGGGTGCTCGGCTAGTAGGGCAAGGTAGGATTCGCGGCGGCTGATGGCCTCGAGTAAATCGAGAATACGGGTGAACGTAGCGTCAGGATTATGAAAACTGGCGGCTACTTCGATTAAAGGTGGCAGAATGCTGTCGATGCGTTTTCGGCAGCGGTCTGGCATTTGCTGATAGCGGCTGCTGCTTTGCATTGCGGCAAGCCGGCGGTTGATTTCATCCGGGTTTTCAAAGCCCAGCGTGGCCAGATCGGTGCTGTCGCCATCCTGTGCGCTCAGCCAGATGGCGGCTTGCGGATGGGCTTCGCCCTCGTCCGGTGGCAAAACAAATACATGCTCGAAGTGCTGGTTGACGCGGCTGCGGTGAATTGTGAGCTGCTCTCTGAATTGCTCCCACTGTGCAAACCCCATACTGTGCGCGATGCGGGCCTGATCTTCCGTATTTAAAGGCAGCATCTGGGTTTGTGCGTCGTCCAGATACATTAAGCGATGTTCGGTATTACGTAAGAAGCGGTAAGCCTCCTGCAACTCTGCTACGGCGGCGTGGGTAAGTATGCCTTGCTGGGCCAGCTCATCCAGAATGGCTACTGTTGGGCGCAGCTGTAAAATTTTATTGCGCCCGCCCCGTATCAGCTGAAAAACTTGGCCTATGAATTCGATTTCACGAATCCCGCCCGGCCCCAGCTTAATATTGTCGATTTTGTCTTTGCGGGCGACTTCGCGGCGGATCTGGCTGTGCAGCTCACGCATGGAGTGATACGCGCCGTAATCTAGATATTTGCGGTAAACAAAAGGCGTCACCATTTGCATCAGCCCGGTTTCATCGCCAGAGAGTGCGCGGGCTTTGATCCACGCATAACGCTCCCACTCGCGGCCTTGGGTGAGTAAATAGCTTTCTAAGGCTGCAAAACTGCAGGCCAGCGGGCCTACATCACCAAATGGGCGCAGCCGCATATCCACTCTGAATACAAAGCCATCTTCGGTGATTTCGCCAATTAGATTAATCAGGCGTTTGCCAATCAGGGCAAAGTATTCAGAGTTACTGATTTTGCGCGGCCCAGTGGTTTGGCCGTCTTCGGGGAAAATAAAGATCAGATCAATATCTGATGAGACATTTAGCTCACGCCCGCCTAATTTGCCCATGCCCACAATAATGAGCTCCTGCACCTGCCCAGATTCCTCGCCAATGGGCTGACCATAACGAGCGTCGGGCTGCGATACCCATGCCAAAGCGGTGGCCAGCGTAACCTCGGCTAAATCACTGATGCTGTGCATCACTTCGGTCAGATCAGATAACCCGGCCAGCTCTCTGCTGATCAGTCTGGCCATAACGGCTTGGCGTAAGCGGCGTAAGCGTTGTTTTAAAGCCTGATCGTCCATGCCGGACAGCTGGCTTAGCTGTTCTTCCATCATCTGCCGGGTGTAAGGCTGGGCAAGTTGCTCGGCTGTTTCTTCGGCCAGATGGGGGTGGCGGAGCAGTAGTTGCTGAAGGTATCGGCTGTGCGCTAAGGCCGGGGCAAGTAAGGATTTAGAACTTTGCATCAGATCAGTCATCGGTGGAGGCTCAAAAACGGTTAAAATCAAGTATCCCCTAACCTAGGGCGCTGTTTGACACTAAGCTGCAGCCGGTCGTGATGTTTCTCCAGCGATTTGCTTTGCTCAAGTGTCAGCAAAGCCTAACACAGCACTGCCTGATTTTGGCATGTCCGAGCCGCACTGAATGCCTGTTTTTTCTAAGCTACTGCAACGTTTTTCTATCTTTTTACACTGGCATTACCGTGCCTTGCTGCGGGTGCTGGCCGGTGTCGGCCTGATTTTTTGCTCTGTGGTGATGGCGTGGCAGTTTTATGTGCTGCCTCGCCTTGATGAATACCGGCCGTGGCTGGTGCAAAAGCTGGTGGATGCCACCGGCAGCCAGATCGAAATGGGGCGTTTGTCTGGTGGCTGGCGGGGCATTCATCCTTATATTCGCGTTGATCATTTTAAAGTGTCTGGTGCCGGGCAGGCCGGTTTGCAGCTTACTTCCGCTGATGCTGATTTGTCGTGGTGGACGTTGCTGCGCGGTGAGCTGCTCTTCAGCCGTCTGGCGACCGTAGCTCCTCATTTAAACCTGCGCCGCGATCAGGCAGGGCAGTGGTTTGTGGCGGGCTTTCCGTTGAAAACGGGGGCGGGCAAAAACGAGAACCGGTTTATGAACTGGCTGCTGGCGCAGGGCGAGCTAAAAATCAGCGATGGCAAATTAAACTACCTAGATGAGCAAAGCCACACAGGCGAGCAGGTCTTTTCTAACTTTGATCTGGATATCAAACAGCGTTTTGGCCGCCATCGTTTTGAGCTTTCTGTCTTGCCGCCCAAAGTGGTGTCCGATGCTTTTTCCTTATCAGGAAACTGGCGTGGTCAGGATGTGGGTGAGCTGCGGAGCTGGTCCGGACAGCTGACGATTAATATGCCCCGTGTGGATTTGCAACAACTGGCGCAAAGATTGCCCCGTGAGGCGCAATGGTTTACTCAGGCGGAAGGCGAGGGCGGGCTGAGGGGCAGCGTGCATTTTGCTAAGGCCAAGCTTGAAAAATTGGATACCCAATTAAAAATAAACAATTTAGTGCTGGCTTGGCCTGATGCACCGCAGGCCTTGTTTTTGCCCGCTTTTGAAGGGGGCTTTGTCTGGCAGGATGATCAGGAGCAGCAGTCATTACGTTTAAAAGCCGCCCATATGGCCACGGCCAGTGGTGATCTTTGCCAAAACTGCCGGCTTGATTACCAGCGCGATCGTTCAGACAAACACAGCCTAGCGCTGCAGTCTTTAAGTTTGAACGGCCTAGGGGCGCTTTCTGCATGGCTGCCAGCAGCGTATCAAGATGCGGGAATGAAGGGCCGGATTGATCAGCTGACGCTTAATTGGCAAGGGCCATGGCAAAAAGCAAAAAAATATAGTGCTGAAATAGATGCCAAAGCGCTGGAGCTGGCTCTGCCGCAACAGGGGCTGCCATTATTAGGGCGCTTTGATGTCAAAGCTAGGCTGGATCAGGACACAGGCAAGGCCACGATTGCCAGCCGTGATTTATCACTGACGATGCCCGCGCAATTTGTTGAGCCGCTGCATTTTGACCGCAGCAGTTTTACGCTGGCATGGCAGCGGGCAGCAGGGGGATGGAAGCTGGATGTGCCGCAGGCTGAGCTGGCCAATGCGGATACAAATTTACGCGCTAGTGCGCAATATATCTGGCCTGGTAAGGGGCTGGGCAATCTAAATTTAAAAGGCGATATTCGTGAGCTGCAAGCCAAGCGTGCTTACTTGTATTTGCCCCGCGCCGCAGGGGATGAAACGCTGGCATGGCTAAAAACATCCTTGCTCAGCGGTAAAGCCGTTAATGGACGGGCCGAATTACGTGGCAATTTAGAAAACTTTCCTTTCCGTAATCCTAAAGATGGCGTGTTCAGAATCACGGCAGATGCGAAAGATGTGGCTTTGTCTTATGCCGATGACTGGCCTGCAATTGAGCATATCGATGCGTTTCTTGATTTTCATGGCGCAGCAATGGATATCAGGGCCAGTAAGGGCAAAATCTTTGCGGTGAATTTGCGTGATGTGGCGGTATCGATTCCTGAGATGGATACGCTGTCTCCTATGCTGAATGTCAAAGGCAAGGCGCAGGGTGCAACTCAGGCATTTTTACGTTTTGTACACCAAAGCCCGGTTAAGCAGAGTACCGAAGGTTTTATTGACGATCTGAAAGCGGAAGGGGATGGCGAGCTGAGCTTGCAATTAGCCCTGCCACTGGAAAACACCGATGCCAGCAAGATTTTGGGTGAATACCGCTTTTCGGGTAATAAGCTCGATTTTGGCGGGGCGGTTCCGCTCCTGACTAAAGCCGATGGCAAGATTGGTTTTACTGAGCAGTCGCTGACCATTAAAGACGCAAAAGCGCAAGCTTTAGGGGGAGGCGTGAAGCTTTCCGGCGCAAGCAATGCACAGGGTGCATTGCTGCTGAATATGGCTGGCCAGGCTGATATTCAGGACGTGGCCGATCGCTATGGTGTGCCGTTTAAACAACGCCTGCACGGGAAAGTGCCTTATCAGGCCAGCTTAAGCACCGGGCAGGCTCAGTACTCCTTAAGTATTCAATCGCCATTGCAGGGTTTAAGTGTTGATTTGCCAGCGCCTCTGGCTAAAAACGGCGTGGATAACCGGCCGCTGCGTCTGCGTTTAAGCGGTAATGCCAATGACCCTGCTTTGCTCGAGTTTGCTTACGACAGAAGCTTGCAAGGGCAATTATCCTTAGGCAATAAGCTGCAGGGGCAAATTATGCTGGGCTCTGGGACATTGCCCGTCATGCCTAAAGCAGGCATCCATATCAGCGGCGGCTTGCCAGAATTAAATGTGCAAAGCTGGCTGGCGCTGACTGATGAGCTGATCGGTGATCAGACGGGCAGCCGCCCTGGGCCTTTAAGTGTGGATTTACGCTTTGGCCGTGTATTGAGCTGGGGCAGGCGTCTGATCGATGTGCGGATTAAGGCGCAGGAACAAAATGAATCGCTCTGGAAGGGCAGCGTTGAGAGCCAAGAGCTGGCTGGCACTTTTGAATGGAATGGCCACGAAAAGGGTAAGCTCAGCAGCCGCTTAAGTAAGCTGTGGCTGCCTTTTCAAACTTACGGAGCAGTGCAGCTGGCATCGCCATTGCAACAGTTGCCTGCGCTTGATTTGCAAGTGAATGATTTTCGCTATAAAAATTTACAGTTAGGCAAGCTGGAAGTCGATGCGGTGCAGCAGGGGGAGAACTGGCGTTTAAGCGGCGTGAATATCAGCAACCCCGATGGCAAGCTGAATATGAGCGGCGTTTGGGGTAAAACACCGGGCAGAATCAGCGGCAATTTTGCGATTGAAACTGAAAACCTCGGTAAATTGCTGACCCGTCTTGGTGTGCCAGACACCATGCGCCGTGCTCCCGCCAAGCTCAGTGGCGATGTGGCATGGGATGGCGAGTTGTTCCCGCCTGATCTATCAACCCTGCAAGGTAAATTGCGCGTGGATGTGGAGGCCGGGCAGTTTGCTAAGGTTGATCCGGGCGTAGGGCGCTTATTATCGATTCTCAGCCTGCAATCCCTGGCCCGCCGCGTGCAGCTTGATTTCAGAGATGTATTTTCTGAAGGCTTTGAATTTGATTCAATCCGTGGGGATAGCGTGATCGACCGTGGCGTGGCACGCACCGATAATCTGGTGATTGCTGGGCCCGCCGCGCAAGTCTTATTCAGAGGGGATGCTAATTTTATGGCGGCCACACAAAACTTACGCGTGCGGATTGTGCCGGTGATTGGTGACAGCGTGGCTGTGGCCACCACCATTATTAACCCTGTGATTGGCGTGGCTACATTCTTACTGCAGCGTGTTTTAAAAGACCCGCTGGGCCAGCTGGTGGCTTATGAATACGACATCACAGGCAGTATGTCAGATCCGCAAATTAAAAGTGTCAGCAGCCCATTGTCACGCATGCCCTTTAATAGAAAATAGATATTGAGCGAGGGAAAATGAATACTTTGCTTGCCGCAGCCATTCAAATGGTGTCTGGCCCTGACGTGGCTGCTAACTTAGCTAGCGCAGCGCGTTTGATTAAAAATGCTGCAAATGCTGGTGCTCAGCTGATCGTGCTGCCTGAATATTTTGCGATTATGGGCAATAAAGATACGGATAAAGTGGCAGTTAAAGAAGCATTTGGAAACGGGCCAATTCAACGTTTCTTAGCCGATGCAGCCAAAGAATATGGCGTCTGGCTGGTCGGTGGCACTGTGCCCCTGATTTGCGCTGATGTAAGCCGTGTCAATAACAGCTGTCTTGTGTACTCCCCGGAAGGCGAGTGCGTGGCGCGCTATGACAAAATGCACTTATTTGGTTTTGATAATGGCACGGAGTGCTTTCGGGAGGCCGATACGATTTTAGCGGGGCATCAGCCCGTGGCTTTTGATACGCCCTTTGGAAGGATTGGCTTATCGGTTTGCTACGATTTGCGTTTTCCTGAATTTTTCCGCGCCATGTTGCCGCTTGATTTTATTATTTTGCCCGCTGCATTTACCCAAACCACAGGCGAGGCACATTGGGAAGTCTTGCTGCGCGCGCGCGCCATCGAAAATCAATGCTATGTGATTGCATCTGGGCAAGGCGGTGAGCATTCCACCGGTCGCCATACCTTTGGCCACAGTATGCTTATCGATCCATGGGGCAAGGTTCTGGCCTGTCAGTCCAGCGGTGAAGGCGTGGTGATGGCTGAATTAAAAGCCAGCCAGATGGACAGAGTAAGGCGCATCCTGCCCGCCTTAACGCATCGCTTACTTTAGTCGTGAACTTCCTTAAAAGGCTTGCAGGCACAGAGCACTCTTTGATCTCTGTGTTTACAGTCATTTTGGCCCATTAATCTTTACGGTGTGACGACTTTATAAATTCCATGGGGATTTCTCGCCTTCCCTGTGCCTTAAAGATAGTGTGTAATACCTTTCAATCATCTGATTCACTCAAGCGACAAAACAATGACTCATTTAGAAACTGCCCGCCAAACGTTGCTGACGCCTTTTAATCTGGACGATGCCAAGCTCGATCAGGTGTTTGGCCAGATGCTGACACATAATATTGATTACGCCGATTTGTATTTTCAGTACAGCCGCAGCGAAGCATGGAGTCTGGACGAAGGCATTGTGAAGTCAGGTAGCTTTAATATTGATACCGGCGTGGGTGTGCGAGCCGTGTCGGGTGAAAAAACTGCGTTTGCTTATTCTGATGACATCAGCCTGAATGCGCTGACCCAAGCCGCCGCCGCTACGCGGGCGATTGGCCGCCAAGGCGGGCAAAATACCGTGGCACTGGGCCGGGATATTGTAGGCCACTCGCTTTATCAGCCGGTTGATCCGCTGGCCAGCCTTGATGAGCTGGCTAAAGTGGCGCTGCTGGAAAAACTAGAGCGCACTGCGCGCAGCCTAGATAAGCGCGTGGTGCAAGTGATGGCCAGCTTAGCTTCCGAGTTTGAGGTGATTTACGTGGCGCGCCACGATGGCCATCGCGCTGCCGATGTGCGCCCGCTCTGCCGCTTGTCTATTCAGGTGATTGTGGAAGAAAACGGCCTGCGTGAGCAGGGCAGTGCAGGTGGTGGTGGTCGTTTTGCTTACGGCTATTTTGATGATGCTGTGGTGCTAGATTACGCCAAAAAAGCGGTTGATCAGGCCGTGCTGAATCTACACGCCCGCCCGGCTCCTGCCGGTGAAATGACCGTGGTGCTGGGCGCTGGCTGGCCGGGTATTTTATTACACGAAGCCATTGGTCATGGCTTAGAGGGCGATTTCAATCGCAAGGGGTCTTCTGCATTCAGTGGCAAGATTGGCCAGCAGGTTGCAGCTAAGGGCGTGACCGTGGTGGATGATGGCACGATCAGTGACCGCCGTGGCTCGCTCAATATTGATGATGAGGGTAATCCAACTCAGCGCACTGTATTGATCGAAGACGGCATTTTAAAAGGCTATCTGCAAGACAGCCTGAATGCACGCCTGATGAATATGCCGCTGACAGGCAATGGCCGCCGTGAAAGCTTTGCCCATCTGCCGATGCCGCGCATGACTAATACCCTGATGCTGGGGGGCAGTGCGGAGCCTGAAGAAATCATCGGCTCCATCAAGCGCGGCTTGTACGCGGCTAACTTTGGCGGTGGTCAGGTGGATATCACCAGCGGAAAATTCGTATTCTCTGCCTCCGAAGCATGGTGGGTAGAAGATGGCAAACTGATGTATCCGGTAAAAGGCGCAACCCTGATCGGCAACGGCCCCGATGTACTGACTCGTGTATCGATGATCGGCAATGATATGGCGCTAGACCCAGGTGTGGGCACCTGTGGCAAAGAAGGCCAAAGCGTACCGGTTGGCGTAGGCCAACCTACTTTACGCATTGATGGTGGGCTGACAGTGGGTGGCACGGGTGGCTAGTTTGGGTTGATGTTTGCAAACAATGAAAAACTGTAATAACCGCGCTCTTGGCACGGGGCTTAAATAACCCCTTGAAACACGCCGGAGCGAGGAACAAGCGGGGCGGGGGATCGCTTGGGAGCGAGGCACGAGCCAATCTCGCCCGCCGCCGACTGTCCGCAGTGCAGGGGCCTTCGTGCTTTGAGGTTGTGGCTTCGCTTCCTTTCTTGGCCACACAAGAAAGGAAGGTCCAGCGGGACGCCCGCAGCTAAATCAACGTGCCGAAGGCACTAAAAAGGTCTTTTTGACTTTTAATTGTTAATTCTAATTTTCGTAGCACTCCCCCTTGTTTTAAAGAGAGACATAAAGATGGTGCATTTTCAGCAGATTGCGCTGAGTAATGGTTTGTTTTTAGGTGAGATTTTATTAGCTTCCAGCAGGCTGAATGCGCAAAGCTTGCCTATGGTTTTGAAGATTCGTGAGCAGATTGAGGCTTGGCGGCATGATCCAGCGTTGGTGGCGGTATTGGTACGCGGCGAGGGCGAGCGGGCTTTTTGTGCGGGCGGCGATATTCGTGCGCTTTACCACGCCATGAGTCAGCCCGAGTTTTTACATGAAGGCGATGATTTTTTCCGCCATGAGTATGATCTCTGCCGGGAATTACACCGTTATCCTAAGCCCGTGATCGCCTGGGGAAATGGCATTGTTATGGGCGGCGGCTGGGGGATTTTTGCAGCGTCCAGCCATCGCATCGTCACGGAATCCAGTGTGTTAGCCATGCCGGAAATCAGCATTGGACTGTTTCCTGATGTGGGTGCCAGTTTTTGGCTGCAGCAATTACAAGGGCAGATAGGGCGCTTATTGGCGCTGACAGGCAGCCGCCTGAATGCGGCCGATGCTCTGGCTTTTGGCGCGGCAGAGTTCGCTTTGCCATCGTGCTCTTTTACTGACTTGATCATTACTTTACAAGCCTTGCCTTGGAGTGGTGCGGGTGAGCGTGATGCAGAGCTGGCTTCCGGGGCGCTTGCGGCGCTGTCAGCGGCCTGGCCTTGCCCTCTGCCTGAATCGGTATGGCTGCCCTTGGCTGATGAAGTAGCCGCCATCTGTGCTGGAGATGATTTGCTGGCTATTTGCGGGCGGATTCAAAATTATCAGGGTGATGCACTCGCTTTGCGTCAGGCTGCGGCACTGCAGGCCGCTGGATCACCCACATCTATTTATCTGACGTGGGAAATGGCGCAGCGGGCACAAGCACTTTCTTACGATGAGGTGGTAGAAATGGAGTGGATAGGTGCAAGAAATTGTTTACGGCACGGTGATTTCCATGAAGGGGTGCGTGCTAAACTGATCGACAGGGATGATCAGCCTGAATGGTCACCAAAAGCACTTTCTCTGGTAAAAGTTGCAGATATTGAATCTTTCTTTCAATCTCCTTGAAACTTTTTTATATCACACCCATCTATCTGACATACACGGCCAGTCCGTGAGAATGGAGAGACACGATCATGCAATTAAACACCACAGCTTATGGCAGCTCAGCGCTGTCGTCCGAGCGTAATCGCGTATTACGTAACACTTATTTTATGTTGGCACTGACCATGGTACCAACAGCTATTGGCGCATTTTTGGGTATTGCCATGCAGTTCCGCATGTCACCTATGATGGGCTTTATTGTCTTTATGGGTATTAGTTTTGGTTCTTTCTACGCCATTGAGAAAACCAAAGAAAGCGCTGCTGGCGTATTTATTTTGCTGGCCTATACCGGGTTTATGGGGTTGTGGCTGTCGCAAATGTTGCAAATGGCTTTACGCTTTAGCAACGGTGCAGAAATGATTGCAATGGCCGCAATCGGTACAGGGGCTATTTTCTTTACGCTGGCGACGATTGCAACGGTCACTAAGAAAGACTTCTCCTTTATGGGGAAATTCTTAATGATTGGTCTGGTGGTGATTATTCTGGCCGCATTGGCTAATATTTTCTTCCAGATTCCTGCGCTGTCTCTGACCATTTCAGCCGTAGCAGTAATGATTTTCTCTGGCTTTATTTTGTATGACGTCAGCCGAATCGTAAATGGTGGCGAAACCAATTATGTGAGCGCTACGCTGAGCCTTTATCTGAATGTTTACAATTTATTTACCAGTTTGTTGAATTTAATCATGGCTTTCACAGGTAATAGTCGCGATTAATTCAGAAATAAAGGCTGAACACTGTTTTTTGTTTTCTTTATAAGTCTTTGTTTATATTGCTTAATACCAAGTTCTAGTCTTGATTTTCTGCTGGATTGATTAAAAACGCCGGGGCAATTTGCTCCGGCGTTTTTTTTATCTTAGGGTTTTACCATATGGGGGCTCGTTACAATGCACCCTATCCTCCTCACATGTTTGCGTGAGTTATTTACGCTACTATCATAAAAAAAATGTTATTTCTGAAGCACTGAACTGGCCAAGATGTTTTTTCCCTATATGCCCCAAGCTGGCCAACTATGAATTCTTCCCTGATGCGCCGAGCCGGTCAGCATTGGCTGTGGTGGCTCGCCTATATTTCGATCAGCCTTGTGCTGCTAGCGCTGACAAGCTTTGTCTGGCTTGATTTTCGCCAGGCCAGAAGTGCGCAGGATACGGTCTTGTCTCAAGATTTGCTTTGGCAGGAGCAGGGCCTGCGCTTGCACTTGCAAACCAATCAGAATGCGATTGAAAATCTGGCTTATGGTATTTCAGCGAATGCCTTGCGCGAGGAGGATTTTCGCGCCAGAGCCGATAGCCTGTTGCGGGCATCGCCCGAAATGCTCTCGGTTGATTATGTTAATTCCGGGGGGAACCGGGTGTGGGGCTTGCCAGCGTACAGCTCGCGGCCGCAAAGCCTTGTGCCTCTGGATGATCCTCTCTTGCTGGAGGTGCTCGATGGCGCGGCCACGCTGGGCTATGTTTTATATTCAAATGTGATTATGGCGGGCGAGCCTAAAGTGGCTCAGATCGTGCTGGTTGTTCCTATTTTTAAAGGCACCGTGTATCTGGGCTCTGTGCTAGCTGCGTATGCTCTGCCTGCAATTTTGCAACAGCGGGTGCCATGGTGGATGGTGCAGCGCTACGATTTATCATTGCTGGATGGCAAAGGGAATGTGCTGGCCCCCCATGATGCACGGATAAGCCTGACCGGGATAAGCCGGTCGGTGGGTTTTGAGCCTCTGGGACATGGCTTGAAATTACGCGCCAGCGTGCGGCATGAAAAAACATCCGTGACACAGCTTTGGCTGCTGGGTGTGGTGTTTGCATTGCTGGTGGCTTTGCTGTGGGCTTTGAGCCTGTTGAAAAAACGGATGCAGCAGCGCCAGCAGGCAGAAGGTGCTTTGCGGGACGAGATGCGTTTTCGTGCCGCAATGGAGGATTCACTCACCACTGGTTTACTGGCCATTAATACCTCCGGGCATCTGATTTACGCTAACCTGGCGTTTTGCAGCATGGTGGGTAGATCGCAAGCCGAGTTGTTGGGCAAATCGTCCCCTATGCCTTATTGGGCGCCTGAAGAGCTTGCGGCCTGTGCTGCGGCCTGGAACTCTCTCTTGTCGGGAGAGTGCCCTGTCAGCGGTTTTGCACTTCGTTTTATGCGCCGGGATGGCGAGCGTTTTGATGTGCGCCTTTATTCTTCACGCTTGGTGGACGGGCGGGGAGAGCACCGGGGCTGGATGGCGTCTTTATATGATGTGACCGAGCTGCAAAGTGAGCGTGAGGCACTGGCTGAATCACGCAAACAGCTACTTACTGTATTGGAAGGCCTGGATGCCGCTGTATCTGTGTTTGATGTGGATAGTGGCATCGTGCGCTACCGCAACCGTCACCATAGTCATACCTTCCCACTGCAGGCGGATGGAGAGTGCTGTATGTGGCCGCTTTTACCGATTGGAGAGGCCGCCGCAGAGCGGCAGGACCCGATCAGCGGTCGCTGGTTTCTGGTGCAACGCAGGCGGATTCAGTGGGTGGACGGGCTGGTGGCCTGGTTGGAAATCGCTGCCGATATCACTGAAAGACGGCAAATTGCTGAAGAAGAGCGGGCAAGGGAAGAAAAACTTCAGCATACGGCCAGATTAGTCAGTATGGGCGAGCTGGCATCAAGCCTTGCACATGAGCTTAATCAGCCGCTGGCGGCGATTGCGGGCTATGCTGCAGCTGGGGAAGAAATCTTATCCCGTGATGAAAAAAATTCGGTCAGGCATATTCTGGCCAAAATGGGTGAGCAGGCTAGGCGTGCCGGGCAAATTATCAGCGGGATTCGTAACTTTTCATCCCGGCGTGCATCGCGCAGCGAGCTTTGCGATTTTGCCGAGCTACTGGCAGTGGCCATGCAATTACTTGAGCCGATGGCCCGAAAATATCAAAGTCGCATTATTCTGGATTTAAGTCCCGCCCTGCCTAAGGTAATGGGAGATGGCGTGATGCTGGAACAGGTGCTATTTAATTTAATTAAGAATGGTATGGAGGCCATGCTGGAAACACCTGTGGCACAAAGAGAAATCCGGGTCAGTGCCTATGCAGGTAAAGACTGGCTTGAGGTCTGTGTGGCCGACAGGGGTTCGGGGATTGAAAACCCCGCTTTATTGTTTCAGTCTTTTTATACCAGTAAGCCCGAGGGAATGGGGATTGGTTTGAATATTTGCCGCTCCGTGATTGAACAGCATCAGGGGCATTTAAAAATTCAGGCAAATCCTGATGGCGGCAGTTGTTTTATTTTTCGCCTTCCCATTGTTTTATCTTAAATGAGAGCCGGGGCAGTGATGTGCCACTGATTGTATGTTTCGGTGTTTGACCGGGAATCAGTCATAGTGGCTTTCCTGGCCCTCTTCAGTATTACTATCTTGAAAGGTAATTGTTATGCGACCAATCGCTGTAATTGATGATGACTCCGCTGTTCGTGATGCGCTGCAAATTTTATTCGAAGCGCATCAGTGGCCTGTTTTTGGTTTTGAATCGGCAGAGCATTTTTTAAATGAATCGGATGCATCGGAATACAGCTGCCTGATTATTGATGTCCGCATGACGGGCATGAGTGGTTTAGAGCTGTATGCCGAATTAAAAAATGCTTTCTATTTGCCGCCGGTTATTTTCCTGACAGGCCATGCTGATGTGCCAATGGCTGTTGCCGCAGTGAAAGACGGCGTGATGGATTTCCTAGAAAAACCATGCGATTACGGCCTACTGGTATCCAGAATTGAAGCCTGCCTTTCCCGTGATGAAGAAGCGCGTAGTGCTTGGAATGCCCGTCAATCTTTGGATGAGCGCCTTGAAAGCCTTACACCGCGCGAGCGTGAAGTGCTGCGTGAATTGCTCACCGGCCGTTTAAATAAGCAAATTGCTGATGAATTAGATATCAGTATTAAAACGGTAGAAGTACACCGCGCGCGTATTTACACCAAATTAAAAGTACGTTCTGCGGGCGGCCTCGCTGCTTCGCTGAAAGGGGTGCAAATCTCAGAGATTTAATTTTTGTATTTAATATAAAACGCTATTCCTGTGTTGGCTTGGGTTTAATAAGGCATTTGCCTTAAGGTTATTGCCCAATCGTGTTTCGCCTCATTTAAATGACTATATTGCCCATCTAAAGTAATTGGAGCACACATAGTCAGCAATGTGCGTACCCAACATAAGGAATACGATAATGCAGAAACTGAAGGTGAGTTTGTTGGCGGCGAGCTTTTCAATTGCGTTTTCCGTGCATGCCGCGGATGTTGAAGTATTGCACTGGTGGACTTCTGGTGGAGAGGCAAAAGCGGCTGTAGAACTTAAAAAGATGCTGGAAGCCAAAGGCCATAAATGGAAAGACTTTGCCGTGGCAGGTGGTGCAGGCGATAACGCAATGACGGCGCTTAAAACACGCGTCGTTTCTGGCCAGCCGCCTGCAGCAGCCCAAATCAAAGGGCCATCCATTCAGGAATGGGGTAATGAAGGTGTTTTAGCTTCTTTAGATGATGTGGCAAAAAAAGAAGGCTGGGATAAATTGCTGCCGCCTGTGGTGGCCAGTGCCATGAAATACAAAGGCAGTTATGTCGCCGCCCCGGTTAATGTGCATCGTGTTAATTGGCTGTGGGTTAATCCGGAGTTACTTAAAAAAGCAAATGCCAGAGTGCCAACAACCTGGGATGAATTTTTTAAAACTGCGGATGCCTTGCAAAAAGCCGGTATTCAGCCGCTTGCCTATGGCGGCCAGCCTTGGCAGGATGCCACGGTATTTGAAGCAGTCGCCTTGGGCGTTGGCGGTAGTGATTTCTATAAAAAAGCCTTTATTCAGCTTGACCCTGCCACTTTGAAAAGCGCCAGTATGATTAATGCGCTAACGACCTATAAAAAACTTAAACCTTATACCGATAAAAATGCCCCCGGGCGGGAGTGGAATTTAGCCACGTCTATGGTCATTAATGGCAAAGCCGCTATGCAAATTATGGGCGATTGGGCTAAGGGTGAATTCTTGGCTGCGGGCAAAGTGCCGGGTAAAGATTTTCTCTGTGTGGCCGCTCCTGGTACTGCGGCGGCTTACACCTTTAATATCGATAGTTTCGCCATGTTTAAACTGCCAAATAAAGATGCTGAAAAAGGGCAGAAAGATTTAGCAGTTACTTTAATGAGCCCAGAGTTTCAGGAAATCTTTAATCTGAATAAAGGGTCTATCCCTGTTCGGCAGGGGCTGAATATGAGTAAGTTTGATGATTGTGGCAAAAAATCCGCCGAAGATTTTAAAGCCACCTCTGCCAAAGGGTCCTTACTGCCCTCCTGGGCTCATGGCATGGCCATGCATTCAGCAACTCAAGGCGCTGTAGCCGATGTCATTTCGCAATTTTGGAATGATGACGCCATGACGGCGCAACAAGCGAGCGTTAAATTGGTTGCTGCAGCAAAAGTGAAATAAATACGGTGATAAACGGGGAGGGCAGCCTCAGTGCTGCCCCCTGTTTTGTCCTTGTCTTACTGATCAGTTTGTCTTTCCCGCGTGCTGGATCGCCCGTTCTGGAGAAAACAATGTCTGTATCCGCTCAGGAAGCACACTATGGTTTCGCGGAGCGCTGGCTGCCGCGCCTCGTTTTAGCCCCCTCATTTTTACTTACTCTAGTTTTCTTATATGGTTTTATTCTTTGGAATGGGTATTTGTCATTTACTGTTTCAAGATTAATGCCCAATTTAGAATGGGCCGGTCTGGCTCAGTATCAGGTGTTGTTTGAGAATGAGCGCTGGTGGGTTGCAGTAAAAAATTTATTTATATTTGCAGGTTTATTTATTGGTAGCGGCATGGCCATAGGTATTGGGCTGGCTATTTTTTTAGATCAGAAAATTCGTGGCGAAGGTGTATTGCGTACGATCTATCTTTATCCCATGGCCCTTTCTTTTGTGGTGACGGGCACCGCCTGGAAATGGATGTTAAACCCAGGATTAGGCCTAGAAAAACTTATGCACGACTGGGGCTTTACCCAGTTCACGTTTGATTGGCTGGTTAATTCTGATATGTCGATTTATACCGTGGTGATTGCAGGGGTATGGCAATCATCTGGTTTTGTAATGGCTTTGTTTTTGGCTGGTTTGCGAGGTGTGGATGATTCCATATTAAAAGCCGCGCAAATTGATGGTGCTTCTTTACCCCGAATCTATTGGAAAATCATTCTGCCTGCTTTAAGGCCGGTCTTTTTTTCTACGCTGATGATTTTGTCGCATATTGCTATTAAAAGTTTTGATCTGGTGATGGCACTAACAGGGGGCGGGCCTGGGTTTTCTTCTGATGTACCCGCTACCTTTATGTATGCAATGGCGTTTACCCGTGGGCAAATGGGCGTGGGGGCGGCCAGCTCAATGATGATGCTGGCCACTGTTGCCGCGCTGGTGGTGCCTTATCTTTATTCAGAATTAAGGGTCAAGAAAAATGGCAAATAAAATGGGCCGTGGTCTGCTTTATACCCTGTTGTGCCTTGCTGCTATTTATTATTTATTGCCGCTGTATGTGATGTTTATTACTTCTGTTAAAGGCCTGGATGAAATCAGAAGTGGTAATTTACTTTCCTTTCCTAGCTCAATTTCATTTGTTGCATGGGCTAAAGCATGGTCTTCTGCCTGTACAGGCGTGGAATGCCATGGTTTATCTGCCTATTTTTTTAATTCGGTTCGTATGGTGATTCCTGGCGTATTAATCTCTACCACGCTCGGTGCAATTAATGGCTATGTATTGGCTAAATGGCGTTTTAAGGGATCAGAAATTGTTTTTGCCATGATTTTATTTGGCGTGTTTATGCCCTTTCAAGTGTTGCTCTTGCCTATGGCGCAAACCTTGGGTTGGCTGGGGATTGCCAGCTCAACGACTGGTTTGGTTTTTGTGCATGTGGTATGTGGCTTGGCATCCACCACTTTGTTTTTTAGAAATTACTATGTGGGCATTCCGGATGAATTGATTAAAGCGGCAAGGCTGGATGGTGCAGGATTCTGGCGTATTTTCTTTAAGATTATTTTGCCCATGTCTACCCCCATTATTATGGTGACGCTGATCTGGCAATTTACCAATATCTGGAATGATTTCTTATTCGGGGTGGTTTTTTCAGCCGGAGATAGTCAGCCGATTACCGTGGGTTTAAATAACCTAGCCAATACTTCTACATCCGTTAAAGAATATAACGTCGATATGGCCGCCGCCATTATTGCCGCCTTGCCTACTATCTTGGTCTATGTTTTTGCAGGTAAATATTTTGTGCGTGGTTTAACAGCAGGCGCGGTAAAAGGTTGATTTTTCTAATCTGTAGTATTGAAACAGGGTGCAAAACGCCGTAGGCGTTACGCACCGCAACAAGCCGGTGCGCAATGACTTGCACACCCTATATAGTCGGCTTTTTTGCTTGCCTATAGGGCAAGGCTTATTTGCCCCACGTGGTACTGCATTAATATCAGAAGGATTGAATAATGGGCGCACTGGCAATTAAAAATATCATCAAAAGCTTTGGTGATACAGATATTCTGAAAGGTATTGATATTGCGATTGAAGCCGGTGAATTTCTGATTCTGGTAGGGCCATCAGGCTGTGGTAAATCCACTTTAATGAATATTATTGCAGGCCTTGATGCACCAAGTAGCGGTGAGATTTATATTGGCGGGCGCAAGGTGAATGATGTGCCGCCTAAAGACAGAGATATCGCCATGGTGTTTCAAAGCTACGCGCTTTATCCCACGATGAGCGTTCGGCAAAATATTGCTTTTGGTTTGGAAACGCGTGGCGTGCCAAAAAAAGAGCAGGAAGATATTATTGAGCGCGTTTCTAAAATGCTGCAAATTACCCCGCTATTAAATCGAAAGCCGGCTGAATTATCAGGTGGGCAGCGGCAGCGGGTAGCCATGGGGCGGGCTTTAGCCAGAAACCCAACTTTATTCTTATTTGATGAGCCGCTGTCTAATTTAGATGCAAAATTGCGTGTAGAAATGCGTACTGAAATAAAGCAATTGCATCAGCGATTAAAAACCACCATTGTTTATGTGACTCATGATCAAATTGAGGCAATGACGCTGGGGGATAAAATTGCGGTAATGAAAGACGGCATTATTCAGCAATTTGGCAGCCCGCAGGATATTTATGAGAAACCCGCTAATTTATTTGTTGCGGGTTTTATTGGCTCGCCTTCAATGAACTTTATTCCCTGCCATTTGGCTGAGCAAGATGGCCGTGTTGGGGTGAGCTTGCAATCTGAAGGGGATATCCAGTTTTTAGCGGTAAAACAAAGCGCGCAACTTACCCAGCGGCTGGGGCAGAAAGTTTTACTGGGTATCCGGCCAGAGCAGCTGGATGTGGCGGACTCTGAAACCGGTGGTTTGGGATGTCTTGTGCAGCTTACCGAGCCTACAGGCCCGGATACCATGATTTTTACGGAAATAAATCATACCCCCGTGGTGGCACGGATTCACCCTAGGGCGGTGAAAGGGCCGGGTGAAACGCTGCGCTTATCCCTCGATATGACTAAGGCGGTGATGTTTGATCCAGAAACCACCTTAAGGATCGAGTAACCTTTTGCTGGATGCGTCATTATTTCCCCGTCTTTCTTTGCCCGCATATCGTAAGATGGCGGGCTTGTTTTTGTAGGCGACTCAATAATGAATGCGTATTTTTTATTGGCAATAGCCATTGTGGCCGAAGTGATTGCCACTTCAGCCCTTAAAGCGACTGAAGGATTTAGCCGGTTGATGCCCAGTGTGATTGTGGTTGCGGGCTATGGCGTGGCGTTTTGGATGCTGTCTTTAGTGCTGAAAAGTGTGCCGGTTGGCATGGCCTATGCCATCTGGTCGGGCATGGGCATTGTACTTGTGACGATTGTAGCGATGCTGTTTTACGGCCAGAAACCAGACTGGCCTGCCATTATTGGCTTGGGCCTGATTGTAAGCGGGGTAGTGGTGTTGCAGCTGTTTTCTAAGATGTCGGCGCATTAATTTAGCTAGGCTAACTAAAAATCAAACACTGCGCCGCTCCAGCATGGCTTGTGCTAGCGTGCCTGCATCGACGTGTTCCAGCTCGCCGCCTACCGGCATGCCACGGGCAATTCGGCTGACTTTCAGCCCGCGGGCTCGCAGCATTTCGGCCAGATAATGAGCTGTGGCTTCGCCTTCGGTGGTGAAGTTGGTGGCTAGGATGACTTCTTCTACAACGCCATCACTGGCGCGCTCCAGTAGCCTTTGCAGTGCAATATCGTTGGGGCCAATGCCGTCGAGCGGGCTAAGCCTGCCCATGAGTACAAAATACAGGCCGTGAAAAGCCAGTGTTTGCTCCAGCATCATTAAATCGGTGGGCATTTCTACGACGCAAAGCAGATTGTGCTGGCGTTTTTCATCGCTACAAACATCGCATAAATCCACTTCGGCAAAGGTATTGCACAGGCTGCAGTGTTTGAGCTTGCCCAGCGCGTTATTGAGCGCAGTGGCTAAATCGGCCGCACCTTTCTGATCGCGCTGCATTAAATGAAAGGCCATTCTTTGTGCGGATTTGGGGCCTATGCCGGGCAGGGTTTTCAGTGCGGCGATCAGGGCATGCAGGGATGGTGGTGTAGACATGGGGCGCTCTGGCGTAAAAAAGGGGCAGATTGCCCCTTTTGGATAGCTGCGCAGGGGAGGGGTACTCCGCCATACGAAAGCAAACTCAATTAAAACGGCATTTTAAAGCCCGGTGGCAATTGCATGCCCGCGGTGAAGCCGGCCATTTTTGCTTCGGATGTGGAGGCCGCTTTACGTACGGCATCGTTAAATGCCGCTGCGATCAGGTCTTCGAGCATGTCTTTATCGTCGGTCATCAGGCTGTCATCGATGGCAACGCGTTTTACTACATTGGCACATGTCATGGTGACTTTGACCATGCCTGCACCCGCTTGGCCTTCTACTTCTACAGTAGCCAGCTCGTCTTGCGCTTTCTTCATGTTTTCTTGCATTTGTTGGGCTTGTTTCATCAGATTGCCCATGCCGGCTTTACCAAACATTGTCTTGCTCCTTGGTTAACTGAGTGGTTTGATTGAATCAGGAATCACCGTGGCACCAAAATCACGCACCACGGATTGTACAAAAGGATCGTTTTGAATTGATTGCGTGGCCTCGGCAAGGCGGGCCAGTTTTTCCCTTAGGGCGATGGCTGCGGGTGTATCGCCGCTGGCCGAGCCAAGAGTGATGCTCAGTGAAATCTCATGGCCAAAGTGGTTGCTCAGTGCTTCGCGCAGCTTTTCCTGATAGGCGCGGCTGGCGACAGCAGTGTGTTCTTCGCCGACTAATAGCTCAATCGAGTTCGCGGTATAGCCCAGTAATTCTGCGTTTTGCGCCAGCATGCCTGCAGCACCCAGCTTGAGCTGCAAAATCAGCGCGCGCCAGTCGCCATTAAACGGGCCTTTTGTGGCAGGCGCTGCAATAGCGGCGGGTGCTTGTGCTGGCGGTGCAGCCCGCTCTTCTTCGTGCCAAGGCGGCGCATCGTAATGGCTGGGCTCATCGCTGATCGGCGGGCGTGGCGCGGCTTGTTGCTGTGCCGGTGGATTGGGTGCAGGCTGAGGCACGGCTTGAGTGACTGGCGCAGCCCTTGCGGCCGGGCTGACTGCTTGCGCTGGCAGATTAATCTGGCTTGCTTCTGCAGGGGAAAACGCCAGCATGCGCAGCAGCGTCATGCTAAAGCCCGCGTATTCATCTGGTGCCAGCGGCAAATCGCGGCGGCCGTGCAGGGCAATTTGATAATACAACTGGGTGTCTTCCGGGCTCATCACCTGTGCCAAACCGGCAATCTGCTCCCGCTGCGGCAAATCGTCGGCTAATGCTTTGGGTACGGCTTGTGCCACGGCAACTTGGTGCAGCAAATGAGCTAACTCGTGCAGGGCCGATTCATAAGATAAACCACGGCCTGCAATGGCGTCTGCTGTGGCCAAGACCGCATTGCCATCGCCAGCGATCAGCGCTTGCAGAATATCAAATAAATAACTCTGATCCACCGCGCCCAGCATGGCGCGTACGGCTAGCTCGCCCACATCGCCACCGCCATAAGCAATAGCCTGATCCAGTAGGCTGAGCGCATCGCGCATCGAGCCATTGGCTGCATGGCCTAGGATATTGAGTGCGCTTTGCTCAAAATTGATTTCTTCGGCTTGCAATACCTGCGTTAAATGACCGGAGACTTGCTGCGGCGTCATTTGGCGCAAGGAAAACTGCAGGCAGCGGCTCAGTACCGTGATGGGTACTTTTTGCGGGTCGGTGGTGGCTAAAATAAATTTAACGTGGGCAGGCGGTTCTTCCAGCGTTTTAAGCATGGCGTTAAACGCACTTTTTGACAGCATGTGTACTTCGTCGATAATGTACACTTTGAACCGCCCGGCGGTCGGCGAATATTGTGCGTTGTCGAGCACTTCGCGAATATTGTCGATACCGGTGTTCGATGCCGCGTCGATCTCTAAGAGATCAACAAAGCGCCCCGCGTCAATCTGCATACACGCCGGGCACACGCCACACGGCGTGGCAGTGACGCCGGTTTCGCAGTTCAGCGCTTTTGCCATAATCCGCGCGATGGTGGTTTTACCCACACCGCGTGTGCCGGTCAGCAGATAGGCGTGGTGTAAACGATCATTTGCGAAGGCATTTGCCAGCGCTTTGATCACATGTTCTTGCCCAACGAGTTGGGCGAATGATTTGGGCCGCCATTTGCGTGCCAGTACTTGATAAGCCATAGATGAATTCTACCATGATGCTGCCACTTGATAATCAGCTTACCTTTCCCGAAGATGATCCCGCGCCAACGGCGCCAATAGAGCCAGAGTTTGAATCCTGCTGCGGAAGCGGCTGTGGGGATAGCTGTGTCTTTGATATTTATTATGTTTTACGCGCTCAGTACCTTGCGGATTATGCCGCCTGGCAGGCGCGTCAGGCTGCTCACAAAGAGTGAAATTTTGAAAAAATTGTTATTAGTTTGTGCCCTTGCATGGGGCAACGTCCACGCTGCCGGGCTGCCAGCCGAGATTTTAAGCGCTTTAAAGGCCGCAAAACTACCAGGCGATTCGCTGAGTCTGGCGATTGTACCGCTGCAATCGTCTCAGCCCGCACTCTATTTTCAGGGAGACAAGCCCAGCAGCCCGGCATCGACCATGAAGCTGGTGACCACCTATGCCGGTTTGTCGCTTTTAGGCCCGGCTTATCAGTGGACTACTGAAATCTCATCCACGGTTAAGCCCGTGAATGGCATTTTAAATGGCGATCTTTACATTAAGGGCTATGGGGATCCAAAGCTGAATTTAGAGCGGTTTTGGCTGATGCTGCGCGATTTAAAAGCCGCTGGCGTAAAAGAGATTCGGGGCGATTTAGTGCTTGATCGTAGTTTCTTCAGCGTAAGCGACGAAAACACCCCCTATGACGACGATGGCGATGAGCCTTACCGGCCATTTTTAGTTTCCCCAGACAGCCTGCTGAGTAATTTAAAAAGCGTGCGTTTAACACTCAGGGCCGAGGCTGGTGGCGTGGTGACATCGCTGGAGCCTAATTTAGCTGCCGTACACATCGATAATCGCCTGAGCAGCAGCCCCGCTGCGTCTTGCGAGGCGGTCAAAAACAAGCTCCAGCTGGCTGTTGATAATCAGGGCAGCAGCGCCAAAATCGTGCTGAGCGGCAGTATGCCCACGGGCTGTACGGGCGAGCGCTATCTGGCGCTGCTGGATCACCCCAGCTATACCGCCAGCCTGTTTCGCAGCTTATGGGCGGAGCAGGGCGGGGTGATCAGTGGTGTGAATCGCGCAGGTCTGGTGCCCGCTGAGGCGCAGGTTTTGCTGACGGCCCGCTCGCCTGATCTGGCGAATGTGATTCGGGATATTAATAAATTCAGCAATAACACCATGGCACGCCAGCTGTACCTTAGCCTAGGTACGGGTGAGGCGGGAAAAGACTCTTCTGCCAAATCCTTTGCGGCGGTGAGCCATTGGCTAAACAGCCGTGGCAAGCAGTTTGATGAGCTAAAAATGGAAAACGGCTCAGGACTCTCAAGGCAGGAGCAAATTAGCGCACGCCATATGGCCGAGTTATTGATCGATGCATGGCAAAGCCCCTATGCCGCAGAATTTATCTCCTCTTTGCCGCTGGTGGCACTCGATGGCACGATGAAAAAGCGCCTTGGCTCGATGGTGGGTGAGGCTCATATCAAAACGGGCACTTTGCGTGATGTGCGCGCAGCAGCAGGCTATGTGCGTGATGTCAACGGCCAGACATCGGTGGTGGTGGCGATGATTAACCATCCGCAGGCCACCGCAGGTTTGCCGGTGCTGGATGAAATCTTGCGCTTTGTGCACCGCAGGGTGGCTAAGCCGTGAGCTTGAGCGTGCTTAGCGGCTAACATGGCTTGTTGATGTTTCGTTTTCCTGCTTTTATCGCGGGGTATTCCATGCTTTGCTGGGCCATCGATAAGCCCTAGGGGCGACCGTTGCTAAGGATGTTTATTTTTAGCCTCTTTCTATATAAAGCCCGTCGCTAAAGTTTCATAAAATATTCAAGCTGTGATGTGGGATTTCCTATAAATATTTCTAATAATGAAAGTTAAAATAAGGGTTTTCATTATTAACAAGGGGATCTCATGAAAGATTTTTTTAAAAGTACGTCCTTTCGCATCGCCTCGGCCATGCTCTTGATGGGTTTGCTGGCTGATGCAGCCCATGCAGAAAAAGCCGTCAAACTGCCTGCATATCAGGTGGACTTAAGCCAGACCTCGGTTTCCGGCTTGTCTTCAGGTGCATTTATGGCAGCGCAGTTTCATGCGGCTTTCTCAAGCACGCTGGTAGGGGCGGGCGTTGTGGCTGGCGGGCCGTTTTATTGCTCAGGTTCGGCTTACCCTGCGCCACCATCGTCAACCGTGGCGCAAACGGCTTGCATGAATCCATCGCTTAGCGTGTATGGCCCGCCAGACCCCAAGTTGCTGATTAATCTGGCGAAAGGTTTTGCAGGGGTGGGGGCGATTGATTCGCTTGATTTTCTAAAGAATCAGAAGGTCTATCTGTTTAGTGGTAAGGCAGATAAAACCGTGGCAACGGCCGTTGTTGATCAGACCGCCGCGTTTTACCAGCTGGCCGGGCTGCCTGCAGAAAATATTAAATATATTCAGAGCGTCAACGCAGGCCACGCCATCATCACTAATAACGCAAAAGACGTGGTTTGCGCTGATACCCAGTCGCCCTATATCAACGATTGTGATTTTATTCAGTCGCAAGACATACTGAAGCATATTTACGGCGATTTGCAGCCCGCGGTATCTACACTCAGTGGCAAAATCGTCCAGTTCGATCAAAGCGAATTTATTAAGTCCGGCTACACCAGTATGAGTGACGATGCTTATCTGTATGTGCCTAAGGCATGTGAGGCGGAAACCTGCAAAGTGCATGTGGCTTTTCATGGCTGCGAGCAGGGGGCTGAGAAAATCGGCAATCTGTTTTATGGCACCACAGGTTATAACGAGCTGGCTGACGCAAATAAAATTATCGTGCTCTACCCGCAGGCCAAAGCCAGTTACGGCTTTTTTACCCCGCTTAACCCCAAGGGTTGCTGGGATTTCTGGGGATATTCAGACCCGTTTAATCCTTTAGCACCAAATTTTTACAGCAAAACCTCACCTCAAATGTCCGCAGTGAAAGCCATGCTTAATCGTTTGGGGCAGGCAAAAAACTAATGGCTTGCCCAGAAAAAACGCCGCTCCTTATTGATCAAGGGCGGCGTTTTTTTGTGGGCAGTTGAAGGCCCGGTTCGGACTAAAGGGGAATGACAGGCTGGGTTCGCAGGCTTTATCACCTAAGCCAACACCCTGTTTATGCTCCACTACTAAGCCTGATACACCGCTGGGCTATGGATTTCCATAAAGCGCGAAGAATTGGCCAGCTCAGAAAAGCCAAACTGGGTGTAAAGCGAGTGGGCATCTTTAGTGGCCAGCATAAAGCGCCGCAAGCTCTGCAAATCCGGGTGGGCCAGAATAGTGGCGATTAAATACTTGGCTAAGCCTTGGCCACGGTGCGCGTCCAGAATATACACATCGGCCAAATAGGCGAAGCTGGCCTTGTCGGTAATCACCCGTGCAAATCCTACCTGGTTGTCGCCCAGAAACACCCCAAAGGCCAGTGAGTTTTGCGCAGCTTTGGCCACCGTATCGCGTGAAATGCCGGGAGACCAGTAAGATTGGCTTAAAAATGCATGAACAGCATCCAGATCAAAACGTTGCGGATCGGTGCTGATGTGGTAATCGCTGATGGGCATGACGGTCCTCCTTGGCATAGTGCTTACAAGTTTATCCCTTTGGCATTTTATGCGCTTGCTTTGTTAGAAAGAACAGCGGTTGCACGCGCTGAGATAGGGCAAATCTGCACGTATGGCCGCTGTTTGCTGAATAGGTGCTGGCCCGAAGGGGCATAGCAAGGTAAAATTCGGCGATTATTTAAACATCAAAGATTTTGACAGCATGGATAAAATTCTGATTTTGGACTTTGGCTCGCAAGTAACTCAGCTGATTGCCCGCCGTGTTCGCGAAGCGCATGTGTATTCTGAGCTGCATTCTTTTGATGTATCGATCGATTTTATTCGTGAATTTAATCCGACCGGCATTATCCTTTCCGGCGGCCCTAATTCAGTTTACGAGAGCGATTACCAAGCCGATCCTAAATTGTTTGAGCTGGGTGTGCCGGTACTCGGTATTTGCTACGGCATGCAATGGATGGCCGAATCGCTGGGCGGCAAGGTAGAAGCAGGCACCGTACGTGAATTTGGTTTTGCTGAAATCCGCTCGCAAGAAAACAGCAAATTATTCGGCGGCCTTGAAGATCGCAAAAACAGCCAAGGCCAAAGCGTACTGGAAGTCTGGATGAGCCACGGTGACAAAGTCACTGCGCTGCCAGCCGGTTTCTCCGTGATCGCCAGCAACGAAGCTTGCCCGATTGCCGCGATTTCTGATGAAGCGCGTGGTTTTTACGCCGTGCAATTCCACCCGGAAGTCACGCACACCCTGAAAGGGCGTGAAATGATTAACCGCTTTGTGCTCGATATCTGCGGCGCAAAGCCAAGCTGGACCATGCCTAACTACATCGACGTAGCCGTAGCTAAAATCCGCGAGCAAGTTGGCACAGACGAAGTGATTCTGGGCCTATCAGGTGGCGTGGATTCATCCGTAGCCGCGGCGCTGATTCACCGTGCAATTGGCACTCAACTGACTTGTGTGTTTGTAGACAACGGCTTGTTGCGCCTGAATGAAGGCAAGCAAGTGATGGATACCTTTGCCGAGCACCTTGGCGTAAAAGTGATTCACGTTGATGCATCTGCACAATTTATGGGTCACCTGGCTGGTGTAACCGACCCTGAAGCCAAGCGCAAAATCATTGGCCGCGAATTCGTCGAAGTATTCCAGGCCGAATCTGCCAAATTGCCAAGCGCAAAATGGCTGGCCCAAGGCACCATCTACCCTGATGTGATCGAATCGGCTGGCGCAAAAACCGGCAAAGCGCACACCATCAAGAGCCACCACAATGTAGGCGGCCTGCCAGAAACCATGAAGCTCTCCTTGCTGGAGCCACTGCGCGAACTATTCAAAGACGAAGTGCGCGAATTGGGCGTGGCGCTCGGCCTAGCCCCAGAGCTAGTCTACCGCCACCCATTCCCAGGCCCAGGCCTAGGCGTGCGTATCCTTGGCGAAGTGAAACAAGAATTCGCTGATCTACTACGCTTTGCCGACGCCATCTTTATCGAAGAGCTGCGCGCTGCGGTAGACGAAAAAACCGGCAAAAACTGGTACGAACTCACCAGTCAAGCCTTCGTCGTCTTCCTGCCAGTAAAATCCGTCGGCGTAATGGGCGACGGCCGCACCTACGACTACGTAGTGGCACTACGTGCCGTGGTGACCTCAGACTTTATGACCGCCAAATGGGCCGAACTACCTTACGATTTGCTGGGCAAAGTATCGAATCGCATCATCAATGAAGTGAAAGGTATTAATCGCGTTGTTTATGATGTAAGCGGAAAGCCACCTGCTACGATTGAGTGGGAATGATCCTGTTTTTTTGTTTGTTGAGTATTGCAAGCAAAAACAAAACCCCAGCCTATGGCTGGGGTTTTGTTGTTTTTGGGTGAGTATTTTGGTATCTGTTGGTGAAAATGATTTGTAAGGTTTTGGGTGTTTTGTTTGGTCTTTGTGTTTAACTGTGGTCTGGCCCCAGTTTTACCGCTTGCCGGCCAGAGTTCGGCAACCCATCTACGTTTAATCGCCGTATCGCTCAATCGCTCTGGGAATCGTTTACCGTCATACTGAGCGATCCTGCTTTTTTCAATCAAATGATCAAGTTCAGCGGCAATCAGCCGGGCACGGGCGGCTTGGTCACGTTTAAGGATTCCAATTGGTTGATGTCTGTCGTTCTGCCGCATCAACCGCACTTCGCCAATCAGCCTGAAGATGTGCAAGTGTTTTGGGGTTATGCGCTATCCCCTGATCGGGTCGGTAATTTTGTTGCCAAACCGATGGCAGATTGCAATGGCAAAGAAATCCTGCGTGAATTATGCGGCCACTTGCGCTTTGATCTAGATACGGTGCAAACCGCTAACTGCATTCCCTGCCGCATGCCCTATATCACCAGCATGTTTATGCCGCGCCAGCTGTGTGATCGGCCACTGCCTGTGCCAGCAGCATCCAAAAACTTGGCCTTTATCAGCCAGTTTGTGGAAATTCCTGAGGATGTGGTTTTTACCGTGGAATATTCCGTGCGGGTGGCGCAATTGGCGGTGTATCAATTGCTAAAAATAAATCTCGAGGTGCTGCCGATTACAGCGCATGATAAATCAGTAAAAGTTCAGTTTGAAGCGTTGCTGAAGGCGCTGAAGTAAGCTTAGCCAGGCTAGCATGAGCCAATGGCTAGTCTGCCTAAACCGCGGCCAGCGCAGCCTGCAGGCGAGCATTTGTCTATCCCAATAGACGGGCTTGCAAATTTAAGCCAGATAGATCGCAGGCAGGTTAATTTCCATAAAGCGAGCAGGATTGCCAAGCTCAGTAAAATCAAACGGGTAGTAGAGGCTATGTGCGCATCCTTAGTCGCCAGCATAAAGTGCCTTAGCGCTTGCAAATCGGGATGTGCTTAACTGAATGGTGGCGATTAAATACTTGGCTAAGTCTTGGCCGCGATGCGCGTCCAAGAGCCACTACAATGTAGGCGGCCAGCCAGAAACCATGAAGTTGATTTTGCTGGGTTATCCCCCATGCATATCTACTAAACTATATAACTATCGGGGGAAACAGGATGCCCCGATAGTTATATATCGGGCTCACATTAGTTTTGATTGTAGTTATGAAGCACAACTCCTTTAGGGTTGTATCTAGATGACATATAAATGTTATCTTTGCCATTGTGAGCTTTACAAATTGGAAAAATGTAAGCAGTGCCGCCAGTAGCTACTGATGCGGCGACCTTTCCAACAATAACATGTCCACCAACAAAATCTGATGGATTGCAATTAAAGTTATTTATTCCGTTTGAATATTGATAGGATGAACATTTATCTGTGTTAAATCCTCCATTGCATTTATCGGCCCAAAGGCGAATCCACGCGTCATATGGACTAGGCTTAGGATCGTGTGTGGAACCAATAATATTTGCAAAGGAATAATTCTCGGTCCATGTAATGGTGCCGTAGTAGCTTGAATTAACGATTTCTTGTATTTCAAATAAGTCCTCCAAGGAAGGTTGTACTACCTCCGTTTTTCTTGAAGCGAACATAGCCTTGTAATCTTGGTAATTACTTGGAGTTATAAAAGGGGCGGCTCCAGTTTGAATCACACCGTGTATCCCCACTTGCAGTAATTTTTTTGCAAGAGTGTCAATTATTTGTTGAACGATACTCTGATTAAATTGCTTCAATATGGGTGTGTTGTTGATGAAATTCATCCACATATTGTTAATACCACTCGCTATCCCATTACTGTTTAGAGTATGACTGTTTATTAAATTAGGATGCTGATCAAGGCAGGTGTGTAAAACCACCTGCTTGTCACTTATGTCTTCTGGTCCACATATGGTGATGTAATGTAATTTTGAGTCATAGCTGTATGGTATGGTTATTTGAGCAAATACTTTGAAATGATAATAACTGCCAATTTCAAATGGAGTACTGGTAAAGATGTGATCGCCCGCAGCGAGCTCTAGTTCGACAGGAACGGCGTGTTGCTCTAGTCTTAAGTTACCTAGATTTAAAGGGGTGGATAGAGGGAGGTTAAACGTAATTTTTTTCATGATTTTTACTCGTTTTTATGTTTAAGTTAGAAATTTAAAGCAAAGAAATTACATTGCTGATGTAAAGAAAAATAAAACGCTAGTGCACAAAGTGAGAATCTGCAAAAGGTATGTGTAAATGCCACGGAGAATTATTGATTGTATTTTTAAATATGATCAATAAAATGAATAAGAAATAGATTAAGAGGTATGCACCAATTCTGGGTGGATATCATTCATTTTTTTTGCAGCCTACGAGGCAGCAAGATAAATGACTTTCAGAAACAATGCCGCCATATTTGTATTATTTATAATTCACGCTCCAGCTATTGTTAATATCGAGCGTTGCCACTGCCGAATAAACATTGGCCGGATAATCAATTTCAAATGAATCAGAGATTTCTTCTAAATCCAATACCTCACCTACTTCGTAGCTACCAAAGGTGATCCAGTATTTGGGATGAGGGGTAAATGCGAGGTGAATGTTTGGTTGTGCATCGACGGCCAGAGCGGGCTGACCAGAGATACCAATCCCAACGGAAGCCTTGCGCAGAGGCACTGTTGAACTTTGTTGGACGATGAGCGAGCCAGCCGGAGCCGCGGCAGTTTTGTCGGCAAAGGTATAGCCATGTTCATCGTAAGTCAGCGTTACGGCATTGCTTCTATTTGGATCGACCCCCCACGTTTGGGACGCTGCGAAAGTGGCGCCTGGTTTAAGTTCACCGTTTTCTGACCAAACAAGGCTGTAATCAATGTTCCAGCCAAAATTTAAACGGGTAGTCGGATGGGATGGTTTGGTTAGCCATGCCAAAGACATGACATTGGGTACGCCGATATCAGGATCGGTGGTGTAAACGCAAGCCGTGGCGGAGTTACTGGAGTTGTTTTGAAATGAAAGAGTATAAGCAGTCATGGTGTGTCCTTCAGGGTTTTTGATAAATTAAAATTGGAAAATAAATTACATGAGTCTGTTTCTGTGCTTCTCCTTGGTTGTAAAAATTGCTTTCTAATAATTAATTACTATTTAATATTTTTATTTTAAATTGTTCTTAGTCGCTATCTAGGGGTATTTCTAAGTTCATGCCTTCTTTTTTTTTGGGGGGGTCTGTTATTCTTAAATATTTTTTCATTGCATGCCGCAGCTTGTTGCGGGCATAAATTGACGAATTGATAGGTTGTTTTTTGTTCTTATTTTTAGTGTGGTGTAAAAAGTTCCTGAATAGCCGGTATTGCCTGACGAATAGGTTTTTGCTTTATTGGCGCTTATATATGCAAACTGTATTTATATTTTTTTAATTAAGTCTAAAATGATGTGGTTTTAGTTAGTAGAGCATATAATGTTTGTATGCGCACCCGTGATTTTTTCGCAAATTCACTGGTAAATATAACGGCGTTACTATTTATTTCTTCTGTAAATTTTTTAACTATTTTATCGGGATGAATACTCTTAGAAATAAAAACCATTTTGAAGCCTGTTGATGAGCTGACATCTTTTTCTTTTGCCATTTTTTTTGTTGTTTAAATTAATTGGTTATTAGTAAGACGTTGCAGACTCTGATTCTGTGAATAATTTTTTAGCTGTTGCCTTTGATGAAATGTATATTTTTAAAATATTTTTAATGAATTATGATGTTTTTTACCATTAATATATTATTATATTGTGCTAATCCGGAATAAATTCCAAGTGCAAATGGGATGGGGCATTTTTATGGTTGGTTGAAAAGCAAAAACCTCTTACGGGTAATTGTTTAAATTTCATCGGCGGTGAAATATAAAGTCCACCCTTTGGCTTTTAAATTTTTAAGCTTAATCAGTATTTTACTGAGTGCGGAATAATGTAGGCGTAATTCAAGTATTATTATTTCCTCTTAATCATAAAATATATTCAGTATTATTTTAAGGATTTAAATTAAGGGGGCTAGTATTACCTGCGCCATTTATTTAAGCCAAAGTATCAAAAAAAGCGGGTGCATAAATATCGTATTCATATTGTTCGGAGGCTAAGCAGTCAGGGCTTTCATTGTTACTTGCGTAATTGCCTTGTATATTAATATTCATGTAAGTCTGAAGTGCAGGTTGCAGAAGGTCACGCGCCTGCTGTGCACGTTTGCGTGCTAGTTCATCTTTGATGTTCAATTTTTGGGCTATTTCTTTGAAAGGCATTTCTTCTACAAAACGGTAATAGGCAACTGCATGTAAATTTGGCGGCAGAGTCAGAAGTACCTTTTGAATTTGTGTGAGTAATTCCTCGCCAAGCGCCTGGCACTCAGGTGAAGCTGGGCGGTTTTTCTGGTGGTCTGTTTCTTTATGATGCAGCTGAAGCCGCATATTTTCTGCATTTAGCCAACCCTGCTGATCAATAAATTTGCTTTTGGTAACTTGGCGCAGCCAGCCACCCAGATGGCGAATTTGCGATAGTTTGAATGAAATTTCTGTATAGATATGAAGAATGACAAGGCTGTATAAATCGTTGCTGTTTTCGGTATTGCCTGAGCAAATGCGATTACACAGATGTTGCTGATAATGGCGATAGCGAACGATAAACTCCTCAAAGGCACCTTCATTGTGGCAGGCAAGGGCTTGGATAAGTTCTTGCTCTGAAGCATCGCTCCAGATTCGTTTAAGCTTGTTAAGTTTCTTCCCCATATTGCGCCTCTGTGGTTGTACCGATAATTTCTCTGTCTAATATTTTTTTCTTGAACAAGAATTAAGACAGCCTGTGGTAAGTAGACGATGTGAGATGGATAAGTGTGAAAACAAAAGAGTTTTGTCAGCCTATTGGAAAGAAGCTGAAGGGTAGGACTAAGGTGTTTATTTCTTGGGCGGGGGGCTTTTTGTAAGACGTAATGTGGAGAAGGTTGGGGGGGGGGGATAGGGCTGCTGACAGGGCGTTTCTGGGGGGATTTGTTTTGTGGTTAGCGGGGAATAGTTTCTAAACGAAAGATGTTGCTGCAAACAGGGCAGGTCTTAGTACTTGCTTGCAAAATAAGCCCTGTAGAGCGGGTTAGGTTTATCAACCCGCGCTGATCATTCGTTGTTAGGTCGGAATCAGATTGGCGGCTTACGCCTTTGGCTAACCCGCCCTACATTGTAGATTTATTTGATTTTAGCCCTCATCCGCCATTTCCCTAATTTTACAAACCGTTTTCCAATTACGGTACGTCATTGCAACCCCTAGTAGTTTTTCAGCTTTTGCTGCGAGTTTTGATCTGCCTATTCCTTCAGGGGTGTGTAGATAGAATACGGAAGGGCTTAAATGAAATCGCTCGCTTTCTTTTTTTAGGGCATTAAGCTCTGCTAATTGGGGATGGCTGGGCGGGGTGGCGAGAAAGCCAAGGTGCAGGCTGCTGGGGTCTGTTTCTGCTTCGGGGTATGGGCTTTCTAGGATTACTTTTTCTATTGTTTCTCGGGCTACCATCATAATCTGCGGCTCAAAGCCGTGTTGTAGTTTGATATGGCTAATGAGTTTAGATTTAAATTCTGAAAGATTTCTTTCTGATGTCTGAAATAGGGCGTTGCCGCTTTGGATGTAGGTCTTTACCTTTAGCGCGCCAAGGTTTTCTAAAATGGCAATTAGCGCCTTCATCGTTAATATGTTTTTCCCGCCGATATTTATGGCTCTAAAAAGCGCGATGTAAGTCTTCATTTGATTATGCCTCTTGTGCAAACGCATTATAAATATCGTAGTGCGGATGAAACCCGCGTGTTTATTCGGCATTGCTCGCGGGTTTCACCCGACCTACAAATTCAAAAATCGTGCACTTTACTCATGTAATCCATTTACACAGAGATTATTGAGCAAGAGGCGTAATCAGGAAAATACATAATTAGAACTCATAGCGCTATTGTGCAGCTTGTTAAGCGGCTATTTATTTTAATTGAACCACCTAATAGAGCAAGATTCGGGTCGTTATCTAGGGCTTAAATCTCCACACTGTATTCATGCCTAGGCAATTGGGGCAGAAACTCAATGGGGGAGGTTTGCATGTTATCTAATAAAGTGGCGATTATTACTGGGGCGAGTTCTGGGATTGGTTATGCCAGCGCAAAGTTATTCGCAAGCCAAGGGGCGAGTGTGGTGCTGGCGGCAAGGCGTCAGGCAAAGTTGGATGAGTTGGTCGATGAGATTACTCAAGCAGGTGGGCAGGCGATTGCGCTGGCGGGTGATGTGCGGGATGAGGTTTTTGCCAAGGCGCTGGTTGAGTTGGCCGTCGGCCATTTTGGTGGGCTGGATGTGGCGTTTAATAATGCCGGTATGATTGGGGAAATGGGGGCGACGCCTGATATCTCGCTTTCGGCATGGCATGAGGTGATGAACACCAATCTGACAGGTGCGTTTCTAGGGGCCAAGCATCAAATTCCCGCCATGCTAAAGCGGGGTGGTGGATCTTTGATTTTTACGTCTTCCTTTGTGGGTTGTACCCTGGGTTTTCCGGGACTGGCGGCTTATGCGGCGAGTAAGGCGGGGCTGGTTGGCTTGACGCAAGCGCTGGCGGCCGAGTTTGGCGCCCAAGGCGTACGCGTCAATGCGCTGTTGCCGGGTGGCACGGATACGCCGATGGGGCGTGCCTTTGCCAGCACGCCAGAAGCCTTGGCCTTTGTGCAGGGGCTTTATGCTATGAAGCGGCTGGCTTTACCGGCAGAAATTGCCCAATCGGCGCTGTATCTTGCTTCCGATGCATCTAGCTTTACGACCGGATCGGCGCTGCTGGTGGATGGTGGGATTTCGATTAATCGTACTTAAGTTGTTTCGAAGTTTCGGGGGTAGGTCTTACATTCTGCATCAAATGAAATTTACAGTGGTTTGCAAAGAGGGTTAAGTTGATTGCTCGTGTTAAATGTAAGGCCTGACCATATAGGTTCTGTTGCAGTTAATTTAGTTGATTGTTTCTTCTATGGTGCTTTGGCCCTGTTTCTGTTGCAACTGGACAAGCGAAAATACATTGAGTAATGATGGGGTAAGTAATAGTAATAGCATTGGTATGTAATTTTGTTCTGGTTCTTGGCCACGCCAGTGAAGCGTTAGTACTAAAGCAAGCCCCGCCGTATAGCAAAAGACGGCAATTGCATTTGTACGAAATGCAATTTTTAACTTATCAGGCCGGGACTTAAATACTGAAATTGCATAAACCAGTGGTGACAGCACAATGGCTAAAAAGATTGTAGAGATGATAATTAAACTTGTTGAATTGCGAAGTGTGCAAATTGCTAACCAAGATAGTATGAAGATTGCAATTACCAGAATATTGATTCGTACCATGAGCTTTTGCATGAAACTCCCTGCATTGAACGTTTTAGAGCTGTAAGAAATAAAATTATACATACAGTTGATAAAAGTTTGTGCAATTAAGACTGAGGAGTTTATTGAGTGCATTTGATTTCAGTCCTTTATTTACAACGTCTGGCTGGCAATGCCCCGATATCTGTTATTAATTCGTAAAAATGAGAAACAGACAGCGCTTGCCGCAATAAAACGATGTCAGGGTATGACTGGATGAATTGGCAAAAACCGGGACAGACCATGGTTGATTTATTGGGAAATGCCTTTGTCATGCAAAATTGATCTAGATGTTATTTTACTTACACACAACTAAGCGAGGATCAATGCCCTTTGAGGAGAAAAACAATGGGTATCGATCGTCGTCAGTTTTTGAAATATGCTGGTGCAGGCAGCGCAATGGCAGCCTTGCCAATGAGCGTGCAACGCGCTCTTGCTGCTGGCATACAGAGCGGCAGTTTATCTTCCGTCGCGCATGTGGTGATTTTAAGTCAGGAAAACCGTGCTTTTGATCATTACCTCGGCAGCCTGAATGGTGTGCGTGGTTTTAATGACCCGCATCCGCTGCGCCTGCCCGATGGCAGCAGCGTTTTTGCCCAAAAGAATGCCAGCAATCAAACCATCTGGCCTTTTCGCCTTAATAGCAAAACCACCAATGCCCAATGTATGGTCGATGTAAACCACGATTGGAGCAGTGGCCGTAACGCTTTTAATCTGGGAAAGATGGATAAGTGGATTCCCAATAAAGGCAATTACGCCATGGGCTATTATCAGCGTGAGGATATCGCCTTTCATTACGCGCTATCAGATGCCTTTACTACCTGTGATCATTTCTTTTGCTCGACCAATACCAGCACCAATCCCAACCGCTTATTTTTAATGTCAGGCAGCAATGGCCAAGGCTTATGGCCCAATGGCGCGGTGATGGATAATAATGAAGCCACACCTTTTACTTGGACCACCTACGCCGAGCGCCTGCAAGCCGCTGGTATTAGCTGGAAAATGTATCAAGAGCAGGATAATTACGATGACAATGCGCTGGCTTGGTTTAGCAAATTTAAACAAGCCCTGCCCACTTCCTCACTTTACCAGCAGGGGATGGCTCGCCGCACTCGCGACGCCTTTGCCAAAGATGTAGCTAATGACGCGCTACCCGCCGTCAGCTGGATTATTGCACCCGCCGCCCTATCCGAGCACCCCGCCAATTCACCCAATGCCGGGGCAGATTACGCTAAAAGCTTTCTGGATGCCCTCGCCAGCAATCCTGCGGTTTGGGCCAAAACAGTATTTATCTATACCTATGATGAAAACGGCGGCATTTTTGATCATGTTGTGCCGCCCACCGCGCCTATTGGCACCGCAAATGAATGGAAAGATGGCTATCCGCTGGGGCTGGGGCATCGCATGCCTACTTGGCTGATTTCACCGTGGAGCGTCGGTGGCTTTGTCTATAGCCAGACCTGTGATCTGACTTCGGTGATTCGCTTTCTGGAGAAGTTCACCGGCGTGCAAGAGCCAAATATCAGTGCATGGCGGCGTAGTGTCTGTGCCGATTTAACAGATGGCTTCGATTTTTCTGCCAGCGGTTATGGTTACCCATCCACTATTCCCGATACAGCCATCCTCGCCAGCGATGCCGCATACGCCTGTAAAAACCTGCCCGCTGCTGTGCCTAATGGTGAATTAAGCAAGCCCGCCACCGAAGCGGGCGGCTCTCGCCCGCTGCGCCCATTAGCTGTTCAGCCCCGTCTGGATGCCAGTGTTGATCCTGCCAGCAAAAAAATCACCCTGCAATTTAGTAATGCTGGCAGTCTGGCTGCAGCCTTTGATCTGCACGGCTATGGTGCTTTAGTTTTTAATCCGATTTTTATCACCGTGCCCGCCAATGGTGTGCAAAACCAAGTGATTGATGCCACGGCAGCCGCCAATGGTAAGTTTGATCTTGCTATTCACGGCCCCAATAGTTTTTATCGTCGCTTTGCAGGCAGCATCTTGAGCAATGCATGGCAAAACGGGGCTTGCCCGCAAATCACCGTCAGCCCTAATCCTGGTGGCGGCTTTATCAGCATCGCGGTACAAAACCGCGCCACTGCGCCGCTTACTCTCTTTATCGATGATTATTTAGCGGGCCAGCGCACAGCACAAACCATTGCAGCCAATAGCAGCAATACCTTCATCGTCTCCACCCTGAATAACTGGTATGACATCATGCTGCTGATCGATGGTGATACTGGTTTTGTATATGAATACTGCGGCCATATCGAAGGAGGATTAAGCCAAACCTTCCCTGGCCGCATCAATATTCCCGGTCTTCCTCCTGCCCCGGCACCCACCCCCACACCGCCACCGATTGCTGAATTTACCGCCGCCTTACTCAATAATCTGACGCATTACTACCGCAGCGAAAGCAATCTAGCCGATGAGCTAACAGGCAGTGCGCTTAGTAGCGTAGGCGGCATTAGCTACCCAGCCGGTAAGTTTTCATCCTGCTTGCAACTGGATGCCAGCAAAGGTTCTGCGGCGTTTATGCCGTTTGAAATCAGCAGCAGCGCCTTTACTCTTGGCTTCTGGCTCAAAATGCCGGGCAATATGGGCAGCAATATGAGCAGTATCGTCACCAACAAAGACTGGGCTTCAGGCAAAAATGCGGGGATTTCAATCGGCCACTCGGGGGATGGGCGCTTTAAATTTAATATCGGCGATGGTACAAACCGCGCAGATGCTTACCTTGCCATGGTGACAGGCGCATGGGTCTACGTTGCCATCGCCCTTGATCTTGCCAGTAAAACCATGCGTTGCTATGCCAGCAATGCCAGTGGCATTGTTAGCGAAGCCGTGCTTTCTTATAGTAATGTCAGCGGCAATATCATCCCTAGCTACCAGCGCTGGGCCTTAAACGAAGACGCACGCGGCGATTATTACAAGCGCTATCCAAAGGAGAAATTCATCCTTAGCTTTGACGATATCGCCATCTGGAATCGCCCACTCCCCGCCAGCGAAATTCGTGCTATTGCAGGCGCAAACAAAGCTTTACAAACATTGCGCTAATACAAAGTCTCGTGGTCAGGTCTTACAATGTGCATTGGATGAAACTTACATTGGCTCGCAAAGCAGGTTAAGTTGATTGCTCATGTTAAATGTAAGACTTGATCCTAAAGTTTTTCGAAGTTAGGTTTTAGCGCATACATGAAAGAGCTAATTTCCAATCTTCTCGAGTGGTTACTATATTCAAAAAATCCAAATTTGTTCTACAAATGATTTTCAATAACTCAGGATTCTGGTTGTCCTCAACGGTATAAGGACTCCAAGTTGTCGCTGCTTCTTTTGCGTTCTGAGAGAATTCACTGTTTGAATCTACAGTTGCTTGTAACTTGGGGTAAGCTTTAAAAATTTTATTTTTGGCTTCCTTAATCGTCTCTACATTAATTGTTTGGTATGTAAGGCAAGCATCAAGTTTGTACCAACTGTATAAAACTATGAATCCTTGTGCTCGGCATTCTTTCTCATCATTATTCATATCTTGGGAAAATGTTGGGGAGCTAAAGAATAGAGTAACAATAAAAGCTGATAGAAATTTCATTAAATAAAGTCTTAGTAAGGTGTTGGTACTCTAAAGCAGCAGAAAAAATAACCGATTTAGAAAAGTAAAACGCAGGGGCCCATTTAATGTCTTACTGGGTGAATCCTGACGTATTCTTTTATATTACATGAGATTAACCTGAATTTCCCGTTCTATTTTTATACTATTGAATCAGGTTCGCTATCGATCTGCTTTGGTTAGAGTGGCCTAGAGGCAAGGTTTCCTATGGCTTCCCCTGTATAAAACCCTGTGGTGAAAATGACATTATCAATGTTATGGCGGTCTGAATTTTTTTATTATGTATGTGTTTATGGTGTTGTTAAATAATAGAGTAGGAGTAATCCAACCTCTGGCGTCGTTATATGAACGATGATAAAAGCCCTGTATTTACAGGGCTTTTATCATTTTTTTTAGTGCTGATGATTAGTTTGATTCAAACACTAAATCAGCCAATCCTGCTGATATGATTTTTAAATGTAATGAGTGAACCTTATTCAATTACCGCCTTAAACTTACTACTCTCCTGCTGAATCAACTGGCTTTCATAATTCACCCCCACCGAATAGGCGGCGATTTTGCCTAGATGCGTATAGGGCAGGCCAGTCTCTAGCGCCCAGTCATTAAATAGCTGCTGGATTTTATTTAAATCACGTTTGGCTGTGGGCTGGTCGGGGATGTCGAGGCCGGCTTGTTGTAGGGCCAGTACCACGTCCTGGGTTAGCACAAAGGCGTCTTTGCCGATGTAGCGCAAAAGCCATTGCCCGGTTTGCCCTCCCAGGCGGCTGCCGTGGGTTTTTAGAAAGGCCATTAACTCCACTTGCCGCGCTGCGGGGTAGCTGTTTAGAAAACGCGCAAAGCTGCCGTGTTGCTGGCTGTATTCCCGCACAAAGCTCACGTTTTCCATCAGCGCCTGAATTTTTGGCCAGTGCCGCACCACGCGCACGTCGCTGCAATAGGCTTCCCATTGCTCGGCTGAGAGCATGGCCAGCCGGTCTGGATCAAAGCCGAGAAAAGCTTCTTCAAACTGCGGCCATTTATTGCTGATTACGGTCCAGTTAAAGCCTGCCTGATTAATGGCTTTGCACATCATGGCTAGGATGCGGTGATCGGGCAGGGCTAAAAACTGTGCTTCGCTGGCTACGGGGGGCAGCAAATCCTGCAAGGCCTGCTCGCCTCCTTTGCGTGCAATGGCGCGGGCTTTGATTTCGGCAAATTTCTGCATTGTTATCTCGCTGGTTTGATTGGGCTGCTATGCAAAAGATTAAAGTATTTATGGTGCTTGAAGGTGCTCATTTTTACCCCGAATAGCCATAGTTTATTTGCAGCAATCCCATACCACTATCTGCTTATCTATTTAGTTTTAAATGAGTCACTGTGCTTTCTTTACCCAAAATGGTAGCCCTTAATTAAAAAGCTACAGGTGATCAATATTCGTTAAGTAGTGCTCTGCTTGCAATAATGTGGCGCTTTGTTCGCTTTCTGGCATTTTTTTCCATGTTTGGTAGGTCATGCCAAGGCGGGGGTTTTTTTGCAGGGTGGCGCTGTGGCGGTGGTGAAAATGCCAGTACAGGCTGTTAAACGGGCAGGCGCCTTCGCCGTGTCTTTGCGCGTGCTGATAGCTGCAGCCTTTGCAATAGTCGCTCATTTTATGAATATAGCTGGCGGAGCTGGTATAGGGCTTGCTGCCCAGCAGGCCGCCATCGGCGTATTGGCTCATGCCGCGGGTGTTGGGTAGCTCTACCCATTCAAAGGCATCCACATAGATGCCCAAATACCATGCATCGACTTCATCCGGGGCAATGCCTGCCAGCAGGGCAAAGTTGCCGGTAAGCATTAGGCGCTGAATATGGTGGGCGTAGCCCAAGGCCAGCGATTGATCAATCGCGTGCTTTAAGCAGCTCATTTTGGTTTGCCCACTCCAAAACCAGCGCGGCAGGGGGCGTTGGTGGTTTAGGGCGTTAAGCGTGGCATAGCCCGGCATCCGTGCCCAATACACGGCGCGGACAAATTCCCGCCAGCCTAGTATTTGGCGGATAAAGCCTTCTGTGGTGGATAAGGAAACGCGCCCGGCTTTTAGCTCTTTTTCTGCGGCCTGAATGACTTCCATGGGGTGCAGCAGTTTTATATTCAGCGCAAATGAAATTCCTGCATGAAATAAAGTGGGCGATGCGCTGCTCATGGCATCCTGATACGCGCCAAAATTGGGCAGGGCGGTTTCAATAAATACCGCCAGCGTTTGCTTGGCCTGGCTGCGGCTAATCGGCCAGGCAAAATCAGCTGCCTGCGGTGCGCCTAGGGTTTTGATCTGGGCTTGGGTGATTTCGTCCCACAGGGCGGTGAGATCGTTGTGGTGGTTTAGCCAAGGGCTGGCTGGGGGCTGGCCGCCCCAGCGTTTACGGTTGTCCTGATCATAATTCCATTGCCCGCCCAGGGGCTGGCCATTGTCATCCAGTAAAATTTGATATTGCTTACGCAGCGCGCGGTAGAAGTACTCCATACGCGGGATTTTTTGCGCAAACTGTTGGCTGATGCTGGCTCGGTCTTGCAGAAAATGCTCGCTATCTACCACGGTAACGGGAATGCCAAAGTCGGCGCTTTGAAACGCACTTTCTAGGCGGTATTCATCGGCTTGCTGGCGCTCTAACTGGCTGATTTGCCCGGCTTTAATCAGGGCATGCAGATTATCAATAAAATTTTGCTGATTATCCTGATCGCCAATCTTGATATAGCGCACGCGGCAGCCCGCTTTTTGCAGGGCTTGGGCAAAGCCGCGCATGGCAGCAAAAATGCCCAGTACTTTTTGGGCGTGATGCCAAGCGTAATCAGTTTCGCTGCGCAGCTCCATCAGCACATAAGTCAGATCACTTCTGGCCCGCTCGCTTTCGCTAAACCAGCTGTGCCTGATATTAAGCTGATCGCCCAGAATTAGCCTTAAGGTGCTCATCGTGGCTCTTTTTGATTGGCGCAGCGCACGCAGCAGTATTTGACGGCTTCCCAATTTTTTTGCCATTTTTTGCGCCACACAAAGGGGCGCTGGCAAACAGGGCAGATTTTCTGGGGCAGGGTAAGTTTATGGTGTGCCATGTTGCGTCATCAGAAATAGGCTAAAGCAGATGGGATTAATCGGGCGGTGTAATGATAGTTTACTTGCTTTAGTTAGTAATTTTTAAGTGCTGAATTGAAAAGCGGGCAAGCAATTTACACTGATCTGGCTGACGTTTAATTTATCATTACGCCCCGCTGATTACATGTAGGCAAGAAACCTTGCCGTGAAGTGTGCGGATTACTTTGGTGATGAATTTGCAAAGGTTTTTTATGGAGTTGAAACAATTAAAAAATGGATTTTTTTTACCCGCCATAGTGCTTGTGGGTGGCTACAGCGGGTTTTTTTTGAAATCGAGAATATTCTTATATTATATTTTTTTGAATGCGATATCTTATACGTATGAGTGATTTTTTTATAGCTTAACGGATTGATTTATAGTCGATTTAAAAAAAGTGAGGGATGAAAAAGTATGATTTATTTGAAAAACAGTAACCAGGAACATTTGGAGCTATGGGTTAAAAATGCAAGGAGGCGCCTGACGGACAGCGAGTACAGAGTGCAAATATGGCAGGATGGCCGGTTTGGTATGATCGATAATAAAGACTTTATTGAGGATGTTTTTTGCTATTTGATGAGTTTTGATAGTGTTTCATTAAGTGTAAATAATATAGGTGGTGTGACCGAATCAATGGCTTTTTATATTTTTACTGCAAAAAAAGAGTTTGTATGTATTGATAATAAAGATGGTTATAACTTACGAATTCTGTTGCCTTATGAATTAGGTATGTCTCTTGTAAAAAAAGGCTGGGGTGAGCAGTCCCCGCTTGCAGTGGCGGGGAAAATATCAAATACTCATTTTGTTTTGTATGGAGCAAGAAGTTTTTTGGAACTTAATTTTCACAAAAAAATACTGCAAATATCATATCTTTTTACGAAAGGGGAGTGGAAATATTTATAGCAGAATGATTTATCGTATCGAATCGTGTTTATTCAGATTTTATGAAATTTGCATTTAGTATAAACAACTCTCTGTCTGAGTTTACGCCTATTTTTTTAAATGCAGAAAGTTTCTGTGCACTGACCGTTTTTATACTTTTAGAAAATTTTCCAGCGATGTCTGTCATGGTCATGCCACTCAGGCAGCACCGAATCACCTCTGCTTCGCGAATGGATAGATTTTTATACGGGTTAACGACTTCAATGTCTTGCTCTTTTTTCTTCGGGTCAAAGCGGATCCCGGTTTCATTTTTAATTTTTGTACTCAGATAAGTGCGGCCTAAATAGACTGTGCGTATTGCCTGATTTAGCTGATCGAGTGGCTGAGTTTTACTAAAAAATCCTTTAGCACCCGCCCGTAGTATTAAAGAAATTGTGCCAGAAAGTTCAATAGCAGAGACAACGAGTATTTTGCATTTTGGATGATGAGAGTGAATGTACTGAATTAAATTAAAGCCATCCATTTCATCCGATCCAAGGCTGAAGTCAAGCAAAATAATATCTGGTTCTTTATTCTTAAGTGCCACTAAAAGTTGTTCGCTTAATCGAAAACTTCCTAAAAGATGAAGCTCATCGTTGTGCAAAACACTGGTCTCTAAACCAGCTCTGACTACATCGTGGTCGTCAAGAATCATTAAATTAACTTTCTTATTCATTTTTCAGATGTCCTGCCTGGTAAGTTTGGGTCTTTAAATATGCTTAACGGGGCAAAAACAAAATGTTTGATGCTCTGATCGCGCTCGAAATCTACAGTTCTTTCTTTAAGATTTATATGAGAATATTCTCAACACTAAAATTTCAGGTTGCGCTAATTTTTTAAAATTGGCATTAAATCAGTGTTCAAGCCCCATATATATACTCTACAAGGGGGGGCTATAAAAACTAAGTAAGCTGTGCTGTAAAAGTAGATGAATGGCATTTTTTGTCTTACTTGTGTTTTTTAAGCCTAATTTGGCCTGTCAAGATCGTCTTGAAAGGTTTTTTTGTTGCTGCGTAAGCTATCTTTTTTGATGGGGCTACTGCTGTTTTTACTTAGTTTAGTTAGGTAGATTCTTATGTTTTTCCCGCTTGTCATTTTGTAGTATAGACGTATTAGCAACGACATTTGTTTTTTCAAACATTATAAAAAATTAAATGAATTAATACATCATGATGAGTTAAAGGGTAAATAATATGACTTTTTTTATAGTGGCAAGTTCAATGATTATATTTTCATGTTTTATATTATTAATTTACATGGTAAAAGTTGAACTTAATTATAGAAAATTTATAAAAAAGAATAATGAAAAAATTTTATTTTGTTCCATAGAAAATGAAGGTTTACCGCAAAACAACTATGATGCTTTGGCGTGTGATAGGCTATATTTTGCTGCAGGGGTAAGGGAAAATCAGGATGATGATTATGTTAAAAGGCCTGAGCAGAGTGTTTCTGAAGAGGATGAAATAAAAATAGCTGACACAAGCTATTGCGACAAATGGCGTGAAATAAGTTTGATTGAATTTAAAGAATTGAAAAAATTTGATAAATAATTTTTATGCTCTGGATGATGGAAGTTTCTCGATAAAAATGTCGAATAATCATGCGAAGCATGTTTGTAACAAGTTATGAAAAAAGGCCAGCTATGCTGGCCTTTTTTTTCGATATCTGTTTTCGTGCAGAGGAAGGGGTGGTTTTACAGCCATCAATATAATGCCTTAGTCGTCTTGAGAATTGTCTTATTTTTTATAGCAGGCTAAAAGAGAAGAATACGAAGTGTCATAAGGGATGACATGAATTTAACTTAAAAACGAATTTAGGGGATTTGGTTATGATGCTTAATAAATTTGCTGCAGCGATTTCACTTTCTGTATTAATGGCTGGTGCACATGCAGGCAGTCAAGGTGGTGGTACTGTGACTTTTCAAGGTGCGATTGTTGATGCGCCATGTTCAGTATTGCCTGGTTCAGCGGATCAGACAGTTCAGTTTGGTTCTGTTTCAAGCTCTAAATTAATTGCTGGCGGGGAGTCGGCTAAGCAAAACTTTAGTATTGGTCTTGAGGGGTGCGATATTTCAACCAAAAATTCAGTTGAAGTGACCTTTACTGGTTTAGCTGATACCAATGTACCTGCCTTAATTGCTTTACAAAATGGTACGGCAAAAGGCGCAGGGATCGGGATGGTTGATGCCACAGGTAAAGCGGTGGTATTGGGCGTGGCCAGCTCTCTTTATGCTCTGACCTCTGGTGGAAATCAGTTGCAATTTAATGCTTTCCTGAAAGGAACAGGCGCAACTGCAGCTGATGTTATTCCTGGTGATTTTAGTTCAATGGTTCAATTTAGCCTGAATTATAAATAAAACCTTGCTTTTAAAGGAGAAAGTAATTCTTTCTCCTTTAAATTTTCTGGCTAAATTTCTTGGCTTAGCAAAGGTGAAAATTTTATGAAATTTTGGCCATGTATTTTTTTGGGTGAATTGATTTTTTTAACGTATTGCTATTTTGTACCGGCGCATGCAGGAAATACTGGGTTTTATAGTAAGGATGGTGTTTATGAAAGCCCATGTATTTTGCTTTCTGAAAGCACCTATCAGGATTTAAATTACCAGCCGAATTTTAATAAGTTGGTGAGCGCTGATGATAATGTCATTTATCTAAAGCTTTCATTTTCGCAGTGCGAACTAATTAAAAAAATAAAAACAAAAACTGGATTAAATGATTTTAAAGTTGAAGTTTTAAACGAAGCGGGTGTTGAAATAGAAAATAGCCGGTGGTTTGAGGGTGATCGTGATGATGCGGCAAATGAAAATATTGATTCATCTTCATCTTTTTGGCTAAAAGCGGTGATTTAATGATTGTTTTTTTTGACGCAAAATCAAAAGATTTTAAACGCCGGGTATGGGTTTTATTTTCTTATTCTTAGTGTAATGGTTTTTTTGCCAAGTAAATTTAAATTATAAAGAGAGTAAAATTGAAAAAAAATATATTAACTATTTGTTTCTATTTTCCTGTCTTTTGTAATGCAGTGGAGTTTAATACTGATGTGTTAGGTATTGAGGAGCGGGGAAATGTGGATTTGTCTGTGTTCTCAAAAAAGGACTATATTCTGCCTGGGAAGTATATTCTTTCTATTAAAGTAAATAAAAACATTATTCCGGAGCAGGCGGTCTATTTCTTTCGCAGAAACAATGAAGAGGATAGTGCTGAAGCGTGCTTTACGCCTGAGATTGTCCGGCGTATGGGCTTAAAAGAAAAAATACAATCGGAAATGAGTTCTTGGCATGGTGGGGAATGCGCTAATGTGACCCAATTGAATGGGGCCATTGTAAGCCATGTCATTAACGAGGGCTTTATTCAACTGAGTATTCCTCAGGCATGGATGGAATACTCAGACCCTAATTGGGTGCCTCCTTCCTTTTGGGATAATGGCGTTCCTGCTCTGCTGCTTGATTATAATTTAAATGTTTCAAGCACTAAGCCGGTGAATAAAGATCAAATTATTCAGGCAGATATTTATGGTACGGCGGGGATGAATGCCGGGCCATGGCGGCTGAGGGCCGATTTTCAGGGGCAAAAGAGCAGTGGAGGCAGAACTGGAAATTTTGATTGGTCAAGATATTACGCTTACCGTGCTTTGCCAAGCTATGGAGCTAATTTTACGGTTGGGGAGAATTATTTAAATTCCTTTCTGTTTGATCCATTCCGCTATACCGGTGCAGCAATTGAAAGTGATGACCGCATGTTGCCTGCATCTTTGCAAGGCTATGCACCTGAAATAAGAGGGATTGCAAAAACAAACGCCAGAGTGACTGTTTCACAGAATAGTTATGTTTTATATGAAACAACGGTTGCCGCTGGGCCATTTAATATTCAGGACTTAAACAGCGGGGTGAGGGGAAAGCTGGATGTTAGGGTAGAAGAGCAGGATGGCAGTGTTCAGGCTTTTCAAGTCAGCACTGCCGCTGTGCCCTACCTGACCCGCCCTGGCCGGGTCCGCTATAAAGTTTCCGGTGGTAAGTTATCAACAAATCAACATGATCTGGATGGCCCAGCCTTCACTTCGGGTGAATTCTCATATGGTATTGATAATAGCTGGTCGGTTTTTGGTGGCGCTGTTTTAGCTGAAAAATACAATGCACAGGCTGTGGGTATTGGGCGGGATTTATATCAATTTGGTGCTGTTTCATTGGATGTAAGCAGATCAATGGCTTATTTGCCTGATCATAGTGATGCTCAGGGGTATTCAGTACGTGTGAACTATGCAAAAAGATTTGATGATCAGAATAGTGAAATTACTTTTGCGGGTTATCGTTTTTCTGACCGTGAATTTATGTCTATGGATGATTTTATTTCAGCCGGTAAAATAGGAATGGTTGGAAAAAATAATAAAGAAATGTATACGGTAACGGCTAATAAAAGTTTTGCCGATTTAAATTTATCTGCATATCTTTCATATAATCATCAGACTTTTTGGAGTGGCAAAAAAACTGAGCAAATCAGCTTTTCTGCAAGTAAAATTTTTGACCTTGAATCGATAAAGGGTATTTCAGCTAATTTAGCGGTTGAAAAGAAATTGGATCAAGAGGAAAGGAGCAATAGTGTTCTTTTAAGTCTTTCTGTTCCATTTGGAAGAGGGCGTAGTATCAGCTATAGCGGGCAGCAATATGAAGATAAAAAATATAATACGATAAGTTATGGGGATTATCAGAATGCCAGCAATACATGGCAATTAACGGCGGGAGCGAGGGAAACAGATCAGGGCAATACAGAATTACTCCGTGGCTATTATTCGCATAGTGGCGATGCAGGGGTGCTTAATCTGAATGCCAGTTATGAAAGGGGTGAATATAGCGCGGTATCTGCATCTGTACGTGGAGGCTTAACGATTACGGAGCAGGGGCTTGCCTTGCATAAGCAAAATGTAAGCGGCGGAACTCGTCTTATGCTGGATACCAGTAGCCTTGGCGGGGTGCCGATCAATGGTGGACAGACGCATAGTAATGTTTGGGGCAAGGCGGTAGTAGGGGATATCAATAGCTATTACCGTACTTCTACAACCGTTGACGTTAATCAGTTAGGGGACGATGCCGAGGCGATTGCTCCGGTGGTGGATGCTACGCTAACGGAAGGGGCCGTGGGCTATCGTAAGTTTCTGCTGGTGCAGGGTAGTAAGCTGATGGCGGTATTGTCGTTTGCTAATGGCAGCCATCCTCCATTTGGCGCTGCAATTGCAGATGCGACAGGCCGGGAGGTTGGCTTAGTAGGTGAGCAGGGGGCTGCATACCTGACCGGGGTTCAGCCAGGGGGCTACTTTGATGTGGTATGGAGCAGTAAAAAATGCCGGATTAATATTCCTTTAACCATTAATGCTGAAAAAACGCTTGCTCTTTTATGTTTATCTGAATAGAAATTACGGAGTTGATCTATGAACATACTTAAATTCGGATTGTTTTTTAGTTTAATTTGCATATCTTGTGGTGTGAATGCCGCCGTAGGTTTAGACAGAACAAGGCTTATTTATAATGAGCAATCTAAATCTGTGAGTGTAAATATACAAAATCAGAATAAAGAACTACCCTTTCTTGCGCAATCGTGGCTTGAGAATGCCGCGCATGAAAAAGCGGATATTCCTTTTGCAGTTTTGCCGCCTTTGCAGCGTTTGGAGCCTAATTCAAGTAGCTTGGTACGGTTTGAAAAAACGGCAGCAGTCAGCTTATTGCCGCAAGACAGAGAAAGTGTTTTTTATTTTAACTTAAGAGAAATTCCGCCTAAAAGTGATAAGCCTAATGTGATGCAAATTGCACTGCAAACCCAGATAAAAATGTTTTACAGGCCACTGGGGGTTATCCCTGCTGAAGGGGATGTATGGCAGGAGCAACTTACATTTTCAAAAACGGATAGTGGCTATAAGGTGAATAATCCAACTGCCCTTCATATTACAGTGACAGGCTTATCAAAAAATATGAAAGAAGATTCTGTCAGTGGTTTTGAAGGATTTATGGCACCTCCCAAAAAAGAGTTGGATATTAAATTGAAAGAAAACAATTTAAGTCACTTTTTTATTACCTATGTGGATGATTTCGGCGGGCACCCAGAATTGAAATTTATCTGTCAGAAAGGTGGGCTGTGTGTGGCAGAGAAAAAAAGCAGCATTAAATAAAGTTGCATTGTGCCATTACAAAGAATGGTCATCCATCATTTTACATGGGGTGGACACAAAGTCAGCATTTAACAGGTGTATATACCATGGATAAAAAGACCAAATCTATTTGTGTTCGGATACTGCTTCTCGTTTTATGCATGCCATGTTTGGTGGTTTTTGCTGAATTGATAGTGCCTGCCGTATGGGCTGCAGGTGGAACATCCATTCCGATTATGGGGCAGGTTTATGTTCCGGCCCCTTGTGTTTTTAATGGTGGAAAAAATATTGAAATTGATTTTGGTTATGTAGGGGTAAATAACGTCAATGGCATCAAGTATAAAACCGCGATCCCTATTACGGTTAAGTGTACTGAGCCCGTAAATGGCACCATTAAAGTTGCATTTATGGGGAAAGGGGCGGTGGATGGGTCCAATGCGCTATTGACGAATATTCCTGATTTAGGGATTCAGCTCAGTAAAGATAATAAGGTGATTGCATTAAACAGCATGATGGTGATTGATTATAAATTACCACTACAAATATTTGCCGTTCCAGTGAAAATAAATGGAGGGGGGCCGCTGACCGCTGGTGATTTTTCAGCATCAGCCACATTTATTACTAGACTAGAATAAAAAGGCGGTAATGATGTTTAAAAAAACACTTTTTGTTTTGTTTTATTTGCTGAGTATTCATTCTGCAATGGCTATTGATTTTAATTTCAAAGGTAAATTAGTGGAAGTGCCGTGCCAATTGTTTGCGGGTAGTGAGGCTCAAATGGTTGACTTAGGTGTAGCAGATAAAAATTATTTGTACAGAAATAAGCGATCAATAACACACCGCTTTCAAATACGGCTGGAGCAGTGCGATATCAGTATCAGGAAAACACTTGAAATTATTTTTTCAGGTCCTGAAAGTATTGCACAGCCCGGCTTGCTGATGCCTGATATGCAGCTTAACAGCGCAGAAGGAATTGCGGTAGGTTTGCGGTTTTTAGATAAAGACTTGCCGCTGGGAAAATCAACAGGAGCGTTGACTTTACTATCTGGGACAAATGTTTTTAATTTTACGGCTTTTATACAGGCTGATCCTGAGGCAATTAAAAATAAGAGTATTAAAGAAGGGCTGTTTAATTCAACAGCCCAGTTTTCTCTGATTTACCCCTGATTATTTATTAGCAATACCATTAACCTTAGAGCAAGCATCATGAAAAAATGGTTATTTTGTTTATTTATTTTGTTTTTTTCATGTGGTTCACATGCGATAGAGTGCCATCTGGATAATTTTTGGGGGGCGACACGGGTAGATTCGCCTGTCGGTGATATTTTTATACCAGCAGCACAACCCAATGGCTCTATTTTATACGTGTCCCCACGCTACAGGTTGAAAATCTATTGTTTTTCAAGTGTTAATTATTCAGAAGGGATATTTGTTTATCCTCAGCCAGATCACTCAAAAAGAATTGGCTCAGGGATAAGTATTGGTCTTGTTTATTGGGAAACCGATCACCCTGATTTTGGCGTGGGCGCTGCCAGATTTTATGCCAGTGCAGATACCACTTTCTGTGGAAATCAGGTCGACCGCCATTGTGTTTATATGTGGGCTGATTTTTCTTTCTATTTAAAGAAAACAGGTGATATCACAATGCCATATAATGGCACAGATACATTTTCATTATTTCAGCTTGATGGTGTCAATGGTTTAAACTCACAAGCCAGTAGTTTCCAATTGCTCATTACAGGCCTCTCAAAAATAAGGGTGGCGGATTGTTCCACCTCAGTCAGTGTTACACCCCCTGCGATTGATTTTGGTTCTCTCCCTGCATGGTCTGCTACGCTAGGGCAATTAATTGCCCGAAAAAATATGAATATCAGTGTTTCAAAGAATGCGGCTTGCGGAGCAAAGTTTGGTGTTGATTACCGTTTTGTTACGCCATCAGATCCTTCTTTAGCGTCTAATAGTCTTAGCTTGAAGAATGGTGCTGGAATTTCAATGAATAATGCAGCAACTTGGACATATCTGAATTTCAATCAATTTTATGATTTTGGCCGATTGGATGGTTTTGTGGTGAGTAAAGATTTTACGGTTGACATGCTATCAACAGGTGCAGCAAAGGCAGGTAATTTTTCAGAAAATTTAGTATTTGAAATTAATTATAAATAATATATAGAAGCAGTGATTCACCTATTTTTTGTGTTGACTACTGCTTTTATACGCCATCAAACCCTTCTTTAACCACAACTAGTCTTGGTTTGAAGAATGGTACAGGTCTTTGAATGAATAAAGCGGCAACTTGGACTTATCTGAATTTCAATCAATGTTATGACTTTGACCGATTAGATGGTTTTGTAGTGAGTAAAGATTTTACTGTTGGCATGTTATCAACAGGTGCAGCAAAGGCAGGTAATTTTCTGATAATCTGATTTTTGAAACTAATTGCCGTTAAGTATATGGATTATACAGACTGCTGTGTTATATGCAGTGAAGCGTTGATAGGGCTTCATGATTTTTAACCTGACTCATACATAGACATTTTTTGTGCATATATCTGTGGTATTGCTTTGGGTCATGATGCTTTTGCAAGCAGTAGTTTGCCGTTCACGGTTTTCTCCTGATTAAAGCAGCGGGCTTAATTGAGCCGAGTCTGTAAGGGGTGGCGTCATGAATGAATCTGCTCCCATTTTTGTATAGCGGAGCTCAGATTTTCAATTGCTTGCAGGGCGCTGTCGTTTACTTGCTTTTCTTCAATTAAAATTCTTTCCAGTTTCCCTGCTATTTCCGCGATCTCTTTTGCATCAACAGATAATGCGGATCCATAAATACGATGTGCGTAGTTTATGGCGCGTTTATTGTCGGCGAGTTTTACAGCCATGCTTAGTTCTTTAAGGTCGGCATTCGTTGAATCGATAAACAGGATGCCCAGATCCTGAATGGTCAGTGGAAGATACACAGAGGCCGGGCCAGCAGGTGCTTTAAGCCATGCGTGCAGGATTTTTTTTAATTCAGCCGGATAAAGAGGTTTTGAAAGTAAACCATTCATTCCGGAGTCAATGCATTTTTTTCTGTGATCATTATCTTTGTTGGCAGAAATGGCAATGATAGGAATGGGGGGGAGTGCGTGTTTTTTTTCAAAAAGCCTGATATATTTGCTGATGCTGTATCCGTCGATATCAGGAATAATGCAGTCCATTAGTATCAGTGAAATTCCTTGCCATTGTGCGCTTCCCAACATCGCCAATACATCGCATCCCATTTTCGCAATTAAGGGAATATAGCCTAATTCTTTGATCTGATGGCTGATCGTGGTCTGGCTTACTATATGATCTTCTACGATAAGTATCGTTTGTACTTGTTGGTCTTGTGTTTGTGAATAGCAATTCATATTGCTAGATTCTGAATAAGATTTTTTTTCATTATCACTGTGAAAGTTTTTTAGGATAGGTTTGTGCTCGTTTTTGTGAAGAGAGTGAATTGTAGTACTGATGTTTGGCATGATGTTCCTTGTATTAAATTTTACACAAATATATATGTATATGCTTTTGTTTTTCGATCTTTATATAATATTGACAACTTGTGTTGGTTTGATAAACTTATAATCGTTATGTTTGTTTTTTATATTTCATCATACTGCGCGTTTTGTGGTTTTTTTATATGATTGTAATCAATTTTTATGTGAGTATTTTTAGTGTTTTTCATTCTGTTGCCTATCTGTTTAAATAATTTTCATTGAAAATAAATGCACTTAAATGGCGCGTGTTTGCGCACCTGATCAGTGCGCTCAATTTATATAAAGCGCCTTTATTTCTTTTGCAAAATGATATGTATGCAAGAAACGACAGGGGGCATGCAGCAATGCGGCAGGCTTGTTTTATTTCCAGCCGCCAAGCCCGGTTAAATGGGATTGGCAGGTTTTTTTATTAATGGTTTTTTTGCGGCCAGACTGGGATACGGCGAATAGGCTGGTTCTAAATGGCAGCAAGAAATTTTTGCAGCACAATATTGCGCCCGCATAGCACCACTGCTACGGCTTTGCCTTGGTATTGTGGCGCTTGCTTCAGCATGCCTGCCATTGCGACACCCGCTGCACCTTCGACGATCCAGCGCTCATGCTGTGCCAGCAGATGCATGGCTTGTTTGATCTCTGTTTCGGTGAGCAAAACCTTGTCATCGATCACTTTTTGGCAAAGAGGAAAGGTGATCGATCCGGCTTCAACACCGCCTGCGGTGCCATCAGAGAGGGTATCGGTTTCTTCGATGTCGATCAGGCGGCCCGCTTGCAGTGAGGCATAGAGTGTGGCGGCATTGGCTGGCCAGCAGCCGGTGATCTGAGCGGCGGGCTGAAAGTGTTTTATGGCGGTGCCAAGGCCCGCAATGAGGCCACCGCCACCTACCGATGCAAAGACGGCGCTGAGTGTATTGCACTGCTCATTCAGCTCCATGCCAATCGTGCCCTGACCTGCGATAACGTCGATATCGTTGTAAGGGGATATGAAGGTCTGTTGTAAATAAATTGCCTGGCGGGCGGCTTCCTGCTCGGCCTCCAGTGGCGTTGCATTCAGCTTGATGACCTGCGCGCCCAAGGCTTCAATGGCGTCGAGCTTTATCTGGGAGGCGTTGGCTGGGGTGTATACAGTGACTTTTACACCCGCAATTTTAGCCGCACGTGCAACGGCCAGCCCGTGGTTGCCGGTGGATCCAGTGATAACGCCTTGCGCTCTGGCTTGCGCGTCTAGCTGGAGCAATTTATTGCTTGCGCCACGAAATTTAAATGAGCCCGTGTGCTGTAAGTGCTCGCATTTAAGATAAACCTCGCAGCCACTTAGCCGCGACAGGGCCGCGCTATAGCTAAGCGGAGTGACTGCAACTTGGGGGCGAAGCGCCTGATGAGCGTGCACAATACGGCTAAGCAAGGTATTCATTTAATTTCCTTTGGCTTCTTTTAAGTATTTAAATACGGTTGCACGCCCCATGTTTAATATTTTAGCGACGTAATTTGCAGTGCTTTTCCCTTCGAAAGCCCCTTCGGCATACAGCTGATGCACCAATTCACGTTTGTGCTGGCTTGTTAGATAGGCGAGTTCGAGATGGTGCTCGCGCAGCCACTGATGTAAAAAAGTGTTGATTCGTTCCTGCCAGTCATCTCTGAACAGTTTTTCCGGCTGCGGCTTGATTGCTGCATGGGGCATCAAGAGGTTTAGCGCAGTTTGGGCATTCTCAAATACTGAAATATCCATATTCATGCATAGCATGCCAATGGCGTTGTCGTTATCGTCGCGCAGCAATATTGAGATGGAGCGCAGGCGACGGCCATCCCAATTAAGCTTGTCGTAAGGGCCTATGATCTGTTCATCAGGGCCGAAGGTCATATCATCTAAGGCTGAGGCATCGCCAATTTCCCGCTGAGAAAAATTATTAGCTAGATGCGCAATGGTTTGCGTTGTTAAATCATGGATGATCACTTCTACATGGGGAGCAAGAAGAATGCTGATTCCATCCGCAATATGTCTGTGGCGTTCCAACAGCTGCTGGCTGCGGTCCGCAAGGTGATTCGATGTGATCTTATCCATGTGCAAGTCAACCTGTCGTGTACTAATTTGTCTATAGTATACTAAAAAATATGCAAATAGAATGATTTGCTGATGAACGTATTGAATTTGCATAAGTGGCTGATTTCTTACAAATTCAGCGTTTATAAATGGGGTGGTTCATGCATGCTCATTGTTTAGTTATGCCTAGGCAAGTGCGATGTAGACCATAAACAAAGCCCATTGCCAGACTGATGTAAAGGATTGAAATTTTGTTCTGAAAATTGGGGCGGGCATGTTAAGCAGGCAAAAGCCAGCCCGTAGCTTAAATTTGCCTTTGTGATGAAGGGTTTTGCCATCGCTAGGTGAGGGCTAGGCGCACGTATGACTTAAATAAATGCATACGGCTGGCAAGCACCGCTTTGAACGGGGGCGATGAGTGTTTGCCTACTTCAGCAGGCCGCTTTGTTATGGCGCAGCCACGCACATTGGGCTGGCAGATTGTGGCTGAGCAAGCTGATTCAGCCCAGATGATTTTTACCTTTGTCTCAGGCTAGCTTAATGGCTGCTGTGCACCGCCTTCCTTTGCCAATAAGGGCAAGGTGTGTTTCAGTGAGCAGCATGACTTCCCGTGGTGCGGTTGCCGGACAATGCACCCCTTCTGCGCTTATTTTGGGATGGTGAAACGGCTCGGCGTTGCGGCCTCTGCTCAGGCTAATCCACACACAGCCCTGGTCCGATATTGCCGTTTTTGACTTCTGCATAGCAGCCAAAGGGCAGGGTGTTGGCTTGGCAATGGCCTGTTTGCTTGCCGTCTTCTGCCTGCGGTGTGCCTAGGTCGGCCTGGCATTTTCCTTGGCAATCTGTGCTGTCGCGGCATGTTTTTCCGGCGTCGGGGTAAGGTTTTACACAGTAGCTGTGGCCCATGATGCCGCCTTGTTTTATTTCTCCGCCTTCCATTGCACAGCTTTGGGCCTTTGATGGCAGAGTGTCGCTGGCGGGTGGCGTGGCAGTTGTGCAGGCGCTTAGCAACAGGGCGATAAGGGCGAGTTTTAGAGTTTGCATGGGCGGGCTTCTGCTTAATTGTTTGACCAAATTGCCTGCATTGTAGAGCGGTTTATTGCTGCGGGCTCTTTGAACATAGCAAGATTCGGGTCGCGGCTGTAGCTTTTAATCCCCATACTCTGCGTATGATTTATATCAAGCAGCGTTTATTGCCGTAGCGGGGCCTGCTGAATATTTGTACCGCAATGGGTGTAAATCCGGTAAGCGCAGGCCGCAATACATCGGGATGGGATTGAAATGACGGACTACGAGCGTATTGAAAAAGCGATTTTTTATATTTCTGCCCATTTGCACAGTCAGCCAAGGCTGGATGAAATTGCAGCCCACTTACATTTAAGCCCCTTTCATTTTCAGCGCATGTTTTGCCGCTGGGCAGGGGTGACGCCCAAGCGTTTTTTGCAGGTACTGACCTTAGAGCGGGCCAAACAATTATTGCGTGAATCCAAATCACTGCTCGAAGTCTCTAATTCGCTGGGTTTAAGCAGTGGCTCGCGCCTCTATGATCATTTTGTGCAGCTGGAGGCCGTTACGCCGGGGGAGTACAAAAAGGAAGGGGTGGGTTTGTCCATCGGCTACGGCGTGCATAACACGCCATTTGGCCCTGCATTTATTGCGATTACGCCTAGAGGAATTTGTAAGTTTTCCTTCTTGCAGGGCGAGGCGATGGGCGCGCATCTGGCCGATTTATGCAAAAAATGGCCCTATGCCGTGGTGCATGAAGAGCAGCAAGCCACGCTTGAAGTCTTAGATGGCATGTTTGGCGTGGCAAAAAAGCCAAATAAGCCTATTTCTTTGCATGTGGCGGGGACGAATTTTCAGGTTAGTGTTTGGAAAGCCTTGCTACAGATTCCGCCTGCGGCTGTAGTGAGCTATTCCCAGATTGCCAAAGCCGTTGGCCGCCCCAGTGCGGCGCGGGCGGTGGGCACGGCGATAGGCTCAAACCCGGTTGCATTTTTAATTCCCTGTCATCGGGTGATTCAGCAGGGCGGTAAGCTGGGTGGCTATTACTGGGGTGAGGCGCGCAAACATGCGATTCACGCATGGGAGTCGGCAAGATACGAGGGATTCGCACCAGAAGAGGCGGCTCAGGCAGAGCACAGCCTCTTTTAGGCGCTGGAGCATGGCGGGCCTAGCTCTGTTTACATTTACAGGCAGCTGGGCGCAGCACACAGCTCAAGTGTTTTGCACAGTGCTAAAAAGCGATCCAGTTTATTGCTGCGAATCAATACGATTTGCAGTTCATCATTCAGCGGCTTGCTGAAGTTCACCAGTGTGTAGGCTGGGGCCAGCTCTTTTTGGATCAGGGCAAGGGCTTCTGCATTGCTGAGTGTTTTGAGTGTGGCGGCCGCTAAATCCAGCTCACCTTCACCAAAAGCATCTTCAATTTGTGCATAGAGCGCATCGGCTTGTTTGCCGCGGAAAATCAGGCCGTCTTCCAGCTGCTCGATCATGACCCATTCCCAGAGTGGAATCGCAAAATGGGCTTGGTAAGCGCTTTCTTTATCGTTTGCCAGATAGGCATCTGCATCTTTTTCGGCTTTAAGCACTTCTGCGCTCATGGCCATGATGTCGTTTTGCTCTAGGCCGCCATCGGCGATCAGGTCAAAAAATTCGGTGATATGGGTTTGATTCATTGGGTAATCCTGATTAGGGCCTCATTACAAACGATAACTTCTTGCAAGGCGGCATGACGCATTCAAACATCACTGCACCGATTAACGATGGCGTGGCGATCTTGCCCGCGCTTTCTTTGCTTAGAAACTCATCGCTGTTGAGCGGCCCATTAATAAATGCCTTCGGCGCTACAACAGCGCCGAAGGGCAGATGATAAAGGGATTTTAGTTTTAGTGCCTTGCTCTTTATCCGCGAGCTTAAAAAAGGCGTGCTTTAGTATCAGAAAGGCTCGGGTAATATTGCCAATTTATGACGAAATTCTACTGCAGAGGCGTGCCTTAAAAAAGCGGTCGGCCGTGCAAGAAAGGTTTTAGTCAGGAAGTGCCCATCGGCTGCCGGGCAAAGTAGCGCCAATGAAAAGGGCATAAAAGCTTGGGGCAGGCAGGTTTTGTTTTGCAGGCGATCTTTTATCTGGCCTTTTTTTTGATGGCTTGTAAGTTTTTTCTGGGTTTATTCGTGCGGGTTTTTTTCTTGATCCAATGGTTAGACCTATCTTGACAGTGCTAAATCATGCTGAAACACTGCTGGCAAACACAGTAAGACTGCCTAGTAAAAATAGAAAGGAGTTCATCATGAAAAAAGTAAAAGGCTTGCTGATTGCCGCTTCTGTAGCCGCGATGTTGTCTGCTTGTTATATCGTGCCTATTCAGCCTGCAACTGCGGGTGCAGGCTCGTCGCCCCGTCAGCCAGTACCTGTGGCGATGGCTGAAGTTGTGGCTCCACGTCCTGTGTATACCGCAAGGCTTTATCCGACTAATGAGGCCGCTGCTGCGATTGGCCGGATCAACGGCACAATCAGTAATCCTGAAAAAGGCCATGGCGAATTTGCTTTTAGTGCAGGCAAAGAAGCCTATGCAGGCGAAGCCACCCGTGCTCCGGGGTCTTCCAAAGGCAATGCAAATGCGGTGGGTAATAAAGGCGGCTACGCCAAGTGCGATTACAGCATGAGCAGCGCAGAGCTGGGAGCAGGTACGTGCACCTTCTCTAACGGTGCACGTTTCGATTTACATATCTCGATTTAAACACGCTGCCCATCGGTGAATTTATCCGCGCCGATGGGCATTGTTCTGCTTCAGATTGCCCAGCCTAAGTAGAGCGCAAATCCTGCGTAAAGAAAGCCAATGCAGCTTAATTGCTTGCCTGTGACTTTGCCGCGCCTAAACATTAAATACAGCACAATAATCGCCACGGTGGTAATGATGCCGGAGGCGAGTAGCGGGCCGTCGAATAGCCAGGGCGTAAAGAAAATACCCAGCGCACTGGGGATGGTGGCCTGAATCATCATCGCCCCCGATATATTAGCCAGCGCCAAGCGCTCCTTGCCTTGCCGCACCCAGATCAGGGTGTTCATGATTTCTGGTAATTCTGTTGCTACGGGGCTGAGCAAAAGGGCCACTAGGTGCGGCGCTAGGCCCAGCATCTCGCCTAAGTTTTCGAGCTGGGATACAAAAATATGCGAGGCAAGGGCAATCACCGCGAGGGCTAAGCTCACCTGCAAAGCAGCCCAGCGCCAATGATCGCTGCCCGGGCGCAGCTTTAATGGCTCTAGTTCTTCTTCCTCCGCTGCCGTTTCGGCGGTGTTGATTTCCCGCCATACATAAACGGCATAAGCCAGCAGAAACAGCAGACCCAAATAGGGCTTAAACGCAAAGGCGACTAAGCCCAGTGCTACTTTGAATATAAAAATGGCTAAAAACGCCAGCTGATCCCGGCTAAGCCGTACCTGATCAACCTTGACTAAATAATCGGTACGGGCCAGACGCTGACGGTTACGCCAGAGCGCCAAGCCCACCACGGCATAGGCAATCGTTGCTAGGACCAAGGGGCCGCCCATGGCCGCGCCTACGCCAATTTCTTTTTGCGCGGGCGTAGCACCAAAGACCACTGCCGTAAAAGTGACCGCGCTTTCGGGGAGCGCCGTGCCAAAAGCTGCGAGCACTGAGCCCACGGCGGTCGCGCCCAGCTTCATATGCCGGCCACACCATTCAATGGCGTTGACGAAATAATCACAGGCTAAATAGATGGCAATGGCAGATGAGAAAAACAGCAATAGGGTGAGGAACATGCGAAATCACAATGCCGGGCAAGCTTTAAACCAATGGCGCAACGAAACGGCTTGCCCGGCAGGCAAACGGATCGAGGCCAAAGGTCTCGCTGAATCATTCGCCATACCGGCTGATGATCAATGACGCCATGCAGCAAGAAGCCGCAAGTTTGTTGACGCCACCTCCCTCGCTTTGCGCGAAGGATAGCTACTCCCCAATGACAGGAGGGGAGAGTCTGGCAGAGGGCGTGGTGCCGGGCAAGGTACTTGTTAACACTTGCATGGAGTGGATATCGGGCGTTGCAATCATCTGGCCGACCATACTTGAGCTTTGCATTGCAGTATTTTATGGTTTTTTTGGGTTTTTAATGCCAATGTATTGTGTGGGATGAAATGATAAGGAAAGGATTATGCAAGTAGTGGTGTCTGACTTAAACTAAAGGAAGCAAAATTCGGGGGTGTTATTTTATGAGTATCAAAACTGAATCCATTGGCAGTATTCCGCGATCAGCAAAATTGCAGCATGCACAGGCTTTGTATGATCAGGGCGAGATGAGCGCTGCTGAGCTGGAGGTTTTTTATGATGAAGCGGTTAAAGACACCATTTTAAATCTGGAGGCGATTGGTTCGTCTGTACTGGGGGATGGCGAGCAACGAAAAACCCATAGCTTTGCCACCTATGGGGTAGAGGGGAATGAAAACATGGCCGCAGATGGCTTATGTATTCCTTTTCATGACGGGCATATCCGCCAGTTGCCCCGCTTAACCCGCGGACCTTTCCGGTTTGCACGTTTTGCCCATGAAACCATTGGCCGGGCGCGCCAATATACGCAAAAGCCCTTTAAGCAGGCCATTATCTCGGCTTCTGCTTTAAGTTTGCTTTACCCCGTGAAGGGCATTGCCGATTATCCCCGTGATGAATTTGTGGCTGATTTACTGGCCGAGCAGGAAAAAGAAATTCGTGGTTGTTTTGCCCAAGGAGCGAGCAAAGTGCAGCTTGATTTTACCGAGGGGCGTCTCTCGGTAAAGCTGGATCCTAGCGGGCAGGTTTTGCGCAGCTTTATTGATATCAATAATATGCTGCTGGATCGCTTCAGCCCTGAAGAACGGCAAAAAATTGGCATTCATACCTGCGCCGGCAGTGATCATGATTCCACTCATAGTGCCGATGTGGATTACGCCGAATTACTCCCTAGTCTGTTTGAAATAAAAGTGGGGTGTTTTTATATCGCGCTGGCCTGCGAGAAAGACCCGGAGAGGGTGCTGAAAATTATTCAGCAATACCGTAAGCCTGATCAGGTGATCTTTGTGGGGGTGATTGACGTGATTAATCCGCAGATTGAAACCGCCGAGACTGTTTGCGAAAGAGTATTGCAAGCCGCACGTTATATTCCGCATCCCTATCTGGCGACGACCGATGATTGTGGCTTTTCCCCTTTTTGCGATGACACCAGTACCAGCCGCGAAACCGCATTTGCTAAAATTGCAGCCCGTATTGAGGGCACCGCGCTTGCGGCGCGGCAGTTAGGCTACGCCTGAGCCCATTGTGATGTTGCATAGCTACTCCTTGTTTGATCAGGCCGGTACTTTGCTGGATTGGAATGCTGTTTTTGCTGAGGAATTTGCCGCAGTTAAATTGCAGCCGGGAATCAGCATTGATGCAATTCTGGCCGCACACCAAACGGCGGTTTTATCTTGTGATATAGGTCCGTTTTGTTATTCCAATACGGAGGTTTCCGTTGAGGGTGATGTACAGCTGACGAGCAAAGGATTGTTTGTGCGTATGGCGCAACTAAGTCGGGTGCTGGTCGCTGATCATGTCAGCCTGCTGCGCTCGGCCGCGATGCAAATGTCTAATACCATTGTGGCCGAGAAAGCCAGCCAAGAAGATGCACTGCGGCGGGCAAAAGCAGAGGCAGACGCGGCAAATCATGCAAAAAGCCAGTTTTTGGCTACCATGAGCCATGAAATTCGTACTCCGCTCAATGGCATTTTGGGCATGGCGCAGCTGCTTTTACTGGATGACCTAGAGAAAGAAGAGCGCCTGAGTTACGCGCAAATTATTTTGAAATCAGGCCAGAGCTTATTAACGCTGCTTAACGATATTCTGGATTTATCCAAAGTAGAGGCGGGTAAATTTGATCTGAATATTGCGGTGTTTGAGCCAGAAAAGCTCATGGACGATGTGCTTTCATTGTTCTCTTATAGCCTGATTCAAAAAAACATCAGCGTGCGTCGCAGCTGGCTTCAGGCTGCAGACAGGCCGCGCTATCTGGGCGATGCACTGCGTTTAAGGCAGATGCTGGCTAATTTACTGGGCAATGCCGTGAAGTTTACGGATGCCGGCACGGTGATGGTAGAGGCGTATGAAAGCCAGCGTGATGGCGATCATGCCATGCTGATGTTCAGGGTGTCGGATTCGGGTATTGGCATCAGCCCAGAGCAGCAATCGGCGTTATTTCTGCCTTTCTCTCAGCTTGATAACAGCAATACGCGCAAATACGGAGGCAGCGGCTTGGGATTGTCCATTGTGCGTGAGCTGGCACGCCTGATGGAGGGCGAGGTCGGCGTTGAGAGCGAGCCGGGCAAGGGGTCCTGCTTTTGGTTTAGTGTCCGTGTAGGGCTGGATTTCTCAGAACCGGCGGCCATGCCTTCCAGTATTGTTTATGAAAACCCAGGGGCAAAACACACTCTGCCCATTATGGTGGTGGATGATAATCCGCTTAATTTAACTGTGATAAAAACGATTTTATCTAAGCTGGGTTTCGCGCTGGAGCTGGCTCAGGATGGCCGCGAAGCGATCCAGCGGCTTGTCGATGGCGTCATGCCTACCCTGATTTTTATGGATTGCCAGATGCCCGATATTGATGGCTTTGAAGCAACTCGGCAGATCAGGCAGATAGAGCTCGCAGCGCATCGCCCCCGTACGCCCATTATTGCTTTGAGCGCAGGCGTGTTTGAGCATGATCGTCAGCTGTGCCTTGATGCAGGCATGGATGATTTTCTAGCCAAACCGATTCATATCGATGCCCTGCAAGCCATGCTTAAAAAATGGCTGACTATCTAAATACAGCGCTTAATGCAGGTGCCTTGTTTTATCGGCATATCGCTGGGCCTTCGTTTTGTAAGGCTGATGCTTCCCTTTTGCAATGATGCTGCAATATGACTTTGTTTATGCCTTCAATTCTGGCGCAAGCGGCGGGCAGCGTGGTATAAGCTGAATGATCAAAATCTTACAGAAAACATAATGAATTTGCGGGAATTGGCTCAGTTGTTGAATTTATCGCCAACGACGGTAAGCCGCGCCTTAAATGTTTTTTCTGATGTCAGTGAAAAGACGCGGCTTAAAGTGGCCGCAGCAGCCGAGCGCCATGGCTATCGGCCTAATAGTACCGCCCGAAAACTGGCGCTGGGCCGCACCGATTGCGTGGGCATGATTTACCCGTTGCAGCCTAATGATTTAAATGATCCGGTGTTTCATGCCATTGTGGGCGGGATGACCGATCAGTTTAATGATGCAGGCATCGATCTGATGCTGATTTCGGCAGACAACCACAATGAGTTGCAAACCTATCAGCGCATTACCGCCGGGCACCGGGTAGACGGGCTGATTGTGGCGCGTACCTGCGTATTTGACGAGCGATTACGCTATTTGCAATCGTGTCAGTTTCCTTTTGTCGCGCACGGCCGCTCGCAAATGGATGCACCTTATCCTTGGTTTGATTACGATAACGAAGCCGGTACGCGTGCAGCAGTAGAGCGTCTGCTAGCCTTGGGGCATAAGCGAATCGCCCTGATTTCTGCGCCCCTAGCGCTTAATTTTGCCATGCAGCGTAAGCAGGGTTTTGTGGCCGCTATGCAGGCCGCAAGTGTAGCTATTGATTCGGCTTTATTACAAGAAGGCGCGTTGACGGCGCAAATGGGCGAAGCGTTAATGCACCGCCTGCTAAAGCTCAGCCAGCGGCCAACGGCGGTGATTGTAGACAACAATCTGGCCGCCATGGGCGTGCTGGCGGCACTTAGGCAGGCAGAGCTGAGGGCGGGGACGGATATTTCGTTGATTGTGTTTGGCGGCGTTGCGCCAGAGCTGGCCATGGGGCAAAACATCACCGCCATCCGCCAGCCAGATCCGCGTGAAGCAGGCATCACACTGGCCTCGCTGATGCTGGCAAGGCTGAGAGGGGAAGACCCCGCCTCCTTACAAGTGCTTTGGCCAACCCTGTTGCAGCCGGGCACGAGTGATCAGGCTTGTTTGATTTAATTAGGCTGCTTGTTAAAACCCAAATCCTAAAACACGGAGGGGCGCGGAGAAAACCTAAGGTTTGTAGGCAAGAGTGAGGAAACAAAGTATTTATGTGGGCGGGCATAAAGCCGTGCTCATCCTCATGTTTTTTTAGAATGGCCAAAGGTATGTGGTTTTTTGGGGAATTACGCCCTGTTTCTGCCCGATTTGTAATGTAGAACCCGTTTTGTTGATTGCCCGTTTCTTTTGTAAGGAAGCGGGCATTTTTATTGCCCTGAGCTCAGGATGCGGCGTAAATAAATGGGCGTTTTAATGATGTATGAATATTGTAAATAGGGTTAACAATGTAGTTTACAGCGTGTAGTGCCCTGGATTAACTTACGAAAAATCAAATCCAAACCGCTTTGGAAATTGTGGATGGCTTTGTTTTTATCGCTTTCAAACCGTTTAAAACAAATAAAATGATGGATTGAAAGCGCTTTTGATCTGCCTTGGCAATATGATTTGCTGTTTTGTAGGGGTTTATTGATTTACTACAAGGTGGCTTATTCGTTTTAGCTGCATGGCCGTACCTATACAGGGAAAAGATGAGATGAAGTTCAAATCAGTAAATCAGATTTTTGCACCGGCAAAGTTAGCGCTGGCCGTTTGCGGCCTCGGGCTGGCAGGCAGTGCACTGGCCATGCCGGTCGATTTTCATGGCTATGCGCGCAGCGGTATTGGCTCGAATGCTACAGGTGGCGGATCGCAATCCTGTTTTCAGCTCGATGGCGCAGGCTCTAAGTATCGCCTAGGCAATGAGTGCGAAACTTACGCTGAGTTTGCGGTGGGCGGTAATGTATTTGAGAAAAAAGAAACTGGCACGCGTTTTAGAATTGAATCGCGTCTTGCTGTTTCTGCCAAGCAGTTTCAGGATTGGGAAAGTGATTCTGGCAAATCTGCCGAGTTTGCTTTCCGTGAAATGTATGTCACGGCTGAAGGCGTAGGCCTAGGGGAAAGTAAGCTGTGGGCGGGTAAGCGTTTTTATGATCGCCAAGATGTGCATATCAATGACTTTTACTTTTGGGATAACTCCGGCCCCGGCGCTGGGATTGAAAATGTAGATGTGGGTTTTGCCAAATTTGCCTACGCATGGCGTCAAAATACCGTGACCACATCCGACACCAGTATCGAAAATCTGGATCGCAAAATCGGCGTATCCGGCCATGATTTCCGCCTCTCTGGCATTAAAGTGAACCCAAATGGTGAGCTGACGGTGGGCGTTGATTTGCGCTTTGCCAATAAGGCCGACAAAGATCAGGGCAAGGCTACTGATGGTTTTGGCTTGAATCTGATGCATACGCAAAGTGGCGTTTTTGGGGGCTTTAATAAGATTGCCCTGCAATACGCCAAGGGCAATATCTCTAGCTTTGCGGGTGGCTACCCGAATGTAAACGCTGATTCGGGCGATAAAGCGTATCGCGTGGTTGAGCAGCTGATGTGGCAACCTGAAAACAGCCGCTATTCCGGCATGATGGCCGCTATCTGGCAAAAAACCGATCCGGCTGCGGCAGGCAAAGGCCAGACTTGGATGTCGTTTGGCGTACGCCCGACTTATATGTTTACAGATAACCTTGGCGCTGCCATTGAAGTAGGTTACGACCGCGTTAAGCCAGAAGAGGGCGATGCCCGCAATCTATTAAAAACCACCGCAGCGTTTTTGGTGCAGCCAGAAAAAGGCTTTTTCAGCCGCCCACAACTGCGCTTTTTTGCAACTTATGCCAAGTGGGATCAAGCCGCTCAAGAAGCGGCTGGCCTGAAAGCGGTAAATAACCCGCTGTCGGCCAATGGCCCGTTTGGCAATGATAAAAGCGGCTTCACCTTTGGCGCTCAGGCCGAAGTATGGTGGTAAGTTGGGCTGGTGCAGTCTTAACTGGTATTAGACAACCCAAATCTTGAAACACGGAGGCCACAGAGAACACGGAGTTTCACGGAGAAAAGTCTTTTAAATATGTTCATTGGCTTTGATTTCTGGTCATGTTCAATTTAAAAAGTTTGAATTTTTACCGGGACTGGTGGCACAGGGCTTAAGAGTCCCCTTGAAACACGCCGTAGCGAGGAACAAGCGGGGCGGGGTTTCGGCCAGGGAGCGAGGCAGCGAGCCAATCCCGCCCGCCGCCGACTCGATTGTCCGCAGCGTAGGGGTCTTCGTGTTTCGTGGGGCGGCCTTCTTTGCTTCCTTTCTTGGCCGTTCAAGAAAGGGAGTCCCCCGCGGGGATGCCGCACCAAAACCAACGTGCCGAAGGCACTAAAAAGATGATCCATGAGTAAGCTCGGGTCTTGAATAAGACTTAAGTGCTAAGTCAGCTAAAACAGGATGTTTAGGCTGGCTTAGCGTGTTGAACCCCTCCGGGCTTTGCCTGGAATTTTATAATGGATTGAGTCATGCTCAAGACAGATCGTGAATGGTGGCGTGGTGCTGTCATCTATCAAGTTTATCCACGCAGCTTTGCAGATGCCAATGCCGATGGCGTGGGTGATTTGCAGGGCTTGCTCGGCAAATTGCCCTATATCGCCGCGCTGGGGGTAGATGCGGTCTGGATCAGTCCGTTTTTTAAATCGCCAATGAAAGATTTTGGCTACGATGTAAGCGACTATTGTCAGGTTGATCCGCTGTTTGGCACGCTGGCCGATTTTGATGCGGTGCTAGCCAAGGCGCATGAGCTGGGCTTAAAAGTGATGATCGATCAGGTGCTCTCGCACACCTCGGATCAAAACGCCTGGTTTGCCGATAGCCGCCTGAGCCGTAAGGGCGACAAAGCCGATTGGTATGTTTGGGCCGATGCCAAGGCCGATGGCTCTGCGCCAAATAATTGGCTGTCTGTGTTTGGTGGCCCCGCGTGGACGTGGGATACGCGCCGTTGCCAATATTATTTGCATAATTTTTTAAGCAGCCAGCCCGATTTAAACTTCCATTGCCCTGACGTGCAGAATGCCATTTTAGAAGCGATTCGTTTCTGGCTGGCGCGTGGCGTGGATGGCTTTCGCTTTGATGCGTGTAATTTCCATTTTCATGATCGCAAGCTGCGTAATAATCCGCCCGCTAAAAGTAAAGATACCAAGACAGTTAGCCCGGATAATCCTTACGGCTTTCAAGCGCATGTACATGATAAATCCCAGCCAGAAAATATCGACTTTCTAAAACGGGTGCGTCTGCTGCTGGATGAATACGGCGCAATGAGTGTGGGTGAAGTAGGGGATGACGACAGCCTGAAAGTGATGGCCGAATACACCACAGGCGGCGATAAGCTGAATATGGCCTATAGCTTTAATTTGCTGACTAAAGACTTTACTGCGGCGTATATCCGCAAGCAAATTGAAGACCTTGAAAAGCGCATAGGAGATGGCTGGGGCTGCTGGTCTATTGGCAATCATGATGTGATGCGCGTACTGAGCCGCTGGGGCAATAACAGTCAAAACCCGCGATTTTCGCGCAGTATGCTGGCGATGCTGCTGTGTTTTAGAGGCTCTGCCTGCCTGTGGCAGGGGGATGAGCTGGGGCTGCCCGAAGCCGATATTCCGTTTGAGCTATTGCAAGATCCTTACGGTATTGCCATGTGGCCGGAGTTTAAAGGCCGCGATGGCTGCCGCACACCGATGCCCTGGCAGCATGATGCCGCCGCTGCTGGCTTTAGTACCGGCGCACCTTGGTTGCCGGTACCTGAATCACACCAGCAGCTGGCCGTCAGCACGCAAGAGCATGACCCTGAATCCACCTTAAACTTTTATCGCCATTTTATTAGCTGGCGTAAGACGCAAGCCGTGCTTTGGCAGGGTGATATTCAGTTTGTGGATGCGCCAGAGCCGCTGCTGGCCTTTAGCCGCAGCCTCAATGGTGAGCGCTGGTTGTGCGTATTTAATTTATCTGAAAGTCGCCAATCGCTGCCGTGTAAAGACAAGCTCACGCAACTGGCCGATGCGGGCCTGAGTGGCGCAAGTATTAAGTCAGGCGTGATTGAGTTTGACCATTGGGGCGCGCTGATTGCCCGCGTAGAGGCGTAAGGTATGGCTACTGTTTCATTAAAAGGGATTAAAAAAGCGTTTTCTTCGGTGTATACCCTGCATGGCATCGATTTAGAAATCAAAGATGGCGAATTTATTGTGTTTGTTGGCCCCTCTGGCTGCGGTAAATCAACCTTGCTGCGCACGATTGCGGGCTTAGAAGACATTACTGATGGCGAAATGTGTATCGATGGGCAACGCGTCAACGAGCTGCCGCCGGTAAAACGTGGCATATCTATGGTGTTTCAGAGCTACGCGCTTTACCCGCATATGGATGTATTTGAAAACCTCGCTTTTGGCTTAAAGCTGGCGGGCATGAAAAAAGCCGAATACACGCCACTGGTAGAGCGGGTAGCCAAAGTTTTGCAAATTGAGCCTTTGCTGCATCGCAAGCCGCGCGATATGTCGGGCGGGCAGCGGCAGCGGGTGGCGATTGGCCGCGCCATTGTGCAAAAGCCGAAGGTGTTTTTGTTTGACGAGCCGCTGTCTAATCTGGATGCCTCGCTGCGGGTGCAAATGCGGATTGAAATCGCCCGTTTGCACCGCGAGCTGGGTAGCACCATGATTTATGTCACCCACGATCAGACCGAAGCGATGACCTTGGCCGACCGGATTGTGGTGCTGCGTGCCGGGCAGGTAGAGCAGGTTGGCACGCCGATTGAGCTGTATTACCAGCCGGATAATCTGTTTGTAGCGGGCTTTATTGGCTCGCCCAAAATGAATACTTTAAGCGCCAAGATTGCCGCAATTGATGAAGGCAGCGTGACAGTTGCCTTAGCAGATGGCAGCCAGCTTGCGGTGACGGTGGATGCGGCAGGCGCAAATATCGGTGACGAAGTCACACTGGGCGTGCGCCCCGAGCATTTGAAAATTTCACCCGCAGCGGGCAGTAATGCGCTGAGCGGTATCACGCTGGCGCTGGAGCAGCTGGGTGAAGCATCGATGTTGTATTTAGAAGTGCCCGGCATGCGGGATACCTTTGTGGCCCGTATGCCTGCGCTGTTTAGCTCAAAACCGGGCGAGCGCAGCGTGCTGCACTTTAGGCCGGAGCACGGTTTCTTGTTTAAAGCCGATGGCAGCGCAATGCGCCGTCTTCACCCACTGGCCGAATAATCATTTGGCTTTTTAAAAATTGCAGCTTTATTTTGCCTGCGCTGGGTATTTCTCTGGCAAGGGCTTTGCTTGGTTTTTTGGAGGGTTTATGAATACAACACGCCGCCAGTTTGGCAAGTTTGCAGTTTCTACTATCGCAGCAGCAGTCGCGATTTCTTTTGCCGGGCCTGCTTTTGCTGCAGATAAGCTGGTGATTTGGGTGAATGGCGATAAGGGCTATAAGGGCATCGGGCAGGTGGGCGCCGCTTTTACCAAGGCCACTGGGGTAGAGGTAGTGGTGGAGCATCCCGAAGATGCGCCTTCTAAATTTCAGCAGGCGGCTGCCGCAGGCAAAGGCCCGGATATCTGGATCTGGCCGCATGATCGCCTAGGTGAATGGATGACGGCAGGCTTACTTAGCCCGATTACGCCATCCAAGAAAGTGCAGGCCGAGATCGACCCGCTGGCTTGGAAAGCTTTTACCGTAAATGGTAAACAATGGGGCTATCCGATTGCCATTGAAGCGCTGGCGCTGATTTATAACAAAGACCTCGTACCTGTGCCGCCTAAGAGCTTTGATGATGTGATGGCGCTGGATAAAAAACTAGCCGCGCAGGGCAAAAAAGCCATTCTGTGGGATTACGGCGAGCCTTATTTTAGCTGGCCATTGCTGGCAGCAGGCGGCGCGTATGCCTTTAAGCCTAAGGCTGATGGCACTTACGATGCGAAAGATGTGGGCGTCAACAATGCTGGAGCTATTGCGGGCTTAGAAACCATTAATACAATGATTAAAACCGGCGTCATGCCAAAAAGCGCGACTTATGCCGATATGGAAGCCGGTGTGAATCAGGGCAAGATCGCCATGATGATCAATGGCCCCTGGGCCTGGGACAATCTGAAAAAGAGCAAAATCAACTGGGCAGTAGCGCCAATTCCATCGATTAATGGTAAGCCGGGCGCGCCCTTTGTGGGTGTATTGGGTGCCATGCTGAATCGCTCTTCTAAGAATAAAGAGCTGGCGGTGGAGTTTTTAGAAAACCATATGCTCACCGTACAAGGCCTTAAAACCATGAATGCCGATGTGCCCTTGGGCGTGCCCGCCAATAAAGCTTTTTTTAATGAGCTGAAATCTGATCCGGCGATTAAAGCATCGATGGAATCTGCTAAAGCGGGCCAGCCTATGCCTAATATCCCGGAAATGGGCCGCTTCTGGGCTTCATTAAAATCAGCATTGCAAAATGTAACGCAAGGCCGCCAAACCCCTAAGCAGGGCCTGGATGCTGCAGCGGCACGGATTAGCAGTAAGTAAGGCGAATTGTTTACTGCGATCGTGATATTTGTAGGGTGGGCACACGGTTTTATCGTGCCCACGCGTGCATTGCCGCCGCGAGTGAAAGACTTGCTCGCTCTATAGATATCAATTGGATCTATTGGTATGTATGGCTTTTTTTGTAGGGCGGGTGAAACCCCATATGCGCTAAGCAAAGTCAAAAGCCATTTTTTTTAGTGCCTTCGGCACATTAATTTTGGTGCGGGCGTCCCGCTGGACCTTCCTTTCTTGCGCGGCCAAGAAACGAAGCCAAAGAAGGCCGCCCCAAACAGCACGAAGGCCCCTCACTGCGGACAATCGAGGTGGCGTCAATTCAACTCGCTTCGCTCAAACACGAATTGACGACTACCCCACCCCGCTTGTTCCTCGCTTCGGCGTGCTTCAGGGGGGTACTTAAGCCCCGTGCCGAGAGCGTGGGTATCGTGTTTTTCGCTGTTTGCTAATGACAAAAAAGTTTGGTTAGCGCGTATGGGGTGAAACCCGCCGTTTTCTACACAATTTCATAGAAAAATCTGGCGGGTTTCACCCGCACTACGATGATTCGATGTTTGAAATATTTATTAGCAAGGGCGCAGCTGGTTTATGCGACTAAGGGAAAATAGAATGAGCGGATTGAATAGGCGCTGGCTGTTGGCTTCGCTAGGTGGGGTGCTGCTCCTAGCGGGTTTGTGGCTGCTGCTGGGCGTTTATCAGGCAGGGCATACCTTAAGCGCTGTGGCTGGCTTGGTGGTAATGGCCGCCAGCGCCTGGGTGTTTTTATCGCCCAAGGCTTACGCTTACCGCTATCTCTATCCGGGCGTGGCGGCTGTGCTGGTGTTTATTGTTTTCCCCGCTGTGTATACCGCAGGGATTGGTTTTACCAATTACAGCTCGACCAATCTGCTGAGCTTTGATCGCGTAACGGCCTATATGCTGAGCGAAACCACCACGGCAGATGGCGCAGGTATGGCGTTTTCCCTGCATCAGGCTGGTGGGCAATACCGGCTTAAATTAAGCGATGAAGCAGGGCAGAGCTGGGTTTCTCCTCCTTTTAAATTACAAGACAACAAGCCACAACAGCTGCAATTGCAAGTGCTGGGCACTGAAAACCTGGCCGAAAAAGAATCTATTAAAACGGTGATTGCCAAACAATCAGCGTTAAAAGCGCTGCGCGTCACTTTACCCAATCAAACCCAGTCATGGCGTTTAAGCAGCCTCAGCCAGTTTTCGCCTACCCAGCTTTTATACCAAAAAAATGCAGATGGCAGCCTGCGTAATACCCAAGATGGCAGCCTGATTAAGCCCAACTTTAAAACCGGATTTTACGAAACAGCCGCAGGTGAAAACTTGATTCCGGGCTTTAAAGTGAATGTGGGTTTTAGTAATTTCACGCGGATTTTTGCCAGTGACGATTTCCAGGGGCCGATGTTTAAAATCTTTGGCTGGACTGTGTTATTCGCTTTTCTGACGGTAGTGTTTACCTTTGTGGTGGGCATGGTGCTGGCGGTGGTGCTGAATTGGGAAGCGCTGCGTTTTCGCGGTGTGTACCGCACGCTGTTGTTTTTGCCTTACGCCGTACCGGGTTTTATTTCGATTCTGGTATTCCGTGGCTTATTTAATGAAAGCTTTGGTGAAATCAATATGGTGCTCAACGGCCTATTTGGCTTGCGGCCCGCTTGGTTTTCAGACCCGTTTAATGCCAAGGCAATGATCTTAATTGTAAATACCTGGCTGGGTTATCCTTACATTATGCTGCTGTGCTCAGGGCTGATTAAATCCATTCCTAGCGATTTATACGAAGCCTCGGCCATTAATGGTGCGGGTCCGCTGACTAATTTATTTAAAATCACCCTGCCGCTGATTCTCAAACCGATGATGCCGCTCTTGATTGCCTCATTCGCGTTTAACTTTAATAACTTTGTGCTGATCAGCTTGCTCACCGATGGCAGGCCAGATTTTATTGATAGCAAAGTGCCTGCTGGCACTACCGATATCTTGGTTTCATACACTTATCGCTTGGCTTTTCAGGATTCGGGGCAAAACTTTGGCTTGGCAGCGGCCATTTCTACGGTGATTTTTGCGCTGGTGGCGGTGCTGTCGCTCATTAATTTAAAGCTGACCCGTGTGAATCAAGAGGAGAAACGATAATGGCCATGGTGCTTGATCGATCACATAAATGGCGGGTGCTGGGCGCGCACCTTGCGCTGATCGCCTTTTTGCTGCTGATTTTATTTCCGTTTTTTATGATTATTTCCATCTCGCTGCGGCCAGGTAATTTTGCGGCTGGCAGCCTGATTCCTGACACGATTAGTCTGGAGCACTGGAAGCTGGCGCTGGGCTTTAGCTATGTGGATGGTGATGGCGTCTTGATTAAGCCGCAATTCCCGGTGCTGCTGTGGCTGTTTAACTCGGTGAAGGTGGCTTTTATCAGCGCGGGCGTGATCTTACTGCTGTCTACCAGCTGCGCCTATGCTTTTGCCCGGCTTAAATTTCGTGGCCGCGTGTTTGGCATGAATGCTCTGCTGCTCTTACAAATGTTTCCCGCCGTGCTGTCGCTGGTGGCGATTTATGCCATCTTTGATGAAATCGGCAATTATGTGCCGTGGCTGGGCATCGACACCCACGGTAGCTTAGTGCTGGCTTATGCTGGTGGCATTGCCCTGCATATCTGGACGATCAAAGGCTATTTTGACACCATTCCGGTGGAGATCGAAGAAGCTGCCAGAGTCGATGGCGCTACCGCGTTTCAATCTTTCCGCTACGTGCTTTTGCCGATGGCCGTGCCGATTTTATTTGTGGTGTTTTTACTGGCCTTTATCAGCGGCATTATCGAATACCCGGTGGCATCGGTGCTGCTGCACGAGCAGGATAAAATGACGCTGGCGGTGGGCTCCAAGCTTTATCTCTATACCCAGAACTACCTGTGGGGCGATTTTGCCGCCGCCGCGATTTTATCCGGCCTGCCTATCAGCCTGCTGTTCTTATTCGCCCAGCGCTGGATGGTATCCGGCCTGACTTCGGGCGGGGTGAAGGGCTGAGTTGTGGCAGTACATCGTTTTTATATCAGGGGTGTTTGCCGCTGAGCTGCGTGTTTCTTGTGAGCCACCTATTGGGTGGCTCATTTTTTTCATCCATTGCTTTGCCCGTAGTGAGTGCTCTAAAGTGGCTATAGATGGATATTTAAGTTTTTAAATGTTATCTCTTCATCCTTTTGTAAGCAGATGAATGATGGTTTCCAGATGTAAGGTATCCGCTACATTGTGCGCGCTGGCGTTGGGGGTCTGCAGCAGTCTCTTTGCGGCCAGCCCCTGTTTGCGGCCTTTGATTGTGGGTTGGGATACTTGGCCACCTTATCATTTTAAGGATGAGAAGGGCCGGATGCAGGGCTTGGCGGTGGAGGTGCTGCAGGCGTTGGCAAAGCGGGTGGATTGCCCTTTGCAATTTGCACAAATGCCATGGAAGCGGACATTAAATGAGTTGGCACAGGGCAAGGCCGATTTGGCGATGGAGGTACTTAAAACGCCGGAGCGCGAGCGAACGATGTTGTTTTCTCGAGCCTATCGCCCAAGCAATGTGCATTTTTTTGTGCGTAAGAAAGATGGGCGCTGGTCTTTTAATACCCTAGCCGAATTAAGTAAGCTTGGGCCTGTGGCGCTGGGGGTTTCCCGTGGGGATAGTTATGGCGTGGCGCTGGATCAGTGGCTGAAAACGCCGCCAGCGGGCGTGATTGTGGATGTCGCGCCCACGATGGCGATCAATTTAATTAAGCTTCAGCATGGGCGGGTCGATCTGCTGCTGGGCGATTTATTGGCCACTCAGGCGGCAATTTACGATTTAAAGCTGGCCGATGAGCTGGCGCCGCTCGCCCAAGAGTGGCCGACTCAGGAGGCATATTTTGCCTTCAGCCGTGTCAGTGTCAGCCAGCCAGTTTTTCAGGCGTTTCAGCAGGCGCTAGAAGATCTGATCAAAGACGGCACATTAAAGCAGATTCAGCAGCGTTATCTCGTCCGCAGGCCTTAGCGGGTGTGGCGCGATGCGAATTCAGTGTTAAAAACGCCGGTTTATTCCAGCTTAAATTGTGAAACAAGCCTGTCTAGCTCGATTGCGCTGCGCTGTAAATCGGTGGAGAGGGCTGAATTCTGATCGGCCCGTGCGCTGTTGTCTTCGGCCATGCGGGCAATTTGTTCAACACTTTGGGCTACGGTTTGGCTGGCGATTTTTTGCTCGGCCATGGCTGTGTTGATTTCGGCGGCTGCGTTCAGCTCGGCCTTGCTGCTGTCTTTAATGTGGGCAAAGGCAAACGTGGCTTTTTCTACCCGCTGGCTGCCACGCTCCATTTCCTGGCGAGCCACTTCCATGCCTTTCGCTGCAGCGTCGGTATCTCTGCGTATGGTGTCTACTAGTGATGTGATTTCACCCGTAGACGATGCGGTTCTTTCTGCCAGTTTTCTGACTTCATCGGCCACTACTGCAAATCCTCGGCCTTGTTCCCCTGCGCGTGCAGCTTCAATGGCGGCATTGAGCGCCAGCAGATTGGTTTGCTCGGCAATTTCTTTAATGACCTGCACAATTTTGCCTATTTCGCTGGAATGTATCTTCATACTGTCTACATTGCCGCCCAGCGTTTCCAGATTGGCTGATAGTTCAACAATTTCAGTTAATACATCCTGCATCAGCCGCTGGCCCTGATCGACTTCATTTTGTGCGTTGTTTGCCTGCTCTTCGGATGAGGCGGCGTGCTCTGACACGGTTGAAATGCTGACTGACATTTCTTCTATGGCGGCGGCCATTTCACCCGATGCATTGGCCTGGGATAAGGAGGCCTCCTGCATGGATGCGGCATTGTGATTGAGCTGCTTTGCGGCACGAGCAACGGCCTGTGTATTCAGATGAATATGCTGGATAATTTGCCGCAGGCTTTGGGCCATGGCATTAAAGCTGTCACCCACTTCGGCTAATTCGTCTTTTACGTTCAGATGTACAAAGCGCGATAAATCACCGCTGGCAAAGGCTTCTGCCTCTCGGCGCAGTGTTCTGACGGCACCATGGATGGAAAGATAGGTGCCAATAAATAAATAGCCCCCCAATAGCAGCATGGATGAAGTTAATACCAGCATGATCTGCCTGCTTTGTTCAATGCTTTGCTCTCTGAGGCTTAATGAGGCATTGATTGATTCAAAAATATGCCCGGTCAGTGTGTTGACCTGTTCAATGGATGCCGTAATGCGGGTGAAGTGAGCTTTAGGATCGACGCTGATTTCGGTATTTGCAAAGGCTTTCAGCAGATAGGCATGATCGGCATGCATCAGCTCTGCCAGAGACTTTCCTTCATTAAGAAGCTCAGTAGCGCTGGTGCGGGCCAGCTTTTCCTTCATGGGGTCTGCAGATAAGGCGATGATGGCGCCAAGGGTATTCATTTGCGCGATTTCATCTGATGTGGCGGTTTTTGCGGTGGCAAGGCGCGCGCCCAAGCCCCTGGCTTTGGCAAGCGCTTCCGCCGCCGGAATCAGCTGGGAGAAATAAACATCCTGCAGGTAGTAGCTGTCTGTTTCCGGATCAAGTGTCAGCCCGGAGAGATGCGCCAGATCGCTGGTGATTTTAATTATCTGATCAATCAGCCCGGTGTGCACGCTGAAGTTTTCTGCGGGCTGGTTTTGTTTCCAGCGGGCCGTTAATGATTCCAGCTGTGATTTTAGCTGCGTCCAATTTGAGTTTAAGCTGGGGAAGTGATTTTGATTAATTAGGGCATCCGTGTTTTGAATGGCTGTTTTCAGTTTTTGCTCGTTGGCCACGATATCCGGGCCAAAATCGGTTTTGCCTTGCAAATAGGATGAGCTTAAGCCGCGATGGCTTTGTGTCAGGGTCATCACATCCCGCAGCTGGGTGGCGTATTGCAAACCAAGATGCTCGTTACGGGCGGTGGTCAGGTCTTTGCTGAAACCCAATAAAATGAGGCTGAGCATATAAATGGTGGGGATTGCTAACACAAAAGCAATCAGGACAAATTTTTGTGCGAAGCGCAATACAGACACAAAGCGAACCACAGGAATAAAAAGTGCTTTCATTAAAATATTCCAGCAATAACAACATCTTAAGTGTAGTTGACGGCTCTTCCTGTTTAAAGGGGGATAAGCGCCATATAAAAGATGATTAAGGTAAGTTTATGCTTGGATTAATCTGTAGATTGCTTGCGTATTGCTGAATCAGTGCTCGGGAAAGTACACAATAAAAGAAGGGGGTGAAAAATGTTTTTTCACCCCCGTTTGCTCAGGCCCGGCTGACGGTATTGCCCGATACTTTCATCTGTACGGTGGGCCCGCTTTTGCGGCTGGCCACTTTAGCGCTTTCGGTACGAATTGCAGGTTTCATTTGGCCATCCATATGGCCGTTGACCACCCCAAGAATGGTGGCGCTGGCTAAATCAAAGAGCAAATTGAGCTGCGCATTGCCGCCCACATGAATATGGTTAATACCACTTGTGCCGGGGGCAGAGCGCCCATCCGCTGTTTTGTTGAAAACCATACGTACCGCTTGCGCCATTTGTGCGTCGCTTCCTTCAATTTCGGCTGCGGCCTGCTGATGCACCAAGCCCAAAGACTGCTCTGCCGGGCGATAAGGGCTGCCCCATGGTGTGTCTGTTTTTTGGGCTACCCAGCGGATATTGTCTTCGGTGGCGCGATCCGGATAAGCAGAGCGAATCGCTTCTTCTATTTTTGCCCTGATGGTGTTCTGATGAATTGCACGGCTGGATGCGGCATGCTGGCGCAGCCATTCCAGATTAGGGTGGTCTTTAAATCTATTAAATTGAATCGGAGTGAATGCCATACGAGTAACTCCAGAAGGTGTTTCAATTAAATAAAGGAAAACGCAGGAGAGTATTGTTATAAAAGGATATGGCAGAGGTGTCTGTCAGGTAATTAATTTATTATTATAAAATATGAACATAGGCTGAGTGCTTGATTTGATTGGCATATTTATATTTAATTAAATGGGTTGTTAAAAAGGATTTAGTGTGTCCGGATTAAATGCGTGATTGTTAAAGCTTACAAATTAGGGTGAATTTATGGCCTGCAGATATTTAAACGGGCGGCTTAGGTTTACTTAAATGCGTAAATTTCTCTTCATACCGCTTTATTATTGCCTAGGCTGGATGCTGTGGCTTGATTGGGATTAACTGCATGGATCCGCTTTATTTTTCTCACGCTAAAGCTTGTCAGCTTTTATACCTGCACCATTTGCAAACCCGCCGTGAGGCGTGGCATGCATTCAGCCAGTCGGGGATGAGCTGGTTTATGCACCGGCGTGATGGGGAAGGGGTGATTCTTAATCCGCAAACGGGTTTGATCTGGCAAGAAATGACTGAGGCCGGGCCGCAGCTGGATTTACTTCGTGCTCAGGCAAAAGTGCGGCAGCTAGAATGGGCGGGGTTGGCCAACTGGCGCTTACCAACACGAGCCGAGCTGATTGATATTGCCTATGCACCGGGTTTTCCGCTTTGCGAAGAATACAACTGGTTTGATTGCCCGTTGTGGCTTTACGACAAAGGCTGCGTATATCTAGATCAGCCCGATGAATTTATGGGGCCGGATGGCGCAGGCAATATGATTGCGGTAGACGATACTCTTTGCGCAGACTGGCCTGGCAGCTATCCGCAGGGCCTGTTTGAGCTGGGCTGGACATGGCTGGGTGCATGGACCAGCAGCGCGCGTTTTCCAAAATCCAGCAAGTTTGATGCGGCCCTGACGGCGTGGAAAAAATGGCGCTCTTTAGCATCGTCAGAAAACGATGGCTTTCATGCTGTGAACAGCAATGCCACAGACTGGCCTGCTTTATTACGTAAGCTGGATTACATCAGCACCCGCCTGCCGGATATCGATAGCAGTACTTTTTCTGACTCGGCCAAAGGTCTGTGGGAGCTGTGGCCCGTGGCGGATGATCGTCAGACCCGAAAAATTGCGCTGGCCCATGCGGGGCAGATGCGGGCGCGTAACCCCGAGCTGGATATTCGTGATGCCAATGTGGCGATTGATTTTGGCACCAGCAGCACGGTGGTGGCGTTCAGGGAGGGCGCGCATGACCGCCTGCTGAGGATAGGCGAAAGTAATTTATGGGAGCCGCCGCAGGCCAGCGATTATGAAAACCCCACCGTGCTGGAAGTGATGGATTGGCAGGCGCTGATGGCGGCGTGGACCTCTGAGGTGTATCGCCCGCTGGTGGATTGGCGTGATATCCATTGTGCCCACGAGGCGCGCGATCATTTACGCGATAACCACACCGACCCCAAGCGCATCTCCAGTATTTTTAGTCGGATGAAGCAATGGACGCAGGATGAGCTTCCAACGCGCATCAGCGATCAAATTCATCAGGAAGAGCGCATTCTGCCGCCATTTAAGCAGTATCCATGTAAAAAAGTGGCCGATGTTTACGCCGATTTCAACCCGATTGAGCTTTACGCTTGGTTTTTGGGGATGTTTATAAATTGGCGGCAGCGCGGCATTTTCTTACGCTATTACATGACTTTTCCTGTGAGCTTTCCGCATGACACTAAGGAAAAAATCCTCAGTGCTTTTCATCATGGCTTGCAGCGCAGCCTGCCTGAAAGCCTTGTTTATGGCCCGCATATTGCACAATTCAGGGTTGAAGAGCGTGGCTCTGAGCCTGCTGCCTATGCCGCTTGTGCGCTTAAAGCCCTGCAGCTTTCCCCCTGTGCCACCGGTGAAGGGCGGGCATTTGCCGTGTTTGATTTTGGTGGCGGTACCACCGATTTTGATTTTGGCTATTACCGTCTGCCCGATGCGGCAGAGGCGGAGGCGGGATGGGAAGAGGTAATCGAGCACTTTGGTGCATCAGGTGACAGAATGCTGGGCGGCGAGCAATTACTTGAGAATCTAGCTTACATTACCTTTCGCCATAATCTGCCACAGTGCCGTTTGCATAAAATTGCGTTTCTATTGCCACAAGACGCAGAAGATTTTGCTGGGTCGGATATGTTTCTGGAAAAAACCCGCCCGGCTCAAACCAATAGCATCGTGATGATGGGGCGTTTGCGCTCTTTTTGCGAAACAGGCAATTTGGAAGGGCTGGAAGACGGTGATATTTGCAAAATGCCGCTGTTAAACCGCGACGGGCAAAAGGTGGAGGTGGGGTTTCAGATTCCGCAAAGCGAGCTGCGCGATTATCTGCGGGCACGGATAGAGCGCGGGGCCATCGCTTTTTTTGCGGCCATGCAGGCGGCATTTAACAGCCACGGCGGCATGCCGCTGGCGGTGGACGTGCTGCTGGCGGGTAATGCCTGCCGATCCCCTTGGGTGATGGAGTTGTTTGGCTTAAACGGTTCGCCCATTGGCGCGATTATGGCGTTTGAGCAGCTGGAAATCTCGGTGCATCCGCCGCTGCTGGCCGACCCTGGCAACCCGTGGCGGCCCACGGCCAAAACGGGTGTGGCCCTGGGCTTGCTGCGGCTCTGCCCGGGTGAAACGCTGAAAGTGATTCATCGCTCGCGCTTAAATGATGACGCGCCGTTTTTATTTTCGGTGGGCAAATTGCTCAATGGCGAGTTCGATCCCTGCCTGCCTGCGCACGGTGTTTACGGCCAGTGGCACGAGGTAGGGCGGCCTATGGATGGGGTGTTTAATCTGGCTTACACCCATTCCCCCCGCGCCCGTACTGATCAGCGTATGGATAGAAGCGATCCTGATTTGCGCTATAAGCGCATCGATTTTCCGCAATGCAGCGAAGGGCAAAAAGTGTATTCCCGCGCCATTGCGCCTAATCTGATCGAAATCTGCCTTGCCCGCGATTTAAGCCATGGCGGGCAGCCAGAGCCAGCCAGCCATCTGCAGCAATTGGCGCTGGCCTGATGGCCGTTTTTACGATGAATGCTGGGCTGCTGTACGCCGTAAAGCAAACTGATCCGCCAGCCATGCTAATCCGCCGCCAATTAAATACATCAATAAATCCTCAGGGCTGAAGGTATTGCCAATTACAATATAAAGGACGCTGCCTTTTTGCAACCCTAATAAATTAGCCAGATGTATATATTGCAGCCCTTCAACAATAAAGCCAGAGGCAATGGCCATGATTGCGCTGCGTAATGGCGGATTGCGCCATGCGCGAAAAACGGCATAGAGCAGTGCAATCACCAGAATATCTCCAAGGCTGCCGCGTATAAACCCATAGCCAAAAATACCACGGGCAATGGCGATTTCTAATGAAAAAATCAGCAGTGCAATCAGGTAATAAACAGAGCGCTTCAATATGATCGCCTTAATAAAATGGGTGAATAGAAAGTAGCCGTGCTAATCATCCGGCGAAGCTGTATTCATAATTTCGTAAAAAGATTAATTGATTTGCGGGGCATTTATGGCTGATAAGCTTATGTCTGGCAGGGCTTGAAAAATATTCGTAATTCAAGTTCAATGACGCCCCGTTTGGCCGCTATGCCATGAAAATAAATGAGTAAACTATGTCAGAAGAAAAAAAAGATCCTTGGCTTAATTACTTAGCGCTAAGTACCGTTATTTTGGCGGTATGTGCAACCTTATCTACATTTAAAGGCGGTGGTTTTTCTACCCGCAGCATTATTAGCCAGACTCAGGCATCTGATCAATGGGCATTTTTTCAGGCTAAAAGCGTGAAGGCTAATTTATATCAGCTGCAAAAAGAAAAGCTGGTGCTGGATTTACTGGCTCTGCCTGAGCAGGCTGCGCCAGAAGTAAGGCAGCGCTATGAGGATGTGCTGGCTGATTACACCGAAAAAGTAAGGAAGTACGAACAAGAAAAGGCGCAAATTCAGCAAAAAGCCAAGGCCTTAGAAGAAGAGCGCAATCAGGCGCAGCGCCATTCCAAGCCATTTGGTCTGGCCGTGATTTTTTTGCAAATTGCCATTTTATTAAGCTCGGTTGCAGGCCTATTTAAGCGTAAGGCAATTTGGTATACGGCCTGGCCAATGGGCCTGATGGGGATGTTTTATTTTGCGGATGGGTTTTTTCTGTTTATGTAAGAAGCAGTGCAAAGCTCAGTGTCTGAGATTAAGCGCTTGATATCTGCAGCTTAATCAGCGGGGCAGTCGATGTTTATTCATGCAAATTGCTTTCGTATGATTCGCTTATTGCTTACATATATTTAATGCAGTTCGTCGAAAATATTTCTTTTGTTGACAGGTATGGCAGATGGATCCGCTATAAAGATCAGACCACCTGTTAACCGAGGATTGCAGAATGAATGCCTTTAGCATGGTTCAAAAGCTTTACATTGGCTTTGGTTTGATTGTGGGGGTGATGCTGATTTTAACGCTGATGACCGCATTTAATTTGAATCAGCTCAATGAATCCAGCGAGGCGCGCCTGAAGAGCCAACGGCTGATTGCCGAAAGTAATAATGTCTATGGTGATGTGGCCCGCGCTGCCGGAGCAGTGCGTCAGTATGGCTACACCGGCGAGGCCAAAGTCCTGAGCACCTATCGCGCTTCAATAAAAAGCCTGTATGAAAAATCGTTGCCCAGAATCCGGAAGGAAGCAGAAGGGGAAGCTGCGCAACTGGCCCGCCTCGATAAAGTGCAATTGATGATCAATGCGTGGTTACAGGATTATGCAGACCCCTTTATTAAAAAGCGTACTGAAATTAATGATAAAAAAGCGACCATGGATGATTTGGCGGCGCTTGCAATAACCTTGGGTAATAAAGCGAAAATTGCTCCTTTTGCCGATTTGCTCGATGAAATCACCAAAGATGCGACGGTAGCCAATGATGCCAATCAGTTGGCAAATGAATCGATCCGTAAAAATACAATTTTGTCTTTATGGCTGGGCACGCTGATTGCAGTGGTGATTTCGGTGATTTCATCCGTGGCGATTGGGCGTGGCATTGTTAATCGTCTGCATCATGCGGTAAGCAGCGCAAATGCGGTGGCTGGTGGTGATTTACATCAAAAAATAGAAACTTCAGGAAGCGATGAAATCAGCGCACTGATGCGTGCTTTGGCGGGTATGCAGGCCAAATTGGTTGAAATCATCCGCTGTATTCAGGATAACTCGCAGGATGTGGCGGCCTCTGCAGAGCAGATTGCGGCCAGCTCGGGCCAGCTGGCCCATGCTTCCAGCGAGCAAAGTCATGCTGCAACGTCTATGGCGGCTATTATTGAAGAGCTGACGGTCAGCATTAATCATGTTTCAGATCATGCCAGAGATGCCCAGGTGCTTACGCGTGAATCGGGTTCTTTATCTGATCATGGCAGTGATGTTATTCGCAGCACGGTGGCCGATATTATTGGTATTGCCGAAACAGTTCGTCTTGCTGCAGCACGGATGAACGAGCTGGGTGGACATGCAGATAAAATTTCATCCATTGTGAATGTAATTAAAGAGATTGCCGATCAGACTAATTTACTGGCGCTGAATGCCGCCATTGAAGCGGCCCGCGCAGGGGAGCAGGGCCGTGGTTTTGCGGTGGTAGCGGATGAAGTCCGTAAATTGGCTGAGCGCACCAGCCAGTCGACAAGAGAAATTTCTGAAATGATCAGTCATATTCAGATTGGCAGTCAGGAGACATTGGGCACGATGCAGCAAAGTGTGGATAAGGTTGAAAATGGCGTAAATACGGCTAATCAGGCAGGTGAGGCGATTGTGCAAATTCGTAATTCATCTGTGCGGGTGGTGGATATGGTGAGCGATATTTCGTCCTCTTTGCTGGAACAATCTGTTGCCAGCAATAATGTGGCAGGAAATGTAGAAAAAATAGCGCTGATGTCAGAAGAAAATAACCGCGCTATTGCGGAAACCTCCAGAGCGGCTCAGCAGCTTAAGGGGCTGGCCGAATCGCTGCAAAGATCGGTGGCTTTTTTTAAATTTGCCTGAAATGCATCAGCAGAGTGATTAGAGTTCCGGGCCGGCTTAAACACCGCCGGTCTTAAAAGGGTAATTTATGGGCGGCTGCATACGCTGAGTACTTTGACTTGCTCATATCGTTCTTTTGAGATTGCCAATTATTGTATGGTGGGTGGTCACCAATCTTGGTCACGTAAGCTAAATGGCGATGTTTTTTGTAGTAGCGGCTTTAGCAATGCGTGTATATAAAACATTCGCTGCTAAAGCCGCACCTACGGTACAAATTTTTAAACTGACAGGATTGATGTTTTATCACCCTATAAATTCAATAGCCGCTTACAGTTTGCTATTTTGACAGCCAGAACTAGCGCATTCGCGGATTCGGTCTTGCAGGAATTGTGAGCGTTGGATGGTGGTGCTGGCGGCGCAATCCAGATTAACGTAAAAACCGCTACTGTCTTTTCTGGAGCAATTGTTATTGCGCTCCTTCATCCAGTTTAATTGGCCTTGTTTTAATGTGCTTTTGCCATTGTTATCGAGTTTTGCTTTTAATTTATTAAAGTTCTCATTCAGTTCTTTATCTGCTTCTTGATAAACCTTATTCAGGCAATACAGCCCGTCAAAATCATTTTTGGGCATATCGCAAGCAGAGTTTGCAAAGCTTAGGCCTGAAGTGCAGAGCATGAGAGAGATAAGTAATTTTTTCATAAGGAGCATCCATGTATTTAAGGGGTAATGAAGTAAGTTGCAGCTAGGCGTTGATTATTTTTTATAGCATAGCCTAGACGTAGACTTATTATATTACCTTTGGATGCTTTCATTATTGGACAGAAATGTAGCTCCCCTAGGTTGGGCTAAGAATGCAATCTGATGTGAAGAGGGGAAACCAAAAAAAACCACGATCAAAATCGTGGTTTTTTTTTGGTTTAAGCAAGGCGCTTAAGAGACTTTAATGCTGGCCGTAGCCGATGCATCGCTGGCATCAGCAACAAGAGCCGCCGGAGCAGATGCATCTGTTGCATCGGCACGCAGGCTGGCTGGTGTGGATGCATCGGAGGCTTCAGCAACAACACTTGTAGGTACTGAAGCATCATTGGCATCTGCACGCAGGCTTGCTGGTGTGGATGCATCAGAGGTTTCAGCAACAACACTTGTAGGTACTGAGGCATCATTTGCATCTGCACGTAAGCTTGCTGGTGTGGATGCATCGGAGGCTTCAGCAACAACACTTGCTGGAACTGAAGCATCATTTGCATCTGCACGCAGGCTAGCTGGTGTGGATGCATCGGAGGCTTCAGCAACAACACTTGCTGGAACTGAAGCATCATTCGCATCTGCACGCAGGCCAGCAGGAGCTGAAGCATCTGTAGAGCTTGCCCAAACGGCAGTAGCGGCGCAAGTAGCAAATAGGGCGGCGATGAGTAAATTCTTTTTCATGGTGTATTTCCTTGTGTGGGTGTGGATAAACGATTTCTCGTTCGATGTACTACCCATAGCAAACACCGTGCCAGTTTTAAAATCCTTTTATATTCAATGGGTTATTGTTTTATGGCTCAGGCGGAGCTATTTGTATCTGTCGCCAAAGCACGACACAATAAAGTTGTTTTTTGTAAGTGTATGATTTTTAAAGGTAAATGATGTTGCTAAAACACGACGGCGAAGATGTGGTGGTATTGGATGGGTGACTGCAAGTCTGGCATGGGGGTGGTGCCCGCCGATGACCATATGTGGCATATGGCGGGTTTGAGCTACCTGAAAAATTTCAGGCCTTATCGTCATAAGTACTGAGGTCGGTTTTAAAAGCAGCAGGGGCTAGCTCGTGTTTTTGCAGCAGTCGGTAGAATTCGGTGCGGTTGCGATCGGCCAGGCGAGCGGCGTCGCTGACATTGCCGCCGGTGAGACGCAGCAGGCGCTCAAGGTAATCGCGCTCGAACAGCCGTTTGGCTTCAGCCAGTGGCAAAATGGCGGCAGATTCGCTGGCCATGGCTTTTTGTACCTGAGCCAGCGTGATGATGGGGCCGGTGGCCAGTACGCAGCATTGCTCAACAAGGTTAGAAAGCTGGCGAATATTCCCCGGCCAGCTGGCCGTGCTTAAAAAGCTGAGCGCGTCGGCGGCAAAGTGGCAGTCGGTCTTGGCATAGCGCACCACCACTTGTTCTAGAAAATGCCTTGCCAGTAGGGGGATATCTTCCCGTCGCCCGTTCAGCGATGGCAGTGCCAAAGACACCACATTCAGGCGGTAAAACAGATCTTCTCTGAACGAGCCGTCCTGTAGCAAGGATTGCAAATCGCGGTGCGTGGCCGACAACACACGCACATTCACTGGCACCGCACGGCCCGCGCCAACCGGGCGTACTTCTCGCTCTTGCAGTACACGCAGTAATTTTACTTGCAGCGGCAGCGGCATATCGCCAATTTCATCCAGAAAAATCGTTCCGCCATCGGCTTCTAAAAACAGGCCGTTTTGCTTTTGGCTTGCACCAGTAAAAGCACCTTTCTCATGGCCAAAAAGCTCGCTTTCCAGCAGGTTTTCCGGGATTGCACCGCAATTCACGGCAATAAAGGGCCGTTTGGCACGTTGGCTGGCGCGGTGGATGGCCTGGGCCAGCACTTCTTTACCTGTGCCACTTTCGCCGCGAATCAGCACGCTGGCATCGGTCACCGCGACCAGCCGTGCTTCGGCCAGCAGCTCGTCCATCACCGGGCTGCAGCTGATAAAACCAGCTCGCCATGCGTCGGCCTCGGCATGATCTTGGCTGGGCGGGCTGGCCAAAACTAGGGCTTGGCTGACTTTATCCAGTAGTGCTTTACCATCAAAGGGCTTAATTAAATAGGCAAACATGCCGTGGCTGATCGCCTCGATGGCATCGGGTACGGTGCCGTGGGCGGTCAGCATAATCACCGGCAGGGCGGGGTAACGGCGGCGCACTTCTTCAAACAAGGCCATGCCATCCATGCCGGGCAGCTTCCAGTCGCAGAGCAGCAAATCTGCCCGCTGCACGGCAAGTGCATTCAGCGCCGCTTCGGCGCTGGCGGCGGCTTCTACTTCATAACCTGCGGCAATCAGGCGTATGGAAACCAGACGTAAGAGATCGGGATCATCATCAACCAGCAAGATTTTATTGCTCATGGTTTTTTATTCCTTTCCAGCATGTCTTTTTCCATTTCTTTTAAGGCGTCCAGCTTGGCTGCCAGATCATTCGCACGCTTTTGCTGCTCTTTGGTGGCGGCTGTTTGCTTATCAAGCAGGCTGCTCAGCCTTTTGCGTTCGGCAAGCTGGCTGGCCATCAGCTGGGCAAAGCTCTGGCTTACTGGGTCTGTGATCTGGATGGCATCTAGCTGAGTTTGAATGCGGTTCAGATCGGCATGATTACTCATAAGCTGCTGAGCCAGTGCCTGTAGTTTGTCGGCGGGCATTGCGCTGGCCGGTGCGGATGCAATTTCAGGCTTGCACGCAACAGCGGATGCGGCCACAGGCGGCACGATTGGGCCGGTGGTGGTGCAAGCGCTAAGCGCCATGCAGCCCAGAAAAATGCTGATGGGAATACATAAAGGAATGGCGTCTTTCATGGTTGACCTTGTAGCTGCCAGTGCAGGCGAAAACATGCGCCTTGCTGGCTAGGGATGAGTTCTACATCACCGTGCATGAGCTGGGCAAAACTTCTGGCCATGGTCAGCCCAATGCCGGAGCCCGCAGATTCGCCCTCGGGGGCGGGGCCGCAGTGAAATGGTTCAAAAATGGATTCGGCCTCTTCGCTAGCAACGCCCGGCCCCTGATCCTGGATTTTTATCCAGCTTTGCTGACCAGTTTGTCCGTAAGAGATGGCAATTTCGCCCTCTGGCGGGCTGAAGCGAATGGCGTTAAGCAGTAAATTATCCAAGATAATCCCTAGCTTGGCGTGGTCGGCACTGGTTGTCCGTGCCACGCCGGATTGCCGGATACGCAGGGATTTTTTAGCCAGTAAAATGCGCCATTGTTGTAGGCGTTGAGCTAAAAATTGCTCAATATCTAGGGGGGATATTTCCAGCCCGGCAGACAGCCAGCGCCCTGCATCATGCGCCAAAAGCGCGTCCACACGCTGCCTTAAGGTTTGCACATTGCTTTGCACCATGGCGCTGATTTCTTTTTGCTGCTGGTTTAAATGGCCCAGCACTTCTTCTTGCAAAAGGGATGATGCCTCGTGAATCACCGCCAGCGGGGTTTTTAGCTCGTGCGAAACATGGCGAAAAAATTGTGCTTTCTGGGCTTCCAGCGCCACCAGCCGCAAATCAAGCTCAGCCAGCGATTTGGCTAAGCCTTGCAAGTCGGCAGGTCCAGCAAGGTGCCAGCTTTGCCCGCGTTGCCCCTGCGCCAGCTGGGTAATCTTGCGTTTGAGTTGCCCTATCGGCCAGCTGAACATCACCGCCATTAAAATAGCGAGGCTCAGGGCTGCAACGGGCGACAGGATAGCAAGCTGATCCACTTGTTTTTGCTTCTGGCCGACTTCTGCAAGCCATTGCTGGCGTTGCTGGGCCAGTTGTTGCTCAATGAGCTGATCCTGATTTTTAAGTTGCTCATTCAGTAAACCAAATAACACATTCACCTGTGCTTTATTGAGCCGCCGCTTAGGATCTGCCTTCTGCAGTAGTTGTAAAATACGCTGGCTGCTGTGGCGAAGAAGCGGGTGGGTGCTAAAGGTTTGCTGGGCGGCTTCCAGTCGCTTTTTGGCGCTGTGGGCCGCGTTTAGAAAAGTGGCCTCTGGCAAAATCAATAATTGCCTGCTGGCCCGCTCCAGATGCAGCGCTTGTTCCTGAGATTGTTGCGAAGCATTTGACCAGTCACTGGCCAGATCCTGCTGTTGTTGCGCCTTAATGGTCAGCCCTGCCAAGCCATAGCGAAGTTGCACCAGTGCTGCCGAAGGGGTGAGCGCCACTAAAGCAAAGCCAACAATCAAAAGGGTACGAAAGGAAAAGTAGCGCAGCATGGTGGACGGATGTGGGGCGTTTGTTTAAATAAGGGATGAATCCTGCGGGCTAAGCGAGGTTAAATCAAAGTAATAAGTTGGTGAAAAACGATTGGGCCCGCTTTAAAGGGGGGCTCTTCAATGTTTTGTTGGTCGCTTTTTGGGGGCTAAGGGGTTTAATTCTGAGCTATATGGTGCTTTGCACTGTTTTGGGCCTCAACAGATTGATTTGTCGTAATCGTTTTTGGGCAGGCATTTCAAAGTATCGAAAACTAACAAAGCTAATCATTATCAGCAGGGCAAAGAATAAAAGCATCAGCCATGGGGAGTAATAAATGGCCTGATCGAATGAGAGGCGGGCCAGCAGAATTGAAAATAATATTTGTAGCGGAAAATGAAGCAAATAGGATGAATACGAAATATCGCCTAAAAAAGCAATGCGTCTGGCGAATGGGCCATGCCGCGTTTCAATCAGCGCCAGCGATAAAATACTGAGCGGAAAAAGCACCACAACCGGCCATGACCCGATCAGCTCCAGCATTCTGTGTGTTAAGGGATAATTAAAAATAGTGAGCGAATTAAAATCTGTTTTTTGATGCAGGGCGGCCATGCAAAGGAGCCATGCACAAAGCGTGATCAACAACACGAATTGCCTCAGTGCTGCAGCGTGTTTTGATTTAAGTACGGCCTGATAAGCAATAAACACAAGTCCGCCCAAAAAAAATGAGCCTAGTCCCCGGCCTATAGGCAAATAATAGTCTTGGATCAGCTGAAAGCCGCTTATGGATATGGCGGCTAAAAGAACGGCGCGGACGGGCAAGAGGCGGCAGCAGCTGAAGAAAATAATATACAAAAGAACTTCTACAGAAACAGACCATATCGGGGCATTAAATGAGTAGCCCTGCTCAAACCCCCATGAAGAAGTAAATAGCAGATTAAGCAAAAAATGTTTGGCATCATTAAAGGGATAAACAAAGTAATTCCCCCGTGTATGGCTGATCCATAGCTGGCCAGCCGCCACAATGAATAAGCTAGCCAAATGCAGCGGATAAAGTCTGGAAAATCTCAATAGAGCAAACTGGCCTGATGTAATGTTTCTGCGGGCAATTTTTTTGGAATACAGCCAGTAAAAAATAAAACCTGAAAGACAAAAAAACAAATCAACGGCCAGCCATCCTTTAGTGTAAAGAATGGATAAGCCATCAAAAAAAGGCAGCTGTTCAGGATCAAATTGACCGGCTGTGGTGCCTGTGTAAAAAAAATGCTGCCAGTGCCAGAACACCACGCAGAGTGCGGCGATGCCCCTGAGCGCATCAAGCGAATAGAATCGTTCTGGCAGGTGGGCTTGTGTCATCGTTTGCGGCCTTCGCATTAGCTTAGTTGCATGGCGATTTACGGTGGGTGTTACTACGCAGGTACGCTGCCGATAAAATCACGGCAAAGTACTTGTACTGCAGGGGCGAATTGATCCATGTTTTGTAAAGGGAGCCATGCCACTTCGCTGATCTCGCCCATGGCGCGTGGTTCGCCTTGCCATTTTGCATGGTAACAAATCAGTGCCACATCGCCTGCCTGCCCGTAGGCTGGCGCAATAACGGTATACAGATAGCGGGCATCCTGAATGGCAATGCCTAATTCCTCTGCTAATTCCCGGCCAAGAGCCTGATCGGGGGATTCTCCCTGCTCGATCTTGCCTCCTGGTAGATACCAGTGTTGATTCTGGCGAACTTTAACCAGCAGTAGTTTTTGGTCTTGCACGTCAACCAGACATGCACATTGCAGTGGTTTCATGGCCCGTCCTGTCTATCCCTTATCAGGTTTGCATCTTACATTATGCCTTCGTGGCGATGGTGTTTTGATATGGGGCGTAGTCAGTAGGTAGTGGGAAAGTATGCTTATGATCTTGATTTATGCTTTCGGCATTTTTGCGGACAGTTCGTTACAGATCGCAACCAAACCCATATCGAATTATCAATTTAAGGAGTAGATACTGGATTTACACGCTCACTACCGGGCGATTATAGGAAGCAATATCATGAACAAACTGCTGACAACGCTTGCTGCTACTGTATTTGTTGCGACTACCGCTTTGGGTATGGCAGCAGAAACAGCCTCTGCCCCTGCTAAGGCTGAAGCCCACTCTGCTAAAGTGAGTGCTTCTGCAAGCAAACATGTAAGCAAAAAAACACCTGCTAAAAAGCACACTGCTGCATCAGCAGCATCCGCAGTACAAAAAGCGCAGGCAAAAAAGCATGCTGCTTCAGCTGCATCTGCCGTGCAAAAAGCGCAGGCTAAAAAGCACGCAGCTTCTGCAGCGTCTTCAGTACAAAAAGCGCAGGCTAAAAAGCATGTAGCATCAGCAGCATCCGCAGTACAAAAAGCCCAGGCAAAGAAGCATGCTGCTTCAGCTGCATCTGCCGTGCAAAAAGCGCAGGCTAAAAAGCATGCTGCATCTGCAGCCTCAGCAGCACAAAAAGCCCCTGTGAAAAAACATGCTTCAGCGGCATCTGCTGTATAAGGTTTTAGCCTTGGTGGGTTAAATCCAAACTTATAAAAAGCCCCTGCCGATTTGGTCGACAGGGGCTTTTGCATCTTTATTGAGACTTTTTATAAATCCAACGCTGCGGTTAAATCCCCCGGAGGCTGCGCGCCGCGAGCCTTAAAGGCGGCATTGCGTAATTGAATGCCTTCTAATTCGGGCAAATCATGCACTTTGCTGATAAAGCGGATGATGGAAGTGGTGTCATACAGAGAGTGATCCACCGTGCCTTTTTTGGCAAAAGGCGAAACAATCATGGCGGGGATGCGGGAGCCCGGCCCCCAACGATCGCCTTCTGGCGGGGCAACGTGATCCCACCAGCCGCCGTTTTCATCATGGGTAATGATCACCACCATGTTTTTCCACTGCGGCCCGCTCATTAAGTGTTGCAGCACATTGGCCGTGTGCTGATCGCCTGATTGCACATCAGAATAGCCAGCATGCATGTTTAAATTGCCCTGTGGCTTATAAAAAGCCACTTGTGGCAGCGTGCCTGCCACGGCCGCAGCGATAAAGCGGTTGGAAATCGGGCTGTCGCCCATGCCGGCGTCTAATAAGTGTGTTTCGCGCGCTTTGGTGCCGGGGGCAAATTGTTTGAAATAATTAAACGGCTGGTGATGGTATTGAAAATTAGGCGCATCTGCACCGCCTTTGCCATCCAGCGTGGCTTGCCATGCGCCGCCATACCAGGCCCAGCTTACGTTTTTAGCTGAAAGTAAATCGCCGATGGTGTTGTAATCTTGCGGTGGCAGTGTGCTTGGGTCGGCCGGATCGGCCAGAAGCGGATCGCCACCAGCGGCAGGGGGTACATAGCTAGGCTGATAAGGCGGGGCCATGGTATTTACGGCGTAGCCATCGGGGGTAATGGCCCCACTATTGATAAATTTAGGTTTGCCATCCATGGCCGATGCCGGTGATTTGGGGCTGAGCGCCAGCTGATAGCCCTGTGGCCCATCGCTCAATACGGCAATTTTTTCTTTGGCGGGGCTGTTCGCTGCATTGAAGTATTCTGGGGTGCGGCCAGAAATCAAAAACTGATGGTTCAGGTAAGAGCCACCAAAAGCGGCCATAAAGAAGTTGTCACAGAGTGTGTATTGGCGGGCAATTTGCCAAAGATTCAGGTTTTTAGCACCCTCGCTGTAATGCCCCATGACCAGCGCTCCTGAATCACCCCATGCGACAAACTGATTATTCTTGCCACCGTTGATTTGCATCTGGTTGTGATAAAACAAATGGCACAGATCGCGGGTAATCACCGATTCCGGCAGCAGCGCCCCGGTTTCGTCTTTGAGTGCAAATGGTGCATTGGGCAAGCCGCTGATTTGCTGCTCATCTATAAAATAACGCTTGCCTGCCACCATCTGCCCGCGTTGCACCATCCCGCCCCAAATTTTAGGCAGGGTCGTTAACGGCTTGCCATCCCGATCCAGCTGGGGGGCGTATTGTGCGCTGGCTAAAGGAGCGGCCACGCCGGGAAAGTTGGCGTAGAGATTGTTAAAGCTGCGGTTTTCTAAATAGATCACCACGACGTTTTTTACTTTGTCTTTTAAATGCTGCTTGCCTGCTAGGCTGATTTTTTGGGCTGGGGGCGATTTGGCATCGCTCATGGTAGGCAGGGTATATGCAGCACCCATTGCGGCTAGCCCGCCCAGTAAACGGCGGCGGCTTGGATCGCTTGGTGCGGATGTTTTTGATTTCTTGCTCATGATGTTGTCCCGAAATGGCCGTGTGCGGTTGTTGTGCCTTTATTTCATCATAAGAAGCGGTGGGACTTAAAGAGATAAGTTCATAAAATTGTAATTTTACTGAAATACAAATGAAATATTGCCTTGGTGCTCAATAAACTGCTAGGGCTGAAATTTTTGTTTCAGGTATTCGCCGTGGCTGATGCGTTTATCGGCGCCTTCGCTGTATAGGTTGGGGCCATTACTGATCGCCCCAGATATCTTTAAATACCGCTTGCAGGCCAGCTTTGTTGGTGTCAAAAGCGCGGCCGCCGCTGGCTTGGGTCAGCACTTCCAGCTCCTCCATTTTTGCCTCACCGAAGAGGATGGCAAAAATGCGAATATGCTGTATCTGGCAAGCTGCAATTGCATGCGATTTGCCGCCGTAGATTAAAGCTCAAGCCGTATTGGCTTTTAGCCATCGTAGGTATTTTGCGTGAGTATGGAGAAGAATATGCGTGCGGTGTGTTACAAAAAAATAACAGGTGGGTGGTGAATTTAGGCCGTATGAGGCATGTGGGAGGCGACAAGCCGACGTAAAAACCACACCGCAGTAGGGCGCATTCTCTTAAAGAGCCGTCCCTAGTAAGCATCAAACGCCAAAGCGTTTAAACCAATCCAGCATCATTTTCCAGCCGTCCTGAGCTGCGGCAGGGTGGTAGCTGGGGCGGTAATCTGCGTTAAAACCATGGCTGGCATTGTCGTAAACAACGATATTAAAAGGCTGGGCTTGCGGGCGCAGCACCTTGCGCATTTGCTCTACCGATTCAAGCGAAATACCCTGATCTTTACCCGCATATAAGCCTAAAACCGGGGACTTTATTTTTGCTGCAATATCGATGGGGTGCTGTGGATTACTACTGCTGGTTTGCCCTGTCAGCCGCCCATACCATGCCACGCTGGCTTTGATCTTTGGATTATGCGCTGCATACAGCCATGTTATACGGCCTCCCCAGCAAAAGCCTGTGACGGCAAGACGTTGTGGATCTCCGCCATGTGTGGCCGCCCATACTGCTGTGCGGTCTAAATCCGCCAATACCTGCTCATCTGGTACTTTGCTGACTAATTCTTTGACCAGCAATTGTGTATCCGTAAATTGGCGAGGATCGCCCTGGCGGTAATACAGCTCAGGTGCAATGGCTAAATAACCCTGTTTGGCCAAACGCCTGCAAAGATCCTGAATATGCTCATGCACGCCAAAGATTTCCTGGATCACCATCACCGTGGGCAATGCTTGAGTGGCTAGCTCTGGCTGCGCACGATAGGCTGGCATCTCCCCGATATTTACCGGCCCTGCTAGTAATCCCTGGCTATCCGTCTGAATAGTGGATGCGGCGACCGGCCTGACGGCCAAGGCAAAGCCTGCAGCTAAACTGGTTTTAAGGAAAGTACGACGTGCGACTTCAGTCATGGCTTCTTCCTGAATCTGATTCTTAAATATAAAGCGGCATATTTATTGATGCTGCTTGTCTGTTGATGTACCCGCTAGCGTATGGCAAGGGGGAGTTGGCCTGTTGCAGGTTTAGCAAATAAGAACCCTTGAAAATAGCGCACGCCAAAATCCCTAAGCGTATTTAATTCGGCAGGGGTTTCTATGCCCTCGGCAATAATATCAATGCCCAATCGTGAGGCGGTTAGTAATACCCCGGCCACAATCGCTTGCTTGGCATGGCTGCTATCAATATCACGGGTTAATTCCATATCTAATTTAATAACATGGGGCTGAAAGGTGGCCAGCAAATTTAAGCCTGAGTAACCTGAGCCAAAATCATCAATCGCCGTGGTGAAGCCTTGTTTGCGATATTCGGCAAAAATATTTTTAAGGTGCTGGGTATCGCTGACCTGCTCGCCTTCTGTAACTTCAAACATCAGCCGGCTGGCAGGAAAATTAAATTGGTCGCTGGCTTCCAGCGTGGCTCTGATGCAGGTTTCAGGCCGGTAAACGGCATTGGGCAGAAAATTAATACTTAATTTGCAGTCTGGTATTTCAACTAAGCCGCAGGCTACGGCCAGCTCGATGGCTTTAACCCTGCATGCCTGATCAAAACGATAGCGGTTTTCTGCGTTGACTTGCTCAAGGATAAATTGTGCCCCCTGGCCATCGATTCCTCTGACTAAGGCTTCGTAGGCGTAAGGCGCGCCACTCTCGATATCAATAATCGGCTGAAAAGCCATCGTGAATTCAAAGCCCAGATTTTTGGCGTCTCTGCAGTCTTTGCAACTGGATGGGCTGAAGGGCGTGGAAAATTGCGTGTTCATTATGCTCACCTTTGAGTAAATCACCCTCAACAGACTAAGGGTTTTGCCGGTTTACCGCTTAAGCTGCGAATCGATCCTGCTTTACCTTTCTGTATATATTGTTTTTTTGTAAGGTTTTGTGCTGTTTTATAGGTAGTTTAGTCATGATGCATTCGGATTGCATGGGCGAATTACTTTATTTGCCATGGCGGGGTTTTAAATTGAACCGTTTAGTTTTGATATTCCCGCAATAGAGCTTTCACTTTGGGGGCAAGCGGGGAGTCTTTGGGTAGCTGCTGATTGAGTTTATTTAAGTCGGCAGCAATTGTGTCACATCTGAGTTTATCCATTTCCTGGCTTACCTCTTTATCCCGCTCTGATTGATCACCGCCAAATTCGCCTGAAAAATGCAGGCATTCTTCGGCGCGATGGATGATTTTTTTTGTTTTCTTGCGGGTGGCAGCAGGCGATGAAGCAGACGTGCTCTGGCTGTTGATATGGGGTTTAGCAAAAGGGGCGGGGCTCTTATTACAGGAGATCAGCGTGAGCGCCATCAGCAAAATAAATGAAATTCGCATTGTTTTTAATTTTCAGTAAGTCGTTGTGCCTGAGCAGGACGATTAAGCTTCAACAAAAGCTGTGCCAGAGACAGGGGGTTGTATTCAGAATACTCAGGCCTGCTTCGGCCTCAGGGTCGCTCGTAAGTGCTCATGGCGAATGCTGTCAATTGCAGACAGCATTAAGTGTAGAAGAGTGGTGGCGTTTAGGCAAAGTAGGGGGGGATCTGCCAGCTACAGGCGCAAAAAACCACACCGCGGTTGGCGGTGTGGTTGAGCCGTGTACAGCTTACTTGTGCTTTTTCTTGCTGGTGCTGCTGTGTTTTGCTTTAGGCGCGGCTTTGCTTGATTTAGCCGCCGTATTTTTACTTGCCTTGCTGATCTTAGATACCGTTTTGCTGGTTTTTTTATAAGTTGCCGCTTTGCTGGTTTTGCTGCGGCCGCTTGTGCTTTCCCTTGCTGTTTTAGGGGCTTCGCAAACCTGGTGTTTCTTGCCTTTACGCTTGATGGTTTTGCATACCGGTTTGCTGCTGGCAGTTGCGCTTACTTTGGACGAACCGGTGTTTTTAGGGACGCTGGCTAACAGTGCCGCCATATTAACCGGCGTGCCGCCTGTGCCATCATAGCGGCGGGCGCCGGTAAAGCGTGAGCTCCAGTAGCTTTGATTCAGATTGGTGATTTCAACGCTTTTACCCGCTCGTGGTGAATGGATAAAACGGTTGTCGCCCATATAAATACCCACATGCGAAAACGTGCGGCCCAGCGTATTGAAAAACACGAGATCGCCAGGTTTCAGCTCTTCCTTGTCGATGCTTGAGCCGGATTGCGCCATGCCAAGGGCATTGTGGGGCAGGGCGATATTCATCGAGTTTTGAAATACATAGCGCACAAAGCCACTGCAATCGAGGCCTGCTTCGGGCGTGGCGCCTCCCCATTTGTATTTCACGCCAATTAAGCTCATGGCTTGTAAAAGCATGTCTTGCGCAGGGGCGTAATCGGGTTTTACATCAGATTTAGCTTTGCGGGAGCGGGGGGTGTTGGGGGTGGTCGTTGCTGGAGCAGCTTGCTCAACGGCGGGATCGACCTCAATGGTGGGCAGTTCATCGGCATAAGCCGGAAGTGCACAAATGCCCACGAATAATGTGCTGATTAATCTAATCCATTTCATGTGGGAATGATGGCTCTGATTGTGCAGGGGCTAGCCTGCTTTGGGTTGTTGGGGAGTCCGCTATCTAAGCTCAATGGATCAGGTGCCGCATGAGGGCATTTAAATGGGACAAATGCCCTGCCTGATTGCAAATTGAAGCATTAAATTTTAATGAACTGTAAGCAGTTGCCAATATTAACATGTTCATTCAGGCAGGAAAATTGGAATACTTGTGTGCGAATTTAGCCCAGTCCTGTTTTTGGTGTGTAATGCAGATTAACCCGGCTGTCATTATTCTTCTGCTTGTATTTAATTGGCTTATATTATTTGCAAGATAAGCCCACTTGAATGCGCATTTATGATAGAAATACTCCGTTGTTTGTATCGTTACCCCCTCGCTGTTTTTTATGATTTTTACGGATAAATAAATGCTGAAAGAAACCTTTACCGTGATGCGCGATTTGCCACGGGTGCGTGAAATTGTGGCTGTTCTGGTGCGGCATGGTTTGGGGAATCTGGTGCAAAGACTGGGCTTATCCAAAGGCCTTGAGCGCGCTAGCGATTTATTGCATTTGCCGGGCAATCATGAGGCAGAGCTGCTTGAATCCCCTGTGCGGGTGCGCCGCGCGCTTGAAGAGCTTGGCCCTGCTTTTGTCAAGCTGGGCCAGGTGCTGGCAACCCGGGTAGATATGTTTCCGCCGGAGTGGATTGCTGAATTTGAAAAATTGCAAAGCAATGTGCCGCCGGTTGATTTTGCACTGATTCTGCCTGAATTAACCACCTTACTGGGCCAGGACCCGGCCGGTATATTCCTAGAGCTTGATCCGCATCCGGTAGGCGCGGCTTCTATTGCGCAAGTGCACAGGGCAAAATTATTTGATGGCACCGAGGTGGTATTAAAGATTCGCCGCCCCGGCATTATTCCTAAAATTGAAGCAGATTTACGCATTTTGCGGCATATCGCATCATTAATGGAATTTGAGTTTCCTGAATCTCGCCGCTATCAGCCGGTTAAAATTGCCGAAGAGTTTTCTAAGTCTTTACGCCGTGAATTAAATTTTTCAACCGAAGCCAGAAATTCCGAGCGCTTTGCACAAAATTTTAAAACCCATTTGGATATTGTTATTCCTAAAGTGTATTGGGAATGGACATCAGAAAGCCTGAATGTGCAGAGTTATATCGGTGGCGTGGCCGGTAATGATTTATCCGGCGTGGATGCAGCCGGGCTGGATCGCTGCATCTTGGCAGCACGCGGGGCCGATGCGGTGCTTAAAATGGTGCTGATTGATGGCTATTTTCATGCCGATCCGCATCCGGGCAATGTAAAGTATTTGCCGGATAATCAAATCGCCTTTTTAGATTTTGGTATGGTCGGACGTCTTCCCCATCCGCGCCGGGATCAGATTGTAGATTTGCTGGCGGCATTAGCGCAGCGTGATGAACATGGCATTTTAAATGTGCTGCTGGAGTGGACAGGCGATACGGTGGTGGATGAGGAAAAGCTGATCTCGGATATCGCCGGTTTTATGTTTGATTATGAAAACCTAGCTTTAAAAGATATTCGTTTTGGTAATTTATTAAATGATGTGGTGCAAATGATGCGCGAGCACCAGATTACACTGCCTTCAGATTTAACTCTTTTATTTAAAGCCCTGATTACCCTTGAAGGGTTGGGCAGGCAGCTTGATCCGAATTTTCAGATGGTTACGCACTTAACGCCATTTGTGAAAGAAGTGATTCTGGCGCGCTACAGCCCGCGATCCTTAATGAAACGCAGTAAAGAGGGCGTATTTGAAGCAGTACAATTATTAAGCGGCCTGCCCCGAGATATTGGTAAGCTGATAAAGCAGGCTAGGCGGGGTAATTTACGTATTGATCTGGATTTAAAGCGGCTGGATCAGTTTGGCCAGCAAATTACCCGCAGCGCCAATCGCCTGACGATGGGAATTGTGACGGGGGCTTTGATTATTGGTTCTTCGATTGTCATGACGGTGCAGGCGGGCCCTACGATATTTGGATTACCTTTATTGGGTTTTATCGGCTTTGTGCTGGCCGTATTAAATACAATCTGGCTGGTGCTGTCGATTTGGATATCGGGGAAAGAAGAAATTTAATGAATGTGGAGTCATTGCTATTTTCTTATGAAATGGCGCTTGCTCTGTGATTTCTGTGTTCATTCAGCCATAAAAAAATCGCCCCGGAAGGCGATTTTTTTATGGGCAGTAAGGCAGATTACTTGCCGAAATACTTGGCGTAAATCTTTTGGTAAGAGCCATCTGCTTTTACATCTGCCAAGCCTTTATTGAGCTTGGCTAGCAGGGCTGCATTGCCTTTTTTAACCGCGATGCCGTAAAACTCTTTATCAAAGCTGGTGTCGTCAATCAGCTTGAAGCCAGAGTTAGGATTATTGATCAGGTAGTTTTTAACTACGCTGTTATCACCAATCACTGCGTCTACGCCGCCGGATTTTAATTCTTGCAAGGCCAGCACAATGGATTCATAGCGGCGGATATTGGTGTTGCCTTTACCAAAATGCTTTTGCGCCACGATATCGCCTGTGGTGCCGTTTTGTACGGCCATTTTCTTGGTTTTTAGGTCAGCTAATTTTGCAATCGGGCTTTTGGCAGAAACCACGATCAGTTGCTTGGCTTCAAAGTAAGGCGCAGTGAAATCCATGGATCTCTGGCGCTCTGGGGTAATCGTCACGGCCGCAATCACGATATCGCGTTCGCCATTATTCAGGCCTGCAAACAAGCCTTCCCACGGGGTGTTGATCAGTTTGATCTGAATGCCGGCTTTGCTGGCCACTGCCTGAATCAGATCGGCATCGAACCCTTCTACTTCTTGCTTTTTATTCAGGGTTTCGAAGGGGGCAAAAGTAGCATCGGAGCCAACGGTCAGTACACGTTCGGCGGCAAAAGCGGGCATAACCATTACACTGCTGGCGATTAAAGCTGCAACTAACTGACGTAAGTTTTTCATTAAATCTTCCTTGTGTACGAGGGATAACAGGATACTTTGCTGACAAATGGCGTCAATGCGGGCTAGTAATAATTGCATTGTGAATTTTACCAATTATGGCTTTTACCCCATTGCCACGGGATGCCGAGAGGAATCGGGTTAATCCCAGTGCAATTAGCCAGGCTTCACAGTCAAAATCGCTGATCTCCTGACGTGTTTTGCCCTGATAGGCCGCCATGAGTAAGACAAGTAAGCCTTTTACAATGCGGGATTCGCTGTCTGCTGCCAATTGGATATATTCACCTTGCCAGCTGATTTTGAGCCATGCGGTGCTCTCGCAACCCACAATGCGGTTTTCATCATTTAATTCTGCGGCGGGAAGCGGAGCTAAATCCCGGGCCAGCTGTACCAGTAGGCGATTTTTTCCTTCCCAGCCATGGGCGCTGGCCAGCTTACTTTCTATTTCTGTTTTATTCATGACAGTCCTGTTTTAAGCCAGTATGGCCAGTGTTTCACTTAAGCCTGTCAGCAGTGCGGTCACATCGTCTGCGGTGTTATAAGCGGCAAAAGAGGCGCGCAGGGTTCCCTGCAGCCCCATACTGCTGAGCAAGGGCTGAGCACAGTGGTTGCCAACACGTACCGCAATCTCTCTGGCATCCAGAAACTGGGCGACATCATAGGGGTGTGCTTCGCTGAAAGCGATAGAAACAACCGGCCCTTTGTGTGCTGCTGTGCCGATCACGCGCAGACCATCGATTTGCCCAAGCCCTTGCTCTAGCTGCTGGCGCAAAGCCTCTTCATGCCGGGCGATCGCCGGGCGGTCTTGGGCTTGCAGCCAGTCCAGCGCGGCGGCAAAGCCAACGGTCTGGGCGATGGCGGGGGTGCCCGCTTCAAAACGGGCGGGAGCGGGGGCGTAGCTGGTGGTTTCAAAAGAAACGCGCTCTATCATTTCGCCCCCTCCCTGCCATGGTGGCATGGCGGCTAGAATTTCGGCTCTGGCCCATAGCGCGCCTATGCCGGTGGGGCCGTACACTTTATGGCTGGAAAACACATAAAAATCGGCATCAAGCGCTTGTACGTCGATGGTTTTATGTGCCACGGCCTGAGCGCCGTCGATTAATACTTTGGCGCTAAAGCGGTGCGCCGCAGCGATTAAATCGGCGACGGGTAGCTCGCTGCCGATGGCGTTGGAAATATGAGTTAGGCCAAGCAGTTTGGTTTTATCTGAAAGCAGGGCATGAAAGTGGTCCATATCCAGACTGCCATCACGCAGTAAATGCACGGGCCTGATGATGGCACCACAGCGCGCGGCCAGCATCTGCCAGGGCACAATATTGGCGTGGTGCTCCAGCGTGGTGAGGATGATTTCATCGCCAGCGCGCAAATTAGCCTCACCCCAGCTTTGCGCCACTAAATTAATGGCCTCGGTTGTGCCGCGCGTAAAGACGATTTCATCGCTGGAAGCCGCATTAATAAAACGTGCCACGCTGGCTCGTGCGCCTTCAAAGGCATCGGTGGCAGCTACGGCAAGGCGGTGCGAGCCACGATGCACATTCGCATTGGCTGTTTCGTAAAAATGACGCTCAGCATCCAGTACCGCCAAGGGCTTTTGCGTGGTGGCGGCGTTGTCGAGGTAAATTAAGCCGGGAGCGCGCATCAGTAAAGGAAACTGCGCGCGAAGGGCGTGGGCATCAAACATAGTGGCTCAACAATCTGTACAGGCCGCGATTGTAGCGCGACTAGGGTTTTTTCTCATGGGAAAGAATGCTGGGATGTTCCGGTAAATGCCGTTTGCATGATTTTGCGTTTACACAGCGTGCCTGATGATTAAATATATGCTGCATGACCTGTGCTTTTTATGCGATGAAGTTGTGAGTGGGCGGCTGCATGGTTTAAGCTTTGTGCTTCGACGGCCCATTTATTTTTTATGACAACTCCAACTTCAGTAAGGCCTTATAAGCAGGCAGTGTCTGCGCTGATTGTGATTCACACGCCTGATTTGCAGGTGCTGCTTATGGAGCGGACTGATTTTAATGAGGCATGGCAGTCGGTTACAGGCAGCCGCGAGGGCGATGAATCGCTTGAGCAAACGGCGCGCCGTGAAGTCTTTGAAGAAACCGGCATCGATACTGCTTTATACAAATTACGCAATTGGCAACAAAGTCACGATTTCGAGATTTTTGAAATCTGGCGTCACCGCTATGCACCGGGTACTACGCACAATACCGAGCATGTGTTTAGCCTAGAAGTCCCTGCGGTGATGGCGGTAACGCTGGCCGAAGGCGAACATCGGCGCTTTAAATGGGTAAATTGGTCGCAAGCCGCCGAAATGGTGTTTTCGCCATCTAATGCCGATGCGATTCGCAGCCTGTCGGAGCGCTGTGCGCATTAAGTTTGTCTCTTCACCTTAAATCCGCAGGCACAGAACACACATAGCAAAACCTAAAGCACTTAAGGGGTTCTCTGAGTGCTTTGTGTTCTTTTTTTCCCTTGTTTTTAATAAATCAAGGTTTGCTGCTCAGCCATTTCTTGAGCAGGATGTTCAGCTGCAGTGGAATGATGGGCTTGGCAAGATGATCGTTCATGCCGACTTCGGCGCAGGTTTTTTTATGTGATTCCAGCGCGTCTGCGGTGAGTGCAATAACAGGGGTTAAATCGCCTCTGGCGCGCATTTGCCGCGTGGCTTCCAGCCCGTCCATGATGGGCATTTGTAAATCCATAAACACCAAATCATAGTGATGGCTGCTAAGTTTACTCAGCGCTTCTGCCCCATTATTGGCTTCGTCGCAGCTGATTTTTAACAGCGATAACAGCTCCCTAGCCACCAGCCGGTTAATGGCCACATCGTCTACCACCAAAATATGTTTGCCTTCAAAACTTAAGGCTTTTTCCGGTGTTTCCGGGGCTTGTGTTTCGGGGGTTTCAGCGGCAATAGCCAGATCTAGGCTGAAGCTGAACTGGCTGCCAACACCAGGCTGACTGCTTACTGTGATGTCGCCGCCCATTAAGTTGGCTAATTTTTTGCTGATTGATAACCCCAGCCCCGTGCCGCCAAATTGTCGGGTTGTTGAGTTGTCGGCTTGAATAAAAGGCTGAAAAAGGCGGCTGATTTGCTCTGCAGTCATCCCTATTCCTTGGTCGCTGATGGTAAACAGCAGCCGTGTTTCGCTCGGGCTGCTCAGCTCCAGTTGTACGCGTCCTTGCTGGGTGAATTTAATGGCATTGCCCAGCAAATTAATCAGGATTTGGGTTAAGCGTAAGGCGTCACCCTTGCGCCACTCGGCAAATTGCCCTGGCAAAATCAGCTGTAAAGTGAGGCCTTTTTCTTCTGCCCGAAAGCGCAGCAGCGAAATGACCTGAGTCACAATATTGCGGCAGGAAAAAGTTTCGTTTTCTAAATTAAGGCGCTCTGCCTCGATTTTTGAAAAATCAAGAATATCGTCAATGAGTGCTATCAGGGTATTGGTCGATTGCGTCAGTTTACTCAGGTAATCGCCTTGTTTTTCATCCAGATCTGTATGCTTCATTAGATGGGCAATGCCATGAATCGCATTGAGTGGTGTGCGGATTTCATGGCTCATATTGGCCAGAAAGGCGCTTTTTGCTTTAGTGGCTGCTTCGGCCGCTTCTTTGGCGTGATTCAGCTCGGTGATATCCATCATGGTGGCTTCAATATGGCTGGGCTCGCCTTCGGTGTTGTACAAGAGGCGGCTCGTGGTCAGCACATCCAGAACATGGCCGTTGCTATTGCGAATCTTAATGGCGTAGCGGCTGACTCTTTCGTGCTTCAGTATCATTTCTTGTAATTGTTTTTGTTCCTGGGGGCTTTCAAAAAAGCAAAGTGCACTTTGGCCAAGCAGGGCTTCTGCGCTGCCAACGCCCAGGATATCCAGCATGGCTGAGTTAATGGCAAGAATTTTGCCGCTGGCCAGCTCGGTTTTCATATACCCCGTCAGCATGCTTTCAACAATGGCACGAAAGCGTGATTCGCTCTCTCTGAGCGCTTTTTCGATACGGTTTCTTTCTGCTAATTCATTTTCTAAGTGCTGGTTAACGGCGCTGAGTTCCTGGGTACGAATTTCAACACGGCTTTCTAGCTCATCGTACAAGCGTGCGTTTTCCATCGAAATGGCGGCTTGCGTTGACAGGGCATGAATGACTTCCTGCCTCGCGATGGTGAAAGTCCCTGCCGCCAGTGGGTTTTCAAGGTAGTAAACGCCAAGTAGCACGCCCTGCTTGATAATCGGCCCGCACAAAACAGACTTAACGCGGGTGTTATGCACGTAGGAATCACGCTGAAAGCGCTCGTCAAGGCCCGCATCATCCAGTGCGACGGTTTCTAAGGTGCGCCAGACGTACTGCAGAATCGAGGCCGCAACCGGTAGGCTGTGGCTGTTTCTGGGGCGGACGGTGATGGTGTTGTTTTCGATAATTCCAACCGTCTTAAGCCGGGGCTGGCCATCTTCTGCCAGAATCAGCGCGCCCATGGTGGCACCGGCGCTTTCGATCATTAGCTCGGTTAAGCGCACCAGTAGCGGGTCCAGCGCCAGCTCGCTGGCAATGGCCTGCGATGCTTTTAAAACACCGGCTGAGGAGAGCGCCCGGCCATGAAATACGTCTTCTTCGGGGGGGATGAATTGCCAGACTGCGCTGTATTCATGACTTAAAGATTTGGCCAGCCCCAGTGCGCCCCAGTGTTGAAGGCTGGAAATTGCATTTTTAAGGTGGTGGGTGGCATAAATGGGGTAGCCGTGCTCAACCCATAATTTACAGGCGTGTATTTCCGCCAGCGCCAAATCCTGCGTAAACCCTTGGCTGCGTGCGGCAGTCACCGATTGATGGCAATAGGCAAGTGCGACTTCATGCTGGCCATTAAGCTGGGCAATCTGAGCATTGAGCAAAAGCAGTTTGTGCGAGAAATTAGCAGGGCAATCATGGCTCCATGCCGCCAGCTGTTCGCGGTAGGATTCTATTTCTTCTCGCTCTTTTTCAGACGGCGAGCGATTGGCAAGCCCCATCGCTAGGCACCAAAGCACATCAAAATTGGCAATAAAGCCCATGATGTAACGGCTGAGCATCAGCCCCTGGCGGGCATGCTGAATGACTTCTTCATAACGCCCGGCAAACAGCATGCGCTGGGCGCGGTAGATATGATAAAAGCACAGCGAAGAGCGGCTGTCTCTTTGCTCGCATTCTTGTACAAAAATAGCCTCGTTGGGCGTGTTGCCATCCCATGTATCGGCAGTGAAAGCCAGCACAGAAAAATGTAAGGCATTCAGGGTGTCGATCGCCCACTGGTTTTTGCTGGCGATTGAAGATTGCAATGTCTGCCCGATACGCTCGCTTAATTTAGACAAAGGCAGGCCACTGATATAGCGGTGCAACACATCGGCGCAGTACAGATAACCGGTGAACTGCTGATCCCCTGTCATGAGGCCTGCATTAATGCTGTCCTGAATCAGTGGTAGCGAATCATGTAGTGGTTTCACCCAGGGGAGGCAGCCTACCGCATAGGGCCAGCCTGTTTTGCATTTAAGGGCTTGTGCATCCAGCGGGTTGATCAGCTGATAGCCCAGACTGGCAAACTCAAAGCCGCGCTGATGCTGGCCGAATAAGCTGCCCAGTAATACACCAAACGTGCCATAACCCTTGCAAATCTCGATCGAGTTGCCATATTCCAGCGCGGTAAGCACCATGCGGGAAATAATAAAGGGGTAGTAGCGTGGATGGCCAAAAGAGGTGGAAGTGTCCAGGTTAAGCAGCGTTTTTTGGATAAGCTGTTGGGTCGGGTCACTGAGTACCGGTAATTGCAGCAGATCGGCAGGGCTGCGGTCTTTCATTTTTTCTTCGATTTGGGCGAGGATTTCCTGGAAGGCTGCTTCGGGGTTATTGGGCCAAACTAAGCCCAGTAATTCCAGCGCCTCTTTGCCCGCTTCAATGGCACCTTGGTAATCGGCACTGAGTGTTTTGCCGATGATTAATAGGTTCTGAAACTCTGCTTTTTCTCTTGCAGTGTGGAGTTGCGGCACGGTGGACAAAATAATGGCTTCCGAGCCTGCTAAATCTCCAGAAAGAAAAGTTGCTTGCGCCTGTGTGTAGTTCATACGCAGCCGCAGCGGGTAGTCGCAGTCTGCGTGTTCGTCTTCATTCAGAAGACGTTGTGCATTATTGGCAAACTGCTTGGCGCTGGCGTAGGCGGCTGAGGTAATGGCTTTGGTGGCCGTTTGCAAAAATAAATCCGCTAAATAACGGTTTTGTTCAGGATCGCCTGCCTGTAAAAAAAGCTCTAATCCTGCGCTAAATTGCTGGGCAATAATAAATAGCTGTTCCTGGAACTGTGTGCCAACACGGTTGCTGGCCAGATGGCGGGCAATACGTAAATGGGTTTCCTGCTGCTCTGTATCGCTGAGTAATGAATAGGCGGCCTGCTGCACCCTGTCGTGCATAAAACGGATTTGCCTTGGCTTGCCCGCATCGGTCGGGATTTCTGTCATCAGCTCGGCTTGGCGTAAGACATGCAGGCTTTCATTGGCTTTGCTCTGAGTCAGCCCGGTAATGGCGGCCAGATCACTGAGGCTGCATAAATTACCAAAGCAGGCGGCTGCGCTGGCCAGTGCCTGCACATGGGGAGGTAGCCGGTGTAGCTGTTCAATGACAAGATCGACTACGTTTTCGGCGACATTGTGCGTGGCAAGGCGGCTGATATCCCATGCCCACATCCGTGTTTCTCTGTCCCAGGAGATAAACGCTTCGTCAACTAGGGTGCGGAGTAGCTTGCCCATAAAAAAAGGATTGCCGCCGGTTTTTTTATGGATCAGGTTGGCTAGGGAGAAAGTAGGCTCGGCGGTGTGCAGGATATCAATTAAAAAATCGTTCACCTGTGCGGGCGTGAGCGGTGCCAGCTCAAACAAGGTGCTGCGTACATTTTGTGTTTGCCACTCGGCCTGCGCCAGCAGCAGAGGGTGGCCGGAAACCACATCGGTATTGCGATAAGCGCCGATCAGCAGAAGGTGTTTATTGTGGATGTTGGTAAGCAGCTGGCCCATTAAATCTAGGCTGGCTGGGTCTGCCCATTGTAAATCGTCTAAAAACAATACCAGGGGCGATTGGCGGTGGCATATCCCCTGAATAAAATCGATTAGCGTTTTGTTGTAGCGGTGGCGCAGCTCTGCTGGGCCTAGCTCGGCAACAGGCGGCTGAGGGCCGATCAGCCACTGCAGGGCGGGAATGGCGTCAATTAAAATTTGCGCATTGCTGCCTACAGCGGCAAGGACGCGTTTTTTCCAGTGATCGGTATTGGGCTCGGCCAGCCACTGACGGATCAGTTTATCAAACGCGCTCGATAGTGCGGCATAGGGAATGCTGCGCTGATACTGATCGAATTTTCCTTCAATAAAAAAGCCACCCGCCATAATGATGTCGGGTCTGAGCGATTGCACCAGCGAGCTTTTGCCAATGCCAGAGTAGCCGGAAATAAGTACCACTTCGGCGGCCTGGCTCTGGCTGCGGGCAAAGGCATCAAGCAGACCCAGCCTTTGGTAATCCCGGCCATAAAGCGTGTTAGATGAATGAAGTACGCCAGGCTCATCGTCTTCGCCCAGTGGGAACGTAGCGGTCAGTCCGTTAGACAGCCGGTCAGTACAGCGCTGTAAATCATGTGCAAGTCCCGCAGCGGTGTGGTAGCGCTTTTCGGGGATTTTTTCCAGCAGCTTCATGATGATGGCGGAAAGCGCTTGCGGCGTATCAGAGATCTCGCTCGGCGCTGTGGGGATTTTGGCCAGATGCGCGTGGATTAAAGACAGCGTGTCATTGCTGTTAAACGGTAGTTGCCCCGTAAACATCCGGTAGCAGATCACCCCCAGCGTGTATAAATCGCTGCGCGGATTCACGTCAGAGCGCAGGCGGCCGGTTTGCTCAGGGGAAAAATACGCTGCACGGTGTTTTTGCGGGTCTGTTTCACCGCCATCGGCCATGCCCACAAAGCGAATGCTGTGATCCGGGGCGATGATAATGTGATCCGGCCATAGCCTGCCATGCGGTTTGCCGCTGGCGTGCAAAACGGCCAGCGCCTGTGCAATGGCCGTGGTGCGCTGAAGTTTTCTGGCTAAGGTGATGGCCAGCTGGAGGGTGGTGCTGGCGCTGTGCCCTGATTCACTGATCAGGTCTTCTAAAGTGCGGCCCGGGCAATCGCTTAAAACCAGTACCATTGATGCACCATGCTTGAATAAATCAAGCACCTGCGGCGTATGTTTGGTCTGGAGCTGATCGAGTATTTCCCGTTCACTGTTTAAGGTGATGCTGGCCCTAGGGAGTGATGCAATACGCAGGATGCAGGCCGTGCCGTCAGCGCGGACGGCGCGAACCATGCTTCCTGTTACATCTTGATACAGTGTGTTTTTCAGACTGTAGCCGGGAATGTCCACACTTACTCCAAGGGTCTGGCTGGAAGCGTTTGTTCTGTTTAAGGTGAAAAACCACCTTCGCTTAGTCAGCAATCAAAAGGCCTGCAAAAGAAGGGGCAGGCAGTGCTTTAACTCCTTAGGCGTGGCTGAGTCGTTAATGATCTTCAGTATTCAAGCGCCATGGCTATGCAAGGAGGCATGGATTCACTCAGAATCAGCCATCAGCTGTAATTTTGAGTACTAATTCACGCAATACTTTGTTGGCATCTTCATTGGCTACCTGGCAGGTACCCGCGTTTTCATGCCCGCCGCCGCCGTATTCCAGCATCAGTTCGCCAATATTGGTTTGTGAGCTGCGGTTAATAATGGATTTGCCTGTGGCATAAACTGTATTTTGCTGATGCAAGCCCCACAGCATATGAATTGAAATATTGCATTGTGGGTAAAGCGCATAAATCATAAACCGATTGGTGGCGTAAATTGTTTCTTCATTGCGTAAATCAAGCACCACTAAATTATCATAAATACGGCTGCAATTAATGAGTTGTTCTTTGGCTTGCGGTGCGTGCTCAAAATAGACTTCGATGCGTTCTTGTACATCAGGTAGGGCCAGAATGTCTTCGATGCCGTGGCTGCCGCAGTATTTGATTAAATCCATCATCAACTGATAATTGGATATTCTGAAATTCTTAAAGCGCCCCAGCCCGGTGCGCGCATCCATCAGGTAATTAAGTAGCACCCAATCTCTGGGGCTCAGGATTTCTTCGCGGGTAAATTCGGCTGAATCTGCTTTATCTACCGCAATCATCATATCGTCGCTGATTTTAGGAAAGGCGGCTTTACCACCGTAATAGTCATATACCACCCGTGCGGCTGAGGGCGCCTTGGGGTCAATAATATGATTACTTTTTTCACCGACGGTACGAATGGTTTCGGAAAGGTGGTGATCAAATGATAAATACGCACCCGCCACATAGGGCAGATTGGTGGTGATGTCATTGGCGTTAATGGCGATCTTGCCGTCCTGCATATCTTTAGGATGGACAAATAAAATATCGTCGATCATATCCAGCTCAGTTAATAGCACCGCGCAGACTAAACCATCGAAATCACTGCGGGTAACGAGGCGGTATTTGGGTTCTGACATGGCGCTATTTCCTTACGTGGATTAAGACTGTGGGGGTTTAATCACAGACATTGCAGTGGCCACCATACCCGCCACATCGCTGGCGTTGGCGGGCAGCAACATGGTATTGCCTTCTTTTGCAATATTGGCAAAGGCTGCGACATATTGCTCGGCTACTTTTAAATTCACCGCTTCCAGTCCGCCCGGTTGCTTAATGGTTTGAGCCACCATATGAATCGCTTCCGCCGTGGCGCGCGCAACAAGGCGTAAGGCCTCGGCCTCGCCTTCAGCTTTATTGATTGCGGCTTGTTTTTCGCCTTCGGACGCATTAATGGCGGCTTGTCGCTCACCTTCAGAACGCTGGATGGATGCTTCGCGCTGGCCGGTGGCTAAGTTAATTTGCTCTTGCTTGACCCCTTCGGATTGCGCGATTCGGCCGCGTTTTTCACGCTCGGCGGTAATTTGCTGCTGCATGGAGTGCAAGATTTCTTTGGGTGGCGTTAAGTCTTTGATCTCGTAGCGTAAAACTTTAACGCCCCAGCTGCGTGCGGCCTCATCCAGTGCATTGACTACGGCCGCATTGATGTCGTCACGCTCTTCAAATGTTTTATCCAGCTCCAGCTTGCCGATCACCGAGCGCAGCGTGGTTTGTGCCAGCTGCATAATGGCCATGACGTAATCTGATGTGCCGTAGGATGCCAGCTTGGGGTCGGTAACCTGATAATACAAAAGGCCATCCACTTGCAGTTGGGTATTGTCCCGTGTAATGCAAATTTGGGAGGGGACATCTAGCGGGATTTCTTTAAGGGAAAGGTTGTAAGCCACTCTGTCAATAAAGGGCACGATAAAGCTTAAACCCGGTTGTAATACGGAATGAAATTTACCAAGGCGTTCAATAATAAGGGCGTGCTGCTGAGGCACTACCTTAAATGTTTTTGCGATGAAAATGACGGCAATAATTAAAAAGAAAAAGGGAAATCCGAATTCCATCAGGAGTGCCTTAGTGGTGAGTGGTTAATAATAAGAGAGCTGCCCTGTGTGGCAATAATTGTGTAGTTGTTTAAGCCTGTGTCTGCATCTGCGGCCAGCTCCGCATCCCATAATGTGCCGCGGTAACGCACCCGCGCGCGTCGTTCGCCCTGCCATTCCACAATCTCGACCCGCTGGCCAATATCATTGCTTATTTCCTCTGGGCTGGCGTTGTGTGTGCTGTGCCATTGCCTGAGTGCGGCCACGGCCATAAGCCCAATCAGGGCGGCACTGCTGGCCTGTACCGCAAAACCAAAACCCAGCCATGCGGCTAAGGCCGCGCTAATCAGCCCTGTAGCTACTGCCAGTAAGTAAAAGGTGCCTGTCAGCATTTCTAATCCGGCAAGAATCGCTGCCATGATGAGCCAGAGAGTTGTTGAACTCATTACGCTGTGTCTTTTGATATGAATATCTGCTTTGGTATAGCTGAAATACCCAGGCTCTGGCAAGCGGTAAGGAAGACTTCCATCAGCTTATTGATGGAAAACAGACAGTATGTAAGTTTTAGAGTTGGGATGTTTTTATTTCTTTTGTAAGACCTGTGTAGGCAGGTGTGATTTCCAAGAGGTTTTTTTAAGAGTGATCCTGCCCGCGAAAGTTCGGCAGCAATCGTAATTAAAGTTGTTTGGGTAAAGAGGGGAATGAGGGGTGAGGCAGCATGGGCCTCACCCCTGGCCTTTATGGGTTGAGATGACTTAAAGGCAGGTGTGTGGTGTTTTTAAATTCTTTCAATACAAAGCTTGATTTGATATCGGCAATGCCCGGGTGCTGGAGCAGTTGCCCCATGACAAATTTAGAAAAGTGGGTCATGTCTTCAAAATACACTTGCAGCAGATAATCCATTTCCCCAGTCATGGCATAGCAGTTCACCACTTCCGGCCATTCCTGGATGGCGGTTACGAATTCCTGCAGATGACTATGCCCGCGTTTCTCTAAAGAAACACGGATAAATGCCTGCAATCCCAGCCCGATTAAAAGCGGATCCAAAAGTGCAACATATTTGCGAATAACCCCACTATCTTCGAGTTGTTTGAGCCTGCGCAAGCAAGGTGAAGGAGACAAAGCGATGATTTCTGCCAGCTCTACATTGCTTAAACGGCCATGCAACTGAAGCTCATTCAGAATTTTAATATCAGTCCTATCTAGTTCCATGGTGTTTTCTCCCCTTGTTTTATGTTTAATTAGTGATAAATTGCATAAATATTTATTTTATTGGCATTTTAGAAGCAAAATTGCTCGACACTTTTTGTAAAATGAAAGGCTAGTGTAGAACAGTTGCTGTGAAAAATACCATTTAGGAGAAGTCTTGTGTATACCGATGAAGCAGCAACCCTCAGATCTGATATGCAAATGTCTGTGCCAGACGCTGTACTTGATATTCGTTCTTATCCAGTGCCGCAATACACCGATGTTGAGCATCAGACTTGGGCCACGCTGATCGCCAACCAAAAAGCGGTATTGCCCGGCCGTCTTTGCCACGCTTTTTTGGATGGTATCGAACAAGTTGGCTTTCCCTGTGACCGTATTCCAAGTCTGGTGGAAATCAGCGACAAGATTGAAGCCCTCTCTGGCTGGAAGCTGACGCGTGTATCCGGGATTGTGCCGGATGAAGATTTCTTTAAATTATTAGCTCAGCGCATTTTTCCTTCTACCGATTTTATTCGTAAGCCGGATGAAATTGGCTATACCCCTGCACCAGATATGTTCCATGATTTGTTGGGACACGCCCCGCTGCTGACTCATCCCCGTTTTGCTGCATTTTTTGAAGCCTTTGGCCGTGCAGGCGTGCGTGCTTTTGAACTGGATCACCCCGCTAAAATGTGGTTGCCGCGTCTTTACTGGTACACCGTAGAGTTTGGCCTGATCGAAGAAGCAGACGGGCTGCGTATTTTTGGTGCCGGTATTGCGTCTTCTCCCAAAGAAGTGATGTTTAGTTTGTCTGATCAAACCCGTAAACATGAATTTGATATCGAAAAAGTGGCAGAAACGGCATATGACATCTGGCATATGCAGGAAGATTTGTTTGTGATTAAAAGCTTTGATGCATTGGAAGACGATTTTTCAAAATGGACTGCTAAGCACGGTCTAAATTAACCCGATATGGCAATGCCGTGGTGATATTTTTATAAATTGAATCACGGCATTTTTGTGTCTGGGTTTCACCTACTGGAGAGATAGATGAAAATGGAAAAACCAAGCATTAACCCACTTGAAACCAATGGTTTTGAGTTTGTGGAATACACAGGCAATACTCAGGAAGCATTAGATAATCTGAAGGCTTTGTTTATTTCACTGGGTTTTGTGGAAATCGCACGACACAGAAGCAAAAATGCCAGTCTTTTCCGTCAGGGGGAAATTAATTTTATTGTTAATGGCGAGCCTACACAGCCAGCCAGCCAGTTTGCCGCCATTCACGGCCCATCCGCTTGTGCCATGGCCTGGCGCGTGGCCGATGCTGATCGCGCATATAAATATGCCATTGAGCACGGCGCTAAACCCTATAACCGCCCGATTGGTTTTATGGAGCTCAATATTCCTGCGGTGGAAGGGATTGGTGGCTCGGCTCTCTATTTTGTTGATCGCTATGGTAAAGACCAGAATATCTATGATGTTGATTTCGTGCCGCTTGAAGGCGTGGATCAGCACCCGGCAGGTGTAGGTTTATACGAAGTGGATCACCTTACCCATAATGTGATGCGCGGCAATATGGATGTTTGGTCGGGTTTTTATGAAAACATCGCTAATTTCCGTGAAATTCGTTATTTCGATATCGAAGGCAAACTGACCGGCCTTGTTTCCCGCGCCATGACCAGCCCTTGCGGCAAGATTCGTATTCCAATTAATGAATCATCCGATGATAAAAGCCAGATTGAAGAATTCCTGCGCCAATACCAAGGCGAAGGCATTCAGCATATTGCGCTTGCCACCCATGATATTTTTGCCACAGTAGAATCATTAAAAGCCAGCGGTACACGTTTTCTTGATACCCCGGATAGCTATTACGACCGCACCGATGCGCGCCTACCAGGCCATGGTGAAGATTTAGAGCGCTTACGTAAAAACCGTATTCTGATTGACGGCGCACCTACTGAAGGCGGTGGCACTCTGCTGCAAATCTTTACTGAAACTGTGATCGGGCCGATTTTCTTTGAAATTATTCAGCGTAAAGGCAATGAAGGTTTTGGCGAAGGCAACTTTAAAGCCCTGTTTGAATCGATCGAAGACGATCAGGTTCGCCGTGGTGTATTAAGCGCAGATTAAGTTTTTTGCCTGTATTAAAAACCGCTATCAGCTGACGCTTTTGGCGGTTTTTTTATTTTTAAAGCTGACTTTGTGCTTTCGTTTGTCGATAATAAGCCAGTGTAGGGCGGGTAACGCACGCGAGCAATGCTGAAAAATACGAGGGTTTCACCCTTGCTGGGGGCATTGCAGATATTGGCTTATAAGGAGAAACCATGGGAAGCCCACAGGTTTGCAGCGGTGCCTCTTTGCAATGCAGCTTTGGCGCTGCACCTGGCACTTTAAATGTCTTGCCGCTGAACCGCTGCATGGCGGGGGGCATGCCTGCTGCCAATATTATGGATTACATTCCCATTGTGAATGTTGCGCCATTTGGTACGTGCATGAGCCCGGCCAATCCTATGGTGGCAGCAGCAACAGCAGCCGCACTGGGGGTGCTCACCCCTATGCCGTGTATTCCAATGACTGCTGCACCGTGGATACCGGGCGGTGCACCTACAGTGCTGATTGGCAGCATGCCTGCACTTAACTCCGGCGGCATGCTGATGTGTAACTGGGGCGGGGTGATTAAGATTGTGATGCCGGGGCAGATGCAGGATTTAATCGCCTAGTATGCACGGCCATGCCACAATAGCGGGCTTATGAAACTGCAGTTTATCTATGTCTACAAGCAACCCATTTAGCACCTTTAATCTCAATCCTGAAGAGCAGCGTGTGTGTGCACTGCTGCAAAAGCAGCGCCAGTGCACCAGTGTTGAGCTGATCAGTAAGGCCAAAGTTACTAATCCCAGCGCGGTGATTGAGGGCATTAATCAACAGCTGATTGCCGCAAAAAGCCAGTGGCTGATTCAATGTAGCGCAACGCGCAGCACAGGCCGTCAATCAGCCGCGCCTGTGGGTTATTACCGGCTGCTTAAAAAGCTGTTTTAGCCGGGTCTTTACTTAAAAAACGAGCCTTATGTTTTTAGCCAAGCCTTCATTTTGGAAACCGGCTTGCCATCCGGCCCCAGCAATTTGCCATCTGGCGCAAACTGCTGGGCTTCGCCTTCGCTCAGGCCATTTTTAAACTGCTGGCGCTCTGCAATTTCCCCATTGGGGTGATAACGCAATTGCTCGCCATGTTGCAGCCCCGCCTGATAGAGCTCCAGCTGGGCCACTTTGCCATTGTTAAAAAAATTTTTAGCCGCGCCATGCAGCTGCCCCTGCTGGTAGATGCATTCACGCTGCAAAGCGCCTTGTGGCGAGAAGAATTTGGCCGGGCCATGCAGCTGGCCTGCATGGTAATTAAGCTGTGCGGAGGGTTTGCCATTGGGATGCATCATCAGCATCGGCCCATGCAGATCGCCATTTTTATATTGCATGGAGGCGAGGGGCTTTTTGGCATCCAGCACTTTAAACGGCCCGTCTAGCACGCCATCTGTCATTGTGCCGCTCAGCTTGCTGCTGCCGCTTGTTAGTTCAAAAGCTTGGGGCATGGTGGTCTCGGTGTTTTGTTTTGCATCTTGTTCGCCAGAGCGGGGGCAACCCGCAGCTTGTATTTGCTAAGTACAAATTTCTGCACCACTTTTGCGCAGTAGCTTCCCCCTTTAATAAAGGGGGAGTGAGGGGGATTTGCTTTCGGATTATTTGCGTTTGTCGGAGCCCAATCCCCCTTGTTTCAAAGGGGGGGATCAGTTCATCACACAACTATTTGGGTTTCAATGCACCCAAAAACATCAATTAATCTTCACCAGCCCGCCTTTAATGGTCAGCATGCCGCCCCCATCCACGGTTTGCTCTGCGCCGCCTTTATTCATCAGGCTAACACCGCCGTCGTTGGTAAGGGTGGTGCCCGCTTTATTATCCAGCGATGTACCTGCTTGGTTGGTTAGCGCTGTACCGGCTTTATTGGTGAGTGATGTCCCCGCCTGATTGGTGAGCGCGGCGTCGCTCTTGGCGGTGTAAGCGCCGCTGCTTTCTATGCTGATGGTGCCGCTGACTTTGATGCTGAGATTGCCATCCACAGTGATGGAATAATTACCTGTGACTTTTTGCGTCAGATCACCGCCTACTTCCCGCGCCTCGTCGCCGCCTGCTTTTACGCTGCGCTTGCCTTTGATATCGGTAGTCTCATCCCCCTTGCTCACGGTGAGTGTGCGGTTGCCTTTGGCTATGGTGGTGCTGTCGTTGCCTTCTTCTACGGTGCGGGTGCGGTCGTTTTTTACCGTGCGGATTTCATCGTGGCCTATGGTGTGGGTGGCGTCGTTGAGAATATTGGTTTTCAGGTCTTTTTGCGCTTGCAGAAACACTTCTTCGGCGTCTTTTTTATCTTCAAAACGCAGCTCGTTAAAGCCGCCACCGCCTTTGGAAGAATTAGTTTTGATGCCAGATTGCGTCTGATTGGCGGGCAGGGCGTAGGGCAGGCTGTTGTCGCCGTTGTACACGCAGCCGGTGACGAGTGGCTTGTCTGGATCGCCATCAATAAAGGTCACTACCACTTCCTGGCCGATGCGCGGAATAAACTGCGCGCCAAAGGCTTTGCCGCTCCACGCCTGCATCACCCGCACCCAGCAGGAGCTGGTTTCGTCTTTTTTGCCATCCTGATCCCATGGGAACTGGATCTTGATGCGGCCATATTCGTCAGTCCAGATTTCTTCCCCTGATTTGCCTACCACCAGCGCGGTTTGCGTATGCATGCGCGGCTTGGGGGTGAGCCTTGGTGGATGGTAGGGCGTTGCCTTGGGGATGGCGCTGAAGCGGTTGCGGTAATGGGTATGGCTGGTGTCGTGCGTAACGGCGGTGACCACCCATTCAATATTGGCGGCGGCATTATCGTGGCCGCTCAGCGTAAAAGTGTGGCCGGGGATCAGCCAGCGGCAGTCGCTTTCGCCAATAAAGCGCGTCTCCTGGCTGCGTAAACCGGCCACGCGGATTTTGCCCAGCGCATCTCCTTTGGCCTTGGCGGTATAGCCGCCCGGATGCTCATACACCGAGCGTGCGCCATCCACCGCCTTGGTCTGCGAATAAAGCGAAGTGCTGGCGGTGGTGAATTCGTAATCGCTGGTGTTGTAAGCGGTGGAAACCGCCTGCTGGCACAGCTCGCCACTGCGGATGCCGTGCAGCTCCCGTCCGCCCATATCCTGCCCCAGCCAAGCGATGCTGCTGGCATTGGGGCAGGCAGGGAAGGCATCGTTGCTATCGGCCAGCACCAGCGTGTGCTTGCCGTCGGCATGGGTAAAAAACCAGAAAATCCCCTCGTCTTCCAGTAGGCGGGAAACAAAGGCAAAATCGCTCTCGCCATACTGCACGCAGTACTCACGCGGATCATAAGTGGCATCGAGTTTGAGCGAATAATCGCTAAAGCCATGCACAGCAAACACCGCCTTCACAATATCCGGCACGCTTTTGGCCTGAAACACGCGGTTATTACTCGCCAGCGTCAGCCACCACAGCCAGGGGCGCAGCGTCAGGCTGTATTTATCTACCGTGGCGTCCCCCGGCAACTGCCGAATCTCCGCACACAACATATCCAGCGGCCGCGTTTTAGTATCGTGCCTAAGGGTGACAGTCAGATGCGTGGCAATTGCCGCATCCATGGTGAGCGCGGTGCCGCTATAGCCCGCCAGCGTCATCGTCCCTAACTGATTCAAACCCTCATCCCCCGACACACCATCGGGGTAAAGATCCGCCAGGGCAGAGGCGGATAGGGAGATTGAGGTGGCTGTGTCGGTGGGGCGGGTCATGGGCTGGTTCTGCAAGAATGATTAGAGATTGAATAATGGAATATGAATAGCAATGGGTTAAACAGTGATGAGCTGATAACCATTGATAGTATAAAGATTGAGATTGGCTAATCTTTGCGCCAGAGGCTGTTGTCGAAAATTTCGCCCATCTTGATAGCGCATCAGCTGTAATTGGCCGCTATCAACATCAAACATTACATCAATACCACGCTCGCAACTGCTGGAAAGAAAATCGACGCGATTAGCCCAGGGAAACTGGATGTAATCACTCCAGCCTGCTAAATCCTGACCATCTCCAATATTCCCAAACACAGCAGCTCTTAGGACTGTTGCTCCGTTTAATTGTTGTATCAAATCTTGAAATGCATTTTGATGAGATGTGGGTGAATAATCATTTTGATAAAAGCCATTAATATGCCCGGCAAAAACAGTGTTGTTAGGCAGCTGACAAATAACACCAAGGCATGAATCAACATGGGGGAAAATAATGTGATGGCCCAGTCCGGCACGAATTGTAAAGTGCCAATCATAATAATCACGGCCAACTAAATCATGGGCGGGTTCTACACAGTTAAAAAACATGGCTTTACCTTTTTAATTAGCGTGAATATGTATTTCATAAACAATAAAGTGTGACGGTTCTTATTTTTATTAGTACGTTGATCCGTCGCTGGTTGCATCCCAGTCCCAAGTGAAAATATCGCCCATTGCCGAATCAATATCGCTTTGTGATGCGCCAGATTCAGTGTAGTAGCCAAACTTTCCTGCTTTAGTGTAATAGTCATTGTGGCTAAAAACACCAATGGGAATGCCGGAGCCAAATACTCTTTCTATTAATAAGGGGACACGATATGCACAGCCTCCATCTTTGCTACATGGCAATATTTTGCAATCCGTTACAATGATTGCTTTAGAGTTGGGCCTTGCAATGAGTCTGCTCTGGGACCAAAAGACCTGATCAGGGTGCTTGCTGCTGTTTTTTTCAAGCCCGGCGCTGCCACATTCCGCGCCGATAGGATGGCTTATACACTTACTGCCTTCCCACCATAGCCAATGCGCAATATATCGCACACCGCCTGTTTCATAATCTGCAACATTTGAATAGAGCACTGAGGCTTGGTAGCGTTCTTTGTCTTCCATGGGGACCTCCATTCAGTCTTAATTATTGGCAAATTTGAATTCATGGGTGACTGGTGCGCCGTGTGCGTAGTCAATGATTGAAAATCAAGTGCGCAAAAGTGTAGCAAGCAAGGGCGTAGGCAGAACAAAGCTTGCGCGGGACGCTCAAGTCTTTGTGCGTCACTATTGACGGAAAGGGCTAATGGGTGACCCTTTGCCTACCAATGTTCCCGGCACGCTATCCAATCAACATCTGTTACACCGGGGCAATTCGCTATATCGCTCAGGGTCACTACGGCTCTAGGGTAATCTCCACCACCTTGAACAGCTGGTAAATTGACATACATAGGATTTATGGTATTGGGCTCAGGGTTCCCCCATCGTTGGCTTCCGAGTGCTTGAAGAATTGGCCTGATATAATTTTCTCCTCTTCTTCCGTTCAATTCTTCTAGGAAGATACCATTCGATATACCCAAACCAGCATATGGAAGGCCATAATAATCTTGACACATCTGACCTCCGAAAATTACATGATGGTATACGCCGCCTAGAGCTTCACCTCTCATTCTTTGATTGGATATATGCCATCCAGTCTCATTATCAAGTATTCCACCATCCAATACATAGAAATGAATTGATATACCTACTGGAACCAGAAATGGGCCAGGGTGAGCGGGGAAACCAATAACGCGCCCACCGTGGCAGTTAACTATAATTCTTGGCATTCTAATTTCACCTGAGTTTAAAGTTTAAAAATGGCACTAAGTCTGATCTCGCGACCTCAAAATTAAGCTGCTGACTAACTCCGTATTTAAGCAAAAGCCATATAAAAGTATGGGGTCATATATGAAACAAATCAGGATCAGATCTTTTACGTGGCAATTCCCTCTCCTCCCATAAAAACTTTAAATGTCAACCATCACTCCAACACCCATTCCGCCAATTTCCCCACTACCTCTCCCATCAAAACATTATCCACATCCCTCGCTCCCGCTCCCCGGCATCTTGCCAATACCGCCGCGACTATCCCGCTTTCAAATTCAAATGTTTTACCCGTCGCATCCGTATAGCGTTTTTTTAATTTGGCTAATTTGGCTTTGACTATTTCGCTGAGAATGGCGTCGTCTAGGGCGCGGTAGGGCACGACGGTCATGCGGGCTAGAAAAGCGGGCCGGAAGGATTGCAGTAGGGTGTGGCGCAAGTCGTCGGCGAATTGGGTGGTAGCGAAATTTTGTGGGGGCGTGTCGATAATCAGCTCGGCCCCTACATTGCTGGTGGCGAGGATGACGGTGTTTTTAAAATCGACCACAAGGCCGCTGCCGTCTTCCATCATGCCTTTATCAAATACGTTGTAAAACGCTTCCAGCACATCGGGGTGGGCTTTTTCGATTTCGTCCAACAAGACCACGCAGTAAGGTTTGCGCCGCACCGCTTCGGTGAGCACGCCGCCGCTGCCGTAGCCCACATAGCCGGGCGGTGCGCCTTTTAGCTGGCTGACGGTGTGGGCTTCTTGGTATTCAGACAAATTAATGGTCACCAGATTGCGCTCGCCGCCGTAGAGCGCATCGGCCAGCGCGTAGGCGGTTTCGGTTTTGCCGACCCCAGTGGGGCCGGGCAGCAGAAATACGCCGACCGGTTTAGCCGGGTCGGTCAGGCCCGCGCGATAAGCCTGAATGCGGCTGGCGATGGTATCCAGCGCGCTTTGCTGGCCGACAATCCTTTGCCCCATGCGCTTGGCGAGGGTGCGGATGGCGTAGGCCTCGTCGGCCAGCATTTTGCCAACCGGAATCCCTGTCCAGCCTGCAATCACGGCGGCAACGGTGCGCGAATCCACATGGGCGGGCACCATGGTGTCGTCTTGGCGGATGGTGTCCAGCCCGCTTTCCAGCCGTTTGATGGTGGCGGGCAGGTCGGTAAACAACTCTTCTTCATCGCTGCTGCGTGGCTGTTGCTTGGCTAATTTGATTAAGGCAGCGTGGGCGCTGAGTAGCTCCACCACGGCGGCTTTTTCTTCCTGCCAGCGGTTTTCTAATTCTTGAATCTGCGCTTTAAGCTGGCCATGCTCGGCTTGTAAAGCGGTGATGCGCTCTTGGTGCGGTGCACCGGTGAGTTGCTCGCGCTCTAGTCGATTGAGTTCGTCGTTAATGGCGTTTTGCCGGTGGCGGGCGCTTTCTAGTTGCGGCGGCACATCGTGCTGGGCCAGCGCCACGCGGGCGCAGGCGGTGTCGAGCACGCTGATGGCTTTGTCGGGTAATTGTCGGCCGGTGATATAGCGGTGTGATAGTTTTACCGCGTCGCAAATAGCTGCATCCAGCACATACACACCGTGGTGCTGCTCCAGCTCAGCCGCCACGCCACGCAGCATTTCGATGGCGGTGGCCTCGTCTGGCTCCTCTACTTGCACCAGTTGAAAACGCCTTGCCAGCGCCGGGTCTTTTTCAAAGTATTTTTTGTATTCCAGCCATGTGGTGGCGGCGATGGTGCGCAGCTCGCCACGGGCCAAGGCGGGTTTGAGTAGGTTGGCGGCATCGTTTTGCCCTTCGGCCGCGCCAGCACCCACCAGCGTATGCGCTTCATCAATAAATAAAATAATCGGGATTTCTGAGTTTTTAACCGCTTCGATCACACTTTTTAAGCGCTGCTCAAACTCGCCTTTCAGGCTGGCGCCCGCTTGCAGCAGGCCTAAATCTAATACACGCAGTGCCACGTTTTTAAGTGCGGGCGGTACTTCGCCTGCGGCGATTCTGAGTGCTAGGCCTTCTACCACCGCCGTTTTGCCCACGCCCGGTGCGCCCACCAAAATAGGGTTGTTTTGCCTGCGCCGCAGCAAGATATCGATGGCCTGACGGATTTCGCCATCTCGCCCAACAATCGGATCAATCTTGCCTGCGCGCGCATCGGCGCATAAGTCTTGTGTGTATTGGCTGAGCACGCTGTTTTCTGGCGCATTGGGTATGTTGCCAGTGGTTGCAGCGGCGGGCTGCTGCCCGGCTTCTTTGGCGGGTGCAGGTGGCGCTTCGCAGGAGGCGGCGCTCCAGTTACTCAGCTCGCTGCGCAGGGTGTCGCGGTTAATGCTGAGTAAGGATGAAACGCCATTGAGCAGCAGGCTGCGCAGTTCTTCATTTTCTAAAATAGCCAGCAGCAGCATGCCGGAGCGCACTCGCTGATTGTGACTGACAGTGGCGTAAACCACGGCGCTTTCTAAAAGCTTAACGGTGTGCGTGGCAAAGGCCGGGGTGCGGGTGTTGCCGCGTTTAAAGCGCTCCAGCGCGGTGTTGATTTCGGTGTTGAGCGCATCACGGCTGATGCCGCAGCGTGGCAAAATGGCGGCCAGATCACCTGCTTCGATATCGATCAGCTCCAGCAGCAGATGTTCTATTTCGATATAAAAATGTGTTTGTACCAGGCAGCGCTGGGCGGCGCGCTCCAGTGCTTCGCGGCAGGGCATGTTCAGCAGGGCAATCAGGGCGCTTAAATCCAGGCTCATAGTGTGGCTGCCGTTTTAGGGGCAATTTGGCATTGCCGGGGGGTATTGCTTGAGCCGCCCAACCACGTGGTCTGGCCGAGTAAAAAGGGCGTGCCGGTTTTGGATAGCGGGCGGGCAGGGGATTCTTTGCTGCCGTCGCTGGCTGTTTTGGCATCAGGGGAGAGTTTTAATACCAGCCTGCAACGCATCTCTGGCCCAAAATAAAACGCCGCCAGCGCCATCAGCTTGTCGTAAAGCTTGCCTGTGGGCAGATAGGCTAGATATTTATCTAAAGACAGCGGGCCAAGGGTGAGGGTAATGCCTGCGTGTTCGTCCCAGATTCGCTTACCTGCCACGGCATTGTGGCCCAGCGTATTGTTTTTTTGCCCCAGCAGGCTGAGGTGTGATGCGGGCAGATTGCTCCAAGCGCCGTCAAATTGCCTGATCGTCAGCGCATCGCCCCAGTAGCTGGCAACCAGCGCTTTAAAACCCTCTACCGAGCGGCGACGATTAGCAAGGATGGGTACGCGTGCCAGTAAGGCTTGATCACTGATCTGCTGGCGATTGTGTAAGGGCTTGGGCAGGATGCCTGCCAGTGCGCGCAGCAGCGGCTGTACGGCACTGCGATCCGGCGGGGTAAATGGCGCGGCAATACGATGCTTGCCCTGCACCCGATACAGCTGGCCGAGGATGCGCTGATGAAATAAATCCAAAAAAGCTGCCGGAGCATAATCTTTTTGTAAGCGCCGCCCTTGCAGCCATTCCTGATAAACATAGGGCAGCGGGCCATCAGGGCCACCTAGGCCAAAATGGCAGGCTTGTAATTCTAGCTGGCTGGCGTGCGAGCGCCGCTTTACAGGCTTGCTTTTGAGGCTAAGTTTGAAGGTTTTAGTGCTGGCCCTGAAGCAAAGGCGAGGGCTGGTTTTGCTGAGCGAGGCCAGTGCGCTGGGGTAAAACAGCGGGTAGAGCGGCCCGCTTAAACGCACCGTTTCTTGGCGGGGGTCCAGCCCTGTACCCAGCGGCGTTTTGCGCGGGTAGCATTTTTCCAGCAGCGCCAGCGCCTGAGCAAACTCAAAGCGATAGGGCGCGGCGAAGAGCTCGTTGATGAGGGTGTTAGCAGGCATGTTTGTTTCTGCTTTGCATGCGGCATGGCTCATGGTTTATGGGGTGCGTTTCCAGTTGATGTTTCTCATCAGATGGCCGCGCACGTGCAAGTTTTGAATCATCTTAGGGCGGGTGCAACCCGCCGTTTTTGGTCTTTTTCGTATGTTTCGTGTTTGCTAATTAAAATTAAAAAAACCTTAAAAAGATCTTTTTAGTGCCTTCGGTACAGTGTTTTGGTGCGGTAGCCACCGCGGGGGCCTTCCTTTCTTGCTTCGCCAAGAAACGAAGCCAAAGAAGGCGACCCCACGAAACACGAAGGCCCCTGCGCTGCGGACAATCGAGTCGGCGGCGGGCGGGATTGGCTCGTTCCTCGCTCCCTTGCCGAAACCCCGCCCCGCTTGTTCCTCACTCCGGCGTGTTTCAAGGGGAGATTTAAGCCCCGTGCCATGAATCGCGATAAAAATTGCTTTAGTTGAAAATGCTCAAAAACTCAAATAAATAGCTCAACTCAAAAAGGGCTTTCTCCGTGAAACTCTGTGTTCTCTGTAGTTCAAGATTTGGGTTTTCATCTCTTGATAAATTCACAGAATCAAGGGATCGCCCACTAGCGGTTGCCATGTTTTTATTTCTCGGTCTTTTTCTACCAATACGGTGCGGATAAAGCGGTTTACGCTGGCGTATTGGGCGAAGAATTGGGCGAGTACGCCGGAGAATAAGACGCGGCTGCTGCCTGCAAACAGGCTGGCGTCCAGCTCCAGCCTGACTTCCAGCCCGTTGCGCCAGCCGCGCCATGCTTCTTTGCCGACTCGATCTACTGTGCGCTGGGTGTAGATGCTGCGAATTCCGGCGATTTGTTGTTGGGTGGCGGCGCTGTGGCCGACGTTGTAGAGGTTTAATATTTCGCGTAGCGCAGCAAGGGCTTGCGGGCCTTCGATGAGTGACAAATGATTTAAGGAAAGCTGCGAAACCAAGCGCCATTGCGCGGCGCTACTGTGGGGCAGCTGCGGCGTGGGCGAGGCCATGAGGCGCACTTTGGCCACAGGGCCGGGCTGCTCAAAGGCCAGTACTGTGCCAGCCGCCAGCGATTCTGCGAGAAAACGATTGGTGCAAAGCAGCTCTGCACTCAGCGTGGGGGCGGGCGGGTCGGTGGCCAGAAAATGTGCGTTTACCCAAGTGAGCAACATATCGCTGCCGCGCCGCTGAGCGACGCCGTCAACGCGTCTGGCGTGCCAGAAGCAGCCGTTGGTGTTGCCATGGTTTAGGCCAAAATAGCGCGGCACTATTTGCGCGCCGCAGGCCTTGCTGGCGCGTACCTGGCCGATGGCATAAATCTCGGTGGCGTGCTCTCTGTGGCTGTCGGCCACAATGCGGTATTCGCGCGTTTTTCCGCTGGGGCGTAAAGGCTCGGAAGTACGTGGGAATAAATTAATCACCGGCACGCATCCCAAGGCCAAATCACTGGCTTGCAGGCTAAGGCGGCTGGCTGGTGCGGTGTTAAACACGATAATGATGTCTAAATCTTGCGCTGTGCTGGCAGGGATGCTGATTGGCAGCTCAAAAAATGCAAACTTGGCCGGGCAGCTAAAGTATTCGAGCAGCATGCGGTGGCTGGCGAGTGCGCCGCTTTCACTGGGTAAAAGCGCTTCATCATCAGTAAACCCGCAGGCCTCAGGTAAGCCTTTGATGGGGGTGATCTTGTTTTGCAGTAAGCTAAATAGGGCGATACTGTGTGCGCCAAGTAAATCGTAAAGCGCTGCGGCAGTGAGCGGCGATCCGGCTAAATGCACTTTGAGTGTGTTTAAAGTCAGCGCTGGCCAGCCTCCTGCAGCATTGCAATGAATGCGAATTTTAAGCGCCGATTGCGCCTTGGCAAGGCCGGTGAGTTTTTGTGCTTCTTCGGCATCCAGCAATAGCGCGTCGTCAATTTGCAAAGGCCAGACGGTAAGCGGGGCGGTGGTTCTGAAGTAAATACTGTCGGTTTCTTGCTCGTTTCTTTGGTGGTTTACAAACAGCGACGTGCCGCGCTTGATTTCAAGCCCGCCATTGGCATTGCCCTTGCTTGCATCGGCCTGAAAACAGGCAATGGCGGTGGAAGGCATGGGGCGGATGGCGTAGGGGTAAAGCTCTTCTAGTAATGCACTGCTCAGCTGCGAAAAATCATCGTCTAACTGGCGTTGCAGGCGGGCATTTAAGAAAGCGAATCCTTCGAGCAGGCGCTCAATATGCGGGTCGGGGCATTCGTATTCGGATAGCTCTAGGCGATGGGCAATCTTAGGAAAACGCTCAGCAAAATCCGCCCCAGCGTGGCGCAGCCAAGTGAGCTCCCGCTGGTAGTAATCAAGCAAAACATCGTCTATCGAATCGCTCATTTGTGGCCTTGTTGGTATGCCGTCGATTTAACCACCAAATACAAAAGATCTTTTTTAGTGCCTTCGGCACAGCGTTTTGGAGCGGTAGCCACCGCGGGGCCTTCCTTTCTTGCTTCGCCAAGAAACGAAGCCAAAGAAGGCGACCCCACGAAGCACGAAGTCCCCTCAGCTGCGGACAATCGAGTCGGCGGCGGGCGGGATTGGCTCGTTCCTCGCTCCCTTGCCGAAACCCCGCCCCGCTTGTTCCTCACTTCGGCGTGCTTCAAGGGGAGATCTAAGCCCAGTGCGATGTGTTGAGATAACAATGCAGATGTATGGGTTTGCAAAGGGTTTGAATTCAAAGCAAACGATTTAACTCTGAAGTTGTTTTTCTCCGTGAAACTCTGTGTCCTCCGTGTTCTCTGTGGTTCAAAATTTGGGTTTTTGTATGCATCGGAGTTGTTTAAACATCTACTTCCTCAACACTCATCCCATCCTCAGTTTGCTTAATACACAGCACGGTTCGTTCGTTGTGTGTGCCGCGTAATTCGGCGCAGATACTCAGGGCGGCATTTCGACCATCGGTGCTGAATATCTCGATCTGTATGTTTTTTAGCCGTGGTTCAAACACGCTGATGGCTTGTTTGATGTCGCGGATAAATTGGCGGCGGTCTGCATCAAAGCCCGTTTTAAAGCCGCTCCAGTCGGCGATGCCGTAGTCAATAATGCTGTGCTCGCTTAACCTAGGCATGCTGCTTCTGCGGGTATTGAGTATTCGGGAAAGCTCATGGCACACCGATGCCATCACCGCGGCTTTGCCATACTGGCGGTGCGGGGTGACTTCTGCGCTTTGTGGCGCGTCGTCTTCTAGGCGCTCAAATAAGGGCACTCTGAATTTTTCGGTTTGCATCGCCAAGGCCAAAGAGATGGACGGATTTAAGCGCACACTGCGTGCAGCACGCTTAAAACCGTCCTAGCGTTAGCCCTTAATGAGCTTGTTCGCAGTGAGATCCCATGTGCTGGCGGCGGTGCCTTCTTTGTCGCCGCTGTCTTTTTGCGTGGTGAGCTCCCACTTGATTTTGGTGAAATTTAAAGACAGGGTTTCAACGGGCTTACCACCAGATCCACCGCTGACGCTGACATTGGAAATCAGCGCATTGGTGAGGGTGTAAACAATAAAGGCCACAATTTTGCCACTGTCATCCGAGGCATTGCGGCCGATGGTGATTTTAACTTCGGGAATGTCTTTACCGGCGCAGCAGTATTGATTGAGCAGCGGGGTGGAGGCATCGACAAATTTAGTGGCGGTAAACTCGCCGATATGCGGTTTGCCTGAGGTGCGTTCAGAGTTGCTGACGTCATTGGTGACTTGCATGGCTACATTGTGGCTGTACGACATCACTTCAATTTTGTCGACATAGCCCTCGAGCATACATTCGCCCTTAATGTCTGCACCCAAGTCAAGAATAATGGCATCCATTGTTTAAAGCTCCCTGTGTGGTGTTGATTGACGGCTTGGGTGGAACACTGTCGCCGTGTCATTAACGTGTCTTACTTGGGTGGGCTACGTGCCCACCCTCTATTTTTTACAATCAAGCCGCAGGTGGTGGCAGCTCGGCCACTAGGCGGATGGATGCGGTCAGTTCTTCCAGTTGAAAGTGTGGGCGCAGGAAGACGGTGGCGCGGTAGGAGCCAGGTTTGCCTGCGACTTCGGTGACGTCAACACGGGCTTCACGCAGCGGGTATTGCGCCTTGATTTCTTGCGGAGCGTTGTCGTTGATCAGCACGTAATCGGCGATCCAGTTGTTCAGATAGCTTTGAACATTGTCACGCGTCATAAAGCTGCCGATTTTGTCCCGCATGATCACTTTGATGTAGTGAGCAAAACGGGATGCGGCTAGCACATAGGGCAACATGCCGGAGATGCTGGCATTGGCGTTGGCCTGCGGGGTGTTGTAGGTCTTGGGTTTGTTGGTGGTTTGCCCGCCAAAAAACACGGCCAGATCAGTGTTCTTTTTGTGGCAAAGCGCAATAAAGCCCAGATCATTCAGCTCTTTTTCGCGCCGGTCTGTGATCGGCACTTCGGTAGGGCATTTCAGCGTTTTGTCGCCCGATGCGGTGGCAAAAGTATGCGATGGCAGGCCTGCTACTGCGCCGCCGCCTTCTACACCGCGAATCGCGGCACACCAGCCATACAGCGAAAACGCGTTGGTAATGCGTTGTGCCAGTGCCCATGAGGCATTACCCCAGAGGTATTTCTTGGCATTGGTGCCATCTACGTCTTCCACATAATTCATGCCTTCAGTGGGCAGCGTGTCGGGGCCGTAGGGCAGGCGCAGCAAGAAGTGTGGCAGCACAAGCGATACATAGCGTGAATCTTCGCTGGCCCGGAAGCTTTGCCATTTGATCAGCTCGCTGCTTTCAAATAATTTAGCCAGATCTCGTGGCAGGCCCAGATCGGCAAAGCTGCTCATATCAAATAGTTTGGGGTCGGCAGCGGCAATAAAAGGGGCGTGCGCCGCAGCGGCTACATTGGATAGTTTTTCTAAAAGCGCAATATCCTGCGGATGACGGCCAAATTTATAGTCGCCTACCAAGACACTGAAAGGGTGGCCGCCAAAGGTGCCGTATTCTTCTTCGTAAATTTGTTTAAACAGGGCGCTTTGATCAAATTCCACCGCTTTTTCTAAATCGGTTTGCAAATCTTTGCGCGACACATTCATCAGACGCAGCTTAAGACGTGTGCCGGTTTCGGTGTTCATCACAAGGTAGTGCAGGCCGCGCCAAGAGGCTTCCAGCTTTTGTACTTCTTCGTGATGCATGATCTGATTAAGCTGGGTGCTGATTAACTCGTCGATGTCTTTGATACGCTGGTTAATCATGGCCACCGTATCTTTATCGATTTTCATCACGCCATCGAGTACCTGCGTGGCAAATTCGCCCAGCAAATCAGTGGCATGGCTTTTCTGGCTTTCATCCAGCGCCATCCGGCCATCCTGAATGATTTTATCGAGTAAACCTAAAGTGGCAGTTGCTCCGCTTGCCGCTGCTGCTGGCTGTGTTTCTGGCATGGTGATTCTCCGTCAATTAAGCAGCTGCGGGGGCAGGCTCTGGGGTGGCAGGCAGGGCAGATTGAATTTCTTTTAGCCCCTCGGTATTGGCAACCACGTCTTGCAATAATTTATCCAGATCATCATTGCCATCGAGCTTGCCGAGTAAATCACGCAGACGCTGGCGGGCTTCAAACAGCTTTTTCAGCGGCGCTACTTTATTCACGATGCTGATCGGGTCGAAATGATTGAAGTCGCTTGATTTAGCCGCTGTGTTTTTATCGTCTAAGCTTTTAGGCTCATAAAAATTCAGCTCGATATTGAGCTTGCTGCCATCCCCGGCAATGGTGTTGTCCACCTGAATGGCCAGCCTTGGGCTGATGGATTCGAGCACCTCAATAAAGTTATCTCTGTCGATATTGATAAAGCGCCGCTCGCTCAGCTTGGGCAGTGCTTCTTTAGGGTGACCGGAGAGGTCAGACAGAATGCCGACCACCAGCGGAAGTTCTTTTTTCTCAATTGCGTTACCAATTTCAACGTCGTAAGTAATCTGTACGCGTGGAGGGCGAACGCGATCCAGTTTGTGTTGGGTGCTTTCTGACATGATGACCTCATGGTTGGCGCTTTGACTTATACACTTTGAAGGCGGCTTACCCGCATTCCCCGTGAGGTGTGCTTAAGCCAAATGCGCTGCTCAATGTATGGGTTGGTCTGTTGAATCTAGAAGACGAAACTTGTAATTGCAAATATTTAGTTGGAAGTTTTACGAAAGTTATTTCTATAATAAACATTCGTGAATAATTATTTTCAGTAAGTTAAACAGAGGTGTTTGTGCGGGGTTTACTGACACTCTTTCGTATGGTACTAGGGCTGCTTCTTTGCCTTTGCCTGCCGGCTTGCTCTATGTTTTCTATGTTTAAGCCCACGATCAAATTGAGCAGCGTGTCATTTTCTGTGGCATCGCAGGCTAACGACGACACGCCCATCCCGATTGATCTGGTGGTGGTGGATGATGAAGAGCTGCTTAAAAAGTTACTCGCCCTGCCTGCTGCTCAGTGGTTTGAGCAGCGCGCCCAATTACAGCGTGATTTTCCGCTGGCGCTGTATGTGTGGAGCAAAGAGCTGGTACCAGGTCAAAGGCTGGACGTGACCGACGCGCCGGTAAAAGGCCAGCGCGGATCGGTCGTGCTGGTGTACGCAGGCTACAGCTCCCCCGGCATGCATCGGCTGAGGCTGGATCAGCAAAAAAATGTGATTTTGTATTTAGACAGCCAGGATGTGCGCTGGGTGAGTGGGGAGTGAGGTCTAATTTCTGAAAAATTGGCATCAAGTTTAAGAAAATTTCTAAATACGAGTGAAATGATGAAGTGCGGGAGAACTCCCTTGAGTGCTGAGCAAAGACAAAAAGACCTTTTTAGTGCCTTCGGCACGTTGTGTTTTGGTGCGGGATCCCCGCGAAGTATTGATTTCTGCTTCGCCAAGAAAGTAAGCAAAGAAGGCGACCCCATCAGCACGAAGGCCCCTCATCTGCGGACAATCGAGCGGCGGCTGCGGAACTCGCTTCGCTCAAACAGGCATCAAAGAAACCCCGCCCGCTTGTTCCTCGCTTCGGCGTGCTTCAAGGGGAGATTTAAGCCCTGTGCCAAGAGTATTGTTACGACGTTTCTTACTGTTTTGCTGAGAGGGAATACAACTACTTCGAAGTGAGTTACGCAAGAAAAACAACTTGCACACCCTAAGTAAAACCAGATTTATCTTTCGATTGTGGCCAGAAGTGGGGGGGGTATCCGCCCAACAAAGCTGAGTAAGAAGACGTTTTAGCCAGAAAAAAACAAATCACCATTCAGGGGATAACGTGGGGCAAATTCCGGAAGCCATTTGCTGGTCTGAGGGCATGCAGCTTTTGCCACAGCATTTTCAACAGCAGTCTTTGCGGGCCGAAATACTGGCGGCTCAGCTTGTTGCCGCAGCGCAGCCTTATTACTGGGGTGTGCTGAATGTGGAGATCGACGAAGCGGCTTTAATCAGCGGTACTTTACGTGTACTGGCGCTGGAAGCCATTCTGCCAGACGGGCTGTGGCTCTGTATCCGGCCTGGCGTACACCCGCCGCTGGAACTCAATTTTCAAGACCTTGTTACCGCATCGCCGCAGCATCAGCTCACGCTTTATCTGGTGGTGCCACCGCTTTATCGTGCGGGCGAATTAGATGCCAGCGGGCGGCGTTATGTGTCGCAAGATGGCAAGGATATCCCTGATTTAGTCAGCAAAGAGTCCCCCGCCGTACTGACTTTTTGGCGGCCTGATCTGGCGATTTTAGACGAGCAGCATCGCGCTGATGGTGTGTGTCTGCCGCTGCTCAGGGTAGAGGAAGGCGCGGGCGGCTTTGCCCGTAAGGCGTATTTTGCACCCCAGCCCAGGGTCTTGCCTGAATCCCTGCTGGGTAAACGCATTGCCGCGCTATGTACCGAGATTCGCGGTAAGTGTGCTTTCTTAGCCGGCCGGCTCAGGCAGGCACTGCAGGATAATAATGAGGGCGACAGCGCTAGAATTGACCGGCAGCTGGCCGCGCTCTGGGCTAGATTGCCCGAGCTGCAAAGCGCCTTGGATAGCCGGGTGGCGCATCCGCTTTCCCTCTATCTGATATTAAACGGCGTGGCGGGATCGGTCTGTGCCCTGAACCCGCAGGCGGGCGTGCCGGCTTTTCGGGCTTTTCATTACGAAGAATTACTCGCCTGCTTTGATGATGTAATTGGTTTCATTATGAAGTCGGTAATGCGGATTAAAGCAGGCTATGGCCGCAGCGAATTTACCTTAGAAAAAGAAGGCTTTGTGATCCGGCCTCCAGCGGTTTTACGCCTGGGCGGGCAGTGGGTGATTGGCGTGCAAATGCCGGGTGGTGCGGGCGACGATGCAGCGAGGTTATGGCTAGATAGGGCCGTGATTGCATCCTTGTCGCAGCTGGAAACCTTACAAAGGCAAAGAATGCGCGGCGTGCTTTACCGCCCGCTCGACAGGCAGGAGCAGGTGAGTTACAGCGTGGGTGACGATACCCGCTTGTTCAGTCTGTATGAATTTGGCGAGTGGTTTAATCCTGACGAGCCGCTTTGCATCGCAGTGCCAGCGCAAAATGCAGCAGCTGAGCCTTTAAGCATTGTCTTGTTTTTTCCTGAAGCAAGCGACGATATTCCGGTGCTGAATGAGGCGGATCATGACTGATTTTGCACGCCAGCAGGCCGCTTTACCTTTGAAGCAGGCTTTTTGCCAAGTTTGGGAAGAATGGTTGCTCTTGTCCCCCAGTTTATTGAGCAGCGCCGAGCCCGTGGACAAACTCTTGCTGCGTGTGGCAGAGGAAACCAGCGTATTAGCGCGGCGGGTTTATCGCATGGTAATGACGCAGGCGGGGGCGGCCAACAAAATGCATGCTCAGGCGGTGCAATATGCTTTTGTTGCCCTAGTCGACGAAGTGCTGTTGTTTACCGAATGGAGTGGCCAGACCGCATGGCAAACCACCCCATTGGAGTTTCGTCTGTTTAATACCCGTACTTCGGGTGAAACCTTGCCTGATGAAATTGAACATTTAATTGAGCGCCAGGATTCAAGCGAGCGTGATCTGGCTGCGGTGTATCTGATGACGCTGGTGCTGGGGTTTCGCGGGCGCTTGCGGCGGGAGCCCGCACTGTTTGAGGCTTGGTGTACTTCGCTGTTTGCACAGATTTACCAGAGAGAGCCCGATGTAGCGCTGCTGGGCAAGGTATTAAGCGGCCATAGCGTAACGCAGCCTTTGCAGCTGATCGAGCGAAAAATGCTGCCCGATGGCTATCGCCTGGCGCTGATGCTGGCTTTTTTATTGCTGCTGATGTTTGGGGTGAGCCATTTATTCTGGCGGGATATTTATTCGCAAATTGATGTAACACATCCGCCGCTCAGCGAGGTCAAGCCATGAAGCTGGCCAATTTTGATTCCCTTTTTTCGCTGGCGTTGAGCCACCTCTTCAGACGGGATGTTTGTTTGCAGACCGATCCGGCGCATCCACAGCTGTATGAGGTGAAACCGTGAAGCTGGCTGATATTAATGCCCTTTTTTCGCTAGCGTTGAGCTACCTCTTCAGGCGGGATATTTGTGTGCAGATCGATCCGGCATGTCTGTTGCGGTATGAGGCCAAACCTTGAAACTGCTGATTATTTTGCTGATTATTGCGGCCATTTTGCTGCTGTGGTGGCTATGGCGTAATAAGGCCGATCGCCTTGGGCGAGGTTTTATCGATGCCGTGCGGCAGATGGAAAAAGAGGCGGGCATTGAGGGGCGCTATCAAGTGCCATGGCTGCTGTTGCTGGGCGATGATCAGGCCAGTAGTGAGCAGCTGTGCCGTGCTTGGCAACTGAAAAGTGTTGAGAAATCGGCTTGGTTCGGGCGCTTTTATTCCAGTAGTGATGCGGTAGTTTTATTGCCGCCGCACGATATTTATCAGCAGGCAGATGGTGCGCTGGCGGCTTTATCGGCATGGCGGCGTTTGCTGGGCGCCTTGCTCAGGGTGCGCGGGCAAAGGCCGTTGGATGCGGTGATCTGGGCGGTATCAGCCAAGCAACTGATGAATAAAGACACCCCGCTGGATGTGACGCTTTGTAAGCAATTTCAGGATGCACAGCAAAAACTGGGGCAAACGCTGCCCGTCTACTGGCTGCTTACCGGCTTGCAGGATGTGGCGGGGATGAGCGAGCTGATTGAGTCTTTACCTGATGAGGCGCAAGACAGCATTTTGGGCTGGTCTTCCGTATTACCGCTGACAGCGGCCTATCAGCGCGAGCATTTAGATGCTGCGCTGACGCAAATGCAAAGGCAGCTGAGAGATTGCATCTGCGAGATCGCCACCTTAAATAGTGGCGTAAGCGATGTGCTCTACTTGTTGCCAAGGCAATTTGATGCGCTGCGCGCTGCTTTACATGCCTTGGCAGACGCTGCTTTTCAGAGCAATGCCATGGGCGATGCCCCTGTTTTACGCGGGCTATATTGCGCGGCAAGTTATGCGGTTCAGCAGGAAGACGCCGATGTTTTTGCGCCTGAGCCCGCAGTGCCGGATGTCCCCGTATTTAGCTCCGGCCTGCTGCGGCAGCGGATGGCCGCTGAGCGCGGTTTGGCGCAACCCATTGTGCGGATTATGTCGCTGCGTCAGCGCTGGCATCGTTTTGCTAGGCTGGCCACCTTGGCTTTTTGTGTGCTGTGGTTTTTGGCTATGGCTTGGGTATGGCAGTCAGAGCGGCAGGATGCCATGGCTTTGAGCCGGGCTTTAAGCTCAATGAGCAGCGGATCGGCGCAAACCGAATCCGATCCAAACAGCCAAGCAGCGCTGACTTTATGGCGGGCACTCCTTGCTGCGCCGCGCCTTGATTATGAAAGCATTGCTTTTCCAAGCTCTTTGTTTTCAAACTTTGACCACGCCTTGGCTGAAAAAATAGCCAGCTTATTGCAGACAGAATGGTTTTTTGCGGTACAGCGGCGAATTCATGCGGATTTACAGGCTTTACAAGCTGAGGGCGCAGATAGCAAAAAAATGGGCGACGATACCGCTAGCCCGGAAACATGGCCACGCTATGTGGCGGCGCAGCATTTAGTCCAGCAGGCTAGGTTGGTGGAGCAAAATGTCATTTCGTATAACCGCGCCCTGCGTGGCGGGCCAGATGCGCTCAGCCAGCTAAGTGAGCTGTCTAACCGGCTGTGGGACGGCGATTTTCGCCCTGAACGCCTACCACTGCGCCATAAAGTAGAAGTTATTCTTGCTCATTACGCCCAGTGGATGGGTAAGCCGGTACAGCTGCAAGCTGCGGCGAAAGATACAAAGCAAAATTTTGATGCCTTAATGCAGCACTGGCTGAGCCGCCTGTATGCAGATGCCACGTTTATTGAAACCGCTGACAGTGTGCAAACCCAGCTTACCGAGCTGCAAAGCGCTCAGCACAATAGTTATGCCGATTTAAGCAAGTTAAACCAGCAAATTACCCTGCTTAAGCAGCTGATTGCCGCCACAAACAGTGCATGGAGCAGCGCATCAGGCATGGATTTAGTGCCAGGCTATTCGGCCATGCTGAATCATGCCAAGGGCAGTGCTTTTATAGGTAAAGACGCTGTTTCTGCTATCGAAGAGTACGCGGCTAAGCTGAGAAAAGCATTTAAAGAGCGCTGGTCAAATCGTGACTCTTCGCTCACCTCGCGCGGGGAAGTGGGCTTAAAAGAAGATGTATTGCAATTGCAATCGGCCATCAGTTATTTGTTGCAGCAAAACTTTGTGATGGAGGGGCATACGGCAGGGCATTTGCAAGTGAGTGGTGGCCTGCGGGAAATGAGCGAGGCAAGGCTGGCTGCCGCTTTACGGATTTATCAGGAGCGCCAGCATTACCAGACCCAAAACCTGAGCAAAGTGCCTGATGCTTATCGTGCGGGCCTTGGCGGTTTGGCCAGCAGCAGTGCCGCTCATGCCATGTGGCATACCATGGACGGGCAGGCGGTGGATGATCAGGGGCAAAGAAATGTGGCAGACAGCATGGAAGGGCTGATCCGGATCGCCCCTGAAGTCAATGCGGCACTGCTGGATTTGGGTCGTGCTGATTTATCGGCTGAATTGATTAAAGAAATGAACGAGCGTGCGCTGACCTCCTTACGCCAGGCCGATGGCATGCTGGCGGAGTTAGCGCTTTATCAGCCTAAGCAAGCCACTTTTTCATGGTGGGATGGCAAGAAAAATGCCAGTTTTAAAGGTTTTAAAGCAAATAACCCACTGGAATTGCAACAGTATCTCAACCGGCAGCTGGAGCAGCTGGCCACTGTAGCGATCAATCAGGGCGTTGTGTTGGAATGGCTGGCAGCGCATCCCAAGGGGCTGCCGGTCAAAGATATGCAAACCCTTTTACGCTGGAAAGGGCTGGCGGCTGATCTGAAAAAAATGAAAGAAAAAGCGCCAGACAGTGGCCCAGCTTTATTAGCACAGTTGATCAGCAAAGATTTAAATGAAATGGATGCCAGCACCTGCTATGGCGTGCTGCGGCAGGTGGAGCTGCCCGCAGGGCCAGGCTACTTTTTTGAACGGGCGCAAAAGCTGGTCAATATGGCTAATGAGCGCTGCATGGGGCTAAGGGCACAAAACAGCGCCTATGCATGGCAGCAGTTATCAGGCTATTTTAATCAATATCTGGCTGGGCGTTTCCCCTTTGCCGCCAATGGCAATGCGCCGGATGCGGATGCCGAGCGGGTAGGCACACTACTGCGTTTAATTGATGCGTATTTGCCTGCCGCCCAAGCTGGGCTTGAAGATAATGAATCGCCTAACCGGGATGCTGCTCGATTATTTTTACTGGGGTTGCAGCACAGCCGCGATCTGCTCGGTCCTATTTTATTACGGGGCAGCGCCGAGCAGCCTCAGCCACTGGGCTTGGATATTGATGTGCAGTGGCGTAGTGATAAAGATAAAGAGCAGGGTGCAGATCAGGTGATCGAATGGGGCCTGATGGTGGGTACGCAGCGCATGCGCTTTCCGTTGGGGGAGCGGGCCAAACAGCGCTGGTTGCTGGGCCAGCCCATTGTGTTTTCACTACGCTGGGCGGCTGATTCCCCGCAACTGCCCATCGAAGAAAACACGCAGCCTGCCTTAATGGTACTCAATCAAACTGCCGAATGGCGCTATACCGGTGCATGGTCTTTGCTGCATTTTCTGCGCCATCATCAGGCCCCTTCTGGCATGGTTTTGCAGGATGAGTTCAGCTATCCCGCAATGCTTTTCAGCCTGCCACTGGGTGGCCCGGCTAAGCCACGGGCACAAATGTTTGCCCGTTTGGGCATCAGCGCGGTGGGGGCAAAGTCATTGCTGCCAACGCAGCTGATTCAGGCCTTGCCCCTTAAAGCGCCGGCTTCGCCTTTTAGACAAATTACCCTAGCAGATTCAGATAAATCATTGGTGGCACCATGAGTGTAGAAATCAAACCTGGCGGTTTGCAGGGGAGTCTGGAGTCGCTGTTGCAGCCTATCTCGCAGGATGCACCCTGTGGTATGTCGATTCGCTATGAAGCCGAATACGATTTACTGCGCGAAGCCAAAAGGGAAGACGATACCAGCCTGCCAACCGGCATCTGGCAGGCCGAAGTAAAACGGGGCGACTGGGCCACAGTTGAAAAACTGGGCAGGCAAATTTTACAAAGCCGCAGCAAAGATCTGACCGTGGCGGTCTGGCTGGGCGAGGCCTGGATGCACCGGCGTGGTATTGAGGGCCTGAGCGCTGCACTGAGTTTATTGCTGGGCCTGTGTCAGCGCTATTGGGATACGGTGCATCCATTGCCGCAAGATGGCGATATGAGCTATCGCACGGGGCCACTGGCTTGGGGTGTGCATGCCTACAGTACCCTGCTCCTATCGCGTATGCCGCTACCTGTGCTGGATCAGCGCAGCGATTTAGACAGCTTTACGCTGGCAGACTGGCGCACATGGCAAAAAAATCTGGGTCTCGATCAGGGAAAAAACACCAGCAAAACCGCCGTGCCCCTTGTGGAAGCAGCTAAAAAGCTGGAGCAAAAAATCAACGATACCATTCGTGCCGCTGATGTAAATCTGCTGCGCAGCGCACACGGCTTTGTGCTGCATGGGCTGACGCAAATTACCGGTCTGGTGCAGGAATGCGATCAGAAAATGGGTCACGACGCGCCTACTTTTCAGCCCCTTTTTTTGCTGATGCAAGAGCATGAAATGATTTTAAAAGAGTGGCTGACTATGCACCCACAACCTTTGCCCGCTACGCCTGATCTGGTTTTACCCGCGCCTGCTGCAGAAAGAAAACCCGACCCGCTGCCTTTTTTGCAACCTAATAGTCGTGAAGAAGCCTACCGGCAATTGCAGCTGATCGCCGATTACCTCGCCCGTACCGAGCCCCACAGCCCCGTGCCCTATCTGATTTACCGCAGCGTGGAATGGGGCAACAAACCCCTCAGAGATTTACTGGCCGAGCTGATCTCCAGCGATGCAGAAGCAAGAAGGCTCTGGTCATTGCTGGGGGTGCTGCCTTGAGGAGGGGATAAATAGGGTGTGTTACTACAGTTGCATCTTCATTCGCAATGAAGTTTTGTTTGTGTTGATTTCTTAAATCAGTGTGAGCCCCATCCGCCATACACTTAATGCCATTTTATGGCGGGCAGATGGGGGCTAAAACAAATAATGATTTTAAATCATGCCGGGCATGCAATATTTATCTTAATTGTGCCGAAGCTGGAAGGCCACCATGCTTTAATAAGTGGTTAATCGCTGTTTTATTAAATCCAACTTCAAGGCTAAAAAAGCCAGAGGCGGATACAGTCCCATTTGCTAGTTCAAAAGGCTCTTGCACCTCGCCTTCTAATAAATTGCCATTAGAAATGGCATAGAATTCTTTACGAATAAAGCTGTTATTTTCTGTCTGATTGGGCGTCATGATTAATAGTTGCTGCTGCTTGATCGTACGAAGTTCATATGGCTGTTCTTTAGCAGTGCATTTTTGAGATGCATAAGGATTATTGCTGAAAACCACAGTTTTGCGGGTGAGATCAAATTGGAAAGGGCACAAGTTACTGCTATCCAATGTGTTTTTGCTGTTTATTGAATAAAAAGCTGTCCATTCATCAATGGATTTAAAGTTGACTGCATTACTATAGCGGCTGCGATATGTCGTTTTGAGCGGGCTTTTGCCAATATAGTAAGCTTTTGACCCTGCAGGAAATGCGGGGGCCGGTGTTTTGAATAATGAATAATCAGGGCCGGTTTGGTTATTGTTCTTGCTTAAATTAACATCCATGACTGCGACATTACTAATATCTCTGCTGGTGCCACTGATGATGTACTGAATGTCATTTCCGTAATCAAGAATAATGTCATTACCTTTGGATGTTACTTTTGCTTGCCCTAAATGTCCCCATTGCCCATCCATTAAATAAAGTGTTGTACTGTCGTTTGCCAGCAGACTCATCCATTGTTGACTTATTGAATTGAAACGAAATTGTTCTTCAATGAATGTTTTATTCTGAATTGAAATAGTGTCATAACGTTCAATGCTGGCTTCTTGTTTGCCATTTGCATTGCTGCTTGTTTGAACTGATTCACTGTATAGTGGCTCAGTTGCTAATACGGTATTTAAATTTACCTCATTACTGGAATATTGATTAAGGAGAACTTGTGCAATGGACGAGCTTGTTGAGGGCGTTGCCACCACTGCATCAGTATTGCCTTCATCTCCCCCGCATGCTGCGAGTAATAGAGCAAGGATGGGTGTGGCGTACTTCATCATCTGCATTTTACAGCTCGTGTTTATTAAAGTGGTCGATATTTTAAAGCATATGACATGTTTTGTGTTGTTATTTGCAAGATTGTAGTAATTTATTGTTTGTTTTTAATGGCTGGCGCGATAAAAATGTGCGGCATAAAAGTACAGTCGACAGATTTCTTCCTCACAAATATGTATCTGATCTGTCGCCGTATTGAAATACGTCATGTCCCCTGATCCATCTATCTGCCAGCAGGGCTTCGGCCCATATTGGTGGTCGGCTGACAAGAGTAAATTTAAAGATTGATCAGTCTTTTATTCGCAATTTAGCACCCGGATCAAGTGATATGACATTAACTGTAGCGATTATTGTGATGGCGTATAAGCTGGGATTAAAAGTGATTGCGGAAGGGGAGGAAACCATTGAGCAGCGGGATCTGCTTATTGGAGCAGGCTGTGATTCTACACAGGGCTGTTTATTTTCTAAGCCTGTGCCCCCTGAGAAATTTGAGCTTTTGATTAAGACGGACTTAATGTCATAAGATTGAATTGAGTCAAGACGGTTGTCATCTATATCAGAACAACTTGGATAAATAGCGGTTTTTCAGGGGCAAAATCAGCAAAAGTTGTAATGGGGGGGAGGGGGCTATCTGATGCTCAGATATCAGAGGTTGAAATTATATATGCAAATTGGATAGATAAATCCTCTCTATTTTTTCAGAAAATATTGTGCATAATACTTAATGCCACGTCTGTAAAAAAAGGATGATGAATGAAAACCAATTTAATCCATGCTCTGGTATTAGCGGTGACTCTGACCGTGCCTGCTTTTGCTTCTGAAGAAATTCAGCCTGAAAATCTGTTTACTGTTCCTCTTTCCGCATTTAAACCCTCAGATAAAGATGCCTCCCGCCGTTTGTATGTGCAGCCGGGAATCAGCCTCAAAGATTACAATGCTGTGTTGATAGAGCCTTTGTATTTTATGAGGCATTCTGAAGAAAGTAATTGGCAGCTATTACAGGGGAGTGAAGAAAATAAAATAGCTGAATATTTCCACAAGAAAATGACCGGAGAGCTCCGTAAAGCTGGTATTGCTGTGGTTCAGGAGGCTGGCCCGGGTGTAGCTAAAATGCGGGTGGCCATAACAGGCTTGGCTCAGGAGCGCCCCGGCATTGACGTTATTGATGTTTTGCCCGCGAAAGCGGTGATTAATCTTGCTAGGCTGGCCGCAGGTAAAGAGCCTTATTTAATGAAAATTGGCAATATTGCTCAATTAGAAGATTCACAAAGTGGCAGCCTGCTTGCTGGCAGTGTGAATTTGCGTAAAAGTACAAAAACAGTACAGAAAGATGAGCCGATGCAGCTTAAAACGATAGAGAAATTGATTGATAAATGGTGCCATGAAAGTGCGGATTTATTAGTACATGCAATGACGATAAGCCACTCTGCTAAAAATTAATTTCCTTGTTTTCTATTGCTTGGCAAATGCTGCTGTAATGGCAGCATTATGTTTTATAAAAACTTATTAATCCTAGTTTGGTGAGTTTTTCTTCATGCGCTGTTTTTTATGTAACAAATTGAATTCTTGGCAAGGGAAAGTCTTTTATGCAGTGCTCAAAAATATTGCTTCTTGGTGTGACTGTAGCGGCTCATGCAACGGCAGATGTTGGTCTGTTGCAGCAATGCAAATCCATAACAGACCCTAAAGCTAGGCTGGCTTGTTACGACAACCTTGATCAGGCAGGTGCAGCTGCAAAGCCGCCAGAGGTAAGGGCTGAAGCGATTGAGAAATCAAATGCAGAGCCGCGCACTTTACCGTCTACTGATATTAATCAATCCGCGTCTTCTGCTTTAGGGGATCAATGGGAGTTGGATCAGAAGAAGGGCACTTTTGCCTTGCGCACATATAAAACAAATTATTTTTTACCCATTAGTTATAGCGATAATCGTAATCAGCATCCCAGCTCCTCGGCATCAACCGGGCAGCAAATTCCATTAGCGCCGGGTGTGGATGCGGTTAATGATGCTGAAGCTAAATTTCAGCTGAGTTTTAAAGTAAAAGCATTGGAAAGTGTTTTTTCTGATCGTGCAGATTTTTGGCTTGCTTATACTCAAAAAAGCTATTGGCAAGTATATAACAGCGATTATTCCGCACCATTTCGCGAAACAAATTATGAGCCGGAAGGCATTTTATCTATTCGTACAGATCTGGATTTGGGAATAATGAAGTGGCGTTTTCTGAATCTGGGGCTGGCACATCAGTCTAATGGCCGTAGTAATCCATTATCCCGCAGCTGGAATCGTGTTTATGCTGATTTTGGTTTCGAAAAAGATAATTTCTCGTTGGAAGTTCGGCCTTGGTATCGCTTCAAAGAGCAGGATGGAACCGATGATAATCCGGATTTGCTTGATTTTATGGGCCATGGTGATGTCACTGCACGATATCGCTTTACTTCAGGGCAGGAATTAAGCGTATTGATGCGACAAAATTTCCGCACGGGGCATGGCGCGGTACAGCTAGACTGGACGTATCCGTTGACGGGTAATTTGAAAGTGTATGGGCAAGTCTTTAGTGGCTATGGTGATAATCTGCTTGATTACAATATACGGCAAAATGTAATAGGGTTTGGTATTGCTATTTCGCCATGATTTATAATTTGAATAATGTGCATATTTGTGTTGTTGCAGATTTGAAGAAATAAGGCATTAAAAAACCTGCCTTTGAAGGGGCAGGTTTTTTAATTTAAAACAGAAAAAGTTTACTTTAATACTTCCAAACCACCCATATAAGGGCGTAATACGGCAGGGATAGTAATGCTGCCATCTGCATTTTGGTAGTTTTCTAACACAGCAACCAGCGTACGGCCTACGGCAAGGCCTGAGCCGTTTAAGGTGTGAACAAGTTCGTTTTTACCTTGTTCATTCTTAAAGCGGGCTTGCATGCGGCGGGCTTGGAAGGCGCCCATGCTGGAGCAGCTGGAAATCTCGCGATAAGTGTTTTGCGCGGGCAGCCAGACTTCTAAGTCGTAAGTGATTTGCGAGCCAAAGCCCATATCGCCGGTACAAAGTTTTACTTTTCGGTAAGGTAATTCCAGCTTTTGCAGGATGGCTTCTGCGTGGCCAGTTAGAATCTCCAGTGTTTTGAGCGATTCATCCGGGTGAACAATTTGCACCAACTCTACTTTTTCAAACTGATGCTGGCGAATTAAACCACGCACATCACGGCCATATGCACCGGCTTCAGAGCGAAAACACGGTGTGTGTGCGGTGAACTTCATCGGTAAGTCTTCAAGCTTCACTATGCTGTCACGAACAAAGTTGGTGACCGGCACTTCGGCTGTAGGGATCAGGTACAAGGGTTCAGCATCGGGGCGGTTTACTTTGAATAAATCTTCTTCAAACTTAGGTAATTGCCCAGTGCCCATCATGCTAGCGGCGTTCACCAGGTAGGGGGTGTAAACCTCTTCGTAACCATGCTCCAGTGTATGGGTATTAAGCATAAATTGAGCGAGGGCACGGTGCAGGCGGGCGATGCCACCTTTGAGTGCGGTAAAGCGCGCACCAGATAATTTTGCACCGGTTTCAAAATCCAGGCCCAGCGGGCCGCCCAAATCAACATGGTCTTTGATTTCAAAATCAAATACGCGCGGCGTGCCCCAGCGCAGTACTTCTTCGTTTTCGGTTTCGTCTTTACCTTCTGGCACAGATTCGTGCGGCAGATTCGGCATGGACAGCAGCATGTCATTGATTTTTTCTTGCAGCGCAGCCAGCGCGGTTTCGGCCGCTTTCAGCTCGTCACCCAGCAAGGCAACATCAGCCATGATGGCAGAAACATCTTCGCCTTTTGCTTTGGCTTGGCCAATCAGCTTGGAGCTGGCATTGCGCTTGGCTTGTAAGTCTTGAGTGCGGGTTTGCAGCGATTTGCGCTCGTTTTCCAGTGCAGAAAAAGCGTTTACATCAAGGATAAACTTACGGCTGGCAAGGCGTGCAGCCACGTTTTCTAAGTCGGTACGGAGTAAGTTGATATCGAGCATAATCGTCGTCTTTTTGTTTCAGTGAATGGCAGATAGTTTACACGTCTGGCAAGCTCTTAAAAACCTAAAATCTTAAGCCAAATCTATAAAGCTAAATCTAAACCTTAAATCGGTAGGCATAGAGAACACGGAGAAAGGCAAAAACGAGGAAGGAGGAGAAACCCAAAGTGAGGGAGTGTCCAAGAAATAGCTAATTTTTATGGATCAATGCTTTGGTCATTTTGATGTAATGGCTTGGTTTTCTCTGTGAAACTCCGTGTGATCGTGTCCTTCGTGGCTCAAGATTTGGGTTTTGTGTGAGCTGATTTATTGATTTTGCTTTAACCACGCTGCATCCAGCTCGGCAAGATGGCGTAATTTTTCGGTAATTTTACCCTCCAGCCCGCGCTGCGTTGGCTCGTAAAAGTGTAAATCTTCCAGCCCCTCTGGCAAATAGCTTTCGCCTGCAGCATAGGCCTCAGGCTCATCGTGAGCGTAACGATAGCGTTTGCCATAGCCCAGCTCTTTCATGAGCTTAGTGGGGGCGTTACGCAGATGTATGGGGACTTCGCGGCTTTTGTCGCTGGCAATAAAGGCTTTGGCTGCTTTATAAGCCATATAGCCCGCATTGGATTTGGGGGCAATGGCGAGGTAAATCACCGCCTGAGCCAGTGCCAGCTCGCCTTCCGGGCTGCCTAAGCGCTCAAAGGTGCTGGCTGCATCATTACAAATTTGCATGGCGCGGGGGTCCGCAAGTCCGATGTCTTCCCAAGCCATGCGCACAATGCGCCGTGATAAATAGCGGGCATCTGCACCACCATCCAGCATGCGGGTCAGCCAGTAGAGCGCGCCATCGGGGTTAGAGCCGCGCACCGATTTATGTAAGGCAGAAATCTGGTCGTAAAATGAATCGCCACCCTTATCAAAACGGCGGGCATTGAGTGTCAGCGTTTCACTTAAAAATGCGCTATCAATGTGCGTGCGTTTGGCGGCGAGAGCCGCGGTGGCTGATTGCTCGATCAGATTCAGCAGGCGTCTGGCATCGCCATCGGCAACGCCTGTGAGCGTGTCAATGGCAGAAGGCTCAAAGGTCAACTCGGGCAGGCATTCATGGCAGGCGCGTTGCAGTAATTCTGTCAGCTCGGCTTCTGATAGTGCATTTAAAACGTACACTTGGGCGCGGGAAAGCAGGGCTGAATTGACTTCAAAAGAAGGATTTTCAGTGGTTGCGCCGATAAAGGTCACAAGCCCTGATTCAACAAAGGGTAAAAAAGCGTCTTGCTGTGCCTTATTAAAGCGGTGTACTTCATCTACGAAGAGTAAGGTATGCCGTCCCATGCTGCGGTGGCTTTCCGCTTCTTCCATTGCGGCGCGGATGTCTTTTACGCCGGAAAATACCGCAGAAAGCGCAATGAATTCCACATCAAAAGCGCTGGAAAGCAGGCGGGCAAGGGTGGTTTTACCCACGCCGGGCGGGCCCCATAAGATCATGGAATGCAGCTTGCCACCCGAGATGGCCGCAGCGAGTGGCTTGCCTGGGGCGAGCAGATGCCTCTGGCCAACCACTTCGGCTATATTTTTGGGGCGTAATTGCTCGGCAAGCGGAATATGGCCGGGCTTTGCAAATAAATCACTCAAAAGAGAATGTCCGTGTTGGGGGTTTTTAGTGCTTATTCACGTATTACATCTGCATCTTTGGGTGGGCTAAAGCGGAACTGCCCAGCATCAATCTTGGGGTTGATTTTAAGTGCGCTAAAGTAAATACGTGTGGTTTGCCCAAAGTGATCGTGTAACTCCATTTGTGTCAGCTGGCCCTGGGTAAAGCCTAGTTTTACGGCGTCAAAGGATTGATCAGGCTGTTTGGGGATGGCTTCCAGCCAATCAACGCCTTCGCTGCTGGCCAGAGTACGCAATTTATAATTGCGCTCAAATTGATTGTTGCCTGCAAGCAGGGCGGCGGGGCTGCTTTCTAAGGCTTTGCCAATGTCTTTTACGGTGGCTTGTTTTAAGTCAGGATCGTACAGCCAGACCTGTTTGCCGTCGGCAATAATCAGTTGTTCAAAGGGTTTTTGATAAACCCAACGAAATAAGCCTGGCCTTTGAATTGCCAGTATTCCGCTGCTTTGCTGCACTTTGCCCTGCTGGCTGGTGACTGTTTGCTTAAAGCTGGCTTGTAAGGATTGGGTATTGCTCAGGTAGTTTTTTAAATCACCTGCCGCATCAGCCAAGGCAGTCTGGCTTGTCACTGCAAGTAAAATAATGAGAGCAAGTTTACGCATTGGTTTTCTCGGGTGAATAGTAAAAAAGCCCCGCACTGGCGGGGCTTTTTGTGCAGTCTAAGTGATTACTTAGCTGGAGTTACAACTTCTTTTGTGCCTTTGATGTCGATTTCAACGCGACGATCAGGTGACAGGCATTCGATCAACTTAGCGCGTTTTTTGATTTTACCGCAAGTGTCGCCTGTAACTGGCTCAGCCTTACCACGGCCTTCAAACTTAACTTTGCCTTCTGGAGCGCCTTTAGAAACAAGGTAATCCGCTACAGATTTAGCACGTTTTTCTGACAGAGGCTGGTTGTATTTGTCTGAACCGATACGGTCAGTGTAACCAATAACGTGTGCTTCACCGTCTTTAGGGTCCATCATTTTAACTTCTTCGTACAGCTTGTCCAAAGCGTCTTTACCAGCTGGCTTCAGAGATGCTTTGTTGAAGTCAAACAGAACGTCTGATTTCAGTGTGAAGTGCTTAGTGTTGATCACTGGAGCAGCAACTACAGGAGCCACAACTGCTGGAGCAACAACAACTGGAGCTACTTTAGCAACTGGTTTAACGTAGCCATCACAACCTTCAACGGTTGCGGCTTCTTTAGACCAGGTGCCTGTGCGCCAGCATTCGCCGATACCATTTTTAACAACGCCACCATTGGTATTTGCGTTTTGTGTGTAAGCTTCAACGCCAGCAAATGCTGCAGTGCTCATTGCACCTAAAGCAGTTACAACGGCAAGGCGTGTCAGGGATTGCTTGATCGACAGCATAGTTTTAATCTCCTAGAGAATCATTTAGCAAGCTGATATTTATATTGCTTGTAGGTTCTGGATAAGCCTTGCCCGATAACCCGTCAAGGCTTTTTTTCCATACACGTGCTGCATTCTAATGGTTTCACAATGCTTGCGGCAAATAGTAAGGCTGTAATTTTTGCCGCAGGGGCTGATTCTGTTGTGGAGAGGCCCTGTTGAGGGTAGCTCAATTGGAGCATCTTCGCCCCCGTGGTACACTTAGTGATCGAACGCGCGTGCTGCAACAAAAGTGTTGTGGCATTGCAACGGCACCACCGTAAGTGTTTACGCGTGGTGCGTATTATATGACGCCCCGGCCCCTATCTAAGATGCTCGAAAACTTTGCCAAAGAAACAATCCCGGTAAGTCTCGAAGAGGAAATGCGACGTTCCTACCTCGATTACGCGATGAGTGTAATTGTAGGACGCGCTTTGCCCGATGTTCGTGATGGCTTAAAGCCGGTACACCGCCGCATTCTGTTTGCAATGCATGAAAGCAATAACGTCTGGAATCGCTCCTATGTGAAGTGTGCCCGCGTGATTGGTGACGTGCTCGGTAAGTATCATCCGCACGGCGACACCGCTGCCTACGAGGCCTTGGTGCGGATGGCGCAGGATTTCTCCCTCAGATACCCACTCATTGATGGCCAAGGTAACTTTGGTTCTATCGATGGGGATTCTGCTGCTGCCTATCGCTATACAGAATGTCGTTTAGAAAAAATTTCATCTGAATTGCTGGCTGATATCGATAAAGAAACTGTCGATTTCACGCCTAACTACGACGAAAAAGAACTCGAACCCACTGTTCTGCCTACCCGTGTGCCTAATCTGTTGATTAATGGCTCGTCGGGGATTGCCGTCGGGATGGCGACGAATATTCCGCCGCATAATCTCACCGAAGTCATTGATGCCTGTCTGGCCTTACTGGCCAATTCAGAGCTGACGATTGACGAGATTATCGACATCATCCCAGCGCCCGATTTTCCTACCGCCGGTATCATTTATGGTATTCACGGCGTACGTGAAGGCTATCGTACGGGCCGTGGCCGCGTCATTATGCGGGCGCGTACGCACTTCGAAGATGTCAGCCGCGATAAGCAGGCCATCATCGTTGATGAGCTACCTTACCAAGTCAACAAAGCGCGTCTTCTGGAGCGGATTGCCGAGCTGGTTCGTGAAAAAACCATCGAAGGCATTACCGAAATCCGTGATGAATCGGATAAATCCGGTATGCGCGTGGTGATTGAGCTGAAACGCAGCGAAGTGGCTGAGGTTATTCTTAATAATCTTTATAAGCACACTCAGCTGCAGGACAGCTTTGGTATCAATATGGTGGCACTGGTCGATGGCCAGCCGCGCCTGTTGAATATCAAGCAGGTGCTGGAATGCTTCCTGCGTCATCGCCGTGAAGTGGTGACACGCCGTACCGTGTTTGAGCTGCGTAAAGCGCGCGAACGTGGGCATATTCTGGAAGGCTTGGCCGTTGCTTTATCCAATGTCGATGAAATCATCGCCTTGATTAAAGCTGCACCAACGCCTGCAGAGGCCAAAATCAGCCTGATGAGCCGCACATGGCGCTCTGAGCTGGTAGAAGACATGCTCAGCCGCACTGATGTCAGCGCATCGCGTCCGGATGGTTTGGCTGCTGAATTTGGCTTTGATCCGCAAAATGGCTATCGCTTGTCTGAAGTGCAGACTCAAGCGATTCTGGAGCTGCGTTTGCAGCGCCTGACGGGTCTTGAGCAGGACAAAATCGTCAGCGAATACCGTGATGTGATGGAAAAGATTCTCGATTTACTCGATATTCTGGCGCGTGAAGAGCGCGTTTCCGAAATCATCGTAACCGAGATGAACGAAGTTAAAACCGCATTTGGTGATGTGCGTAAGTCTGAAATCATTGCTTACGGTGAAGATCTCAGCTTAGAAGACCTGATCACGCCGCAAGATATGGTGGTCACACTGACACACAGCGGCTATATGAAAGCCACGCCTGCTGATGAATATCGCTCACAACGCCGTGGTGGCCGTGGTAAACAGGCTGCTGCGACCAAAGAAGATGATTTCATCGACAAGCTGTTTGTGGCAAATACCCATGATTACGTCTTGTGCTTCTCATCGCATGGCCGTGTTTACTGGTTGAAAGTTTACAACGTGCCACAGGGCGGCCGTAATAGCCGTGGCAAGCCGATTGTGAATCTCTTGCCACTGCAGGAAGGCGAGAAAATCAGTGCGATTCTGCCGGTGAAAGAATTCACCGAAGATCAGTTTGTCTTTATGGCCACAGCGATGGGTACGGTGAAAAAGACCTCACTCGTGCATTTCTCGCGTCCAATGAAGAAGGGCATTATTGCTTGTGGTCTGGATATGGACGACTACCTGGTTGGCGTAGAGCTGACGCATGGTGGCGATCAGATCATGATGTTCTCTGACGCAGGTAAATCTGTTCGCTTCCACGAAGGTGACGTGCGGGCCATGGGCCGTACAGCGACCGGCGTGCGCGGCATGATGCTGCAGGAAGGTCAGAAAGTGATCTCCCTGCTGGTGGCAGAGCGCGACGATCAGCAAGTGTTGGCTGCAACCGAAAACGGTTATGGCAAACGCACACCGGTCGGCGATTACCGCCTTACCAGCCGTGGTACGCAGGGCGTGATCGCCATTGATACTGGCGATCGTAACGGTAAGCTCGTTGCGGCCACCTTGGTTGAAGACAGCGATGACGTGATGCTAATTACCACCGGCGGCGTGCTGATTCGTACCAAAGTAGCTGAAATCCGTGAAACAGGCCGCGCGGCTCAGGGCGTGCGTCTGATTAATCTGGATGAAGGCGAGCATTTGTCAGGTCTGGAAAAAGTGTGTGAAACTGATTCAGATGACGATTTGCTGGAAGATGACGAGTTACTTGCTGAAGGTGAAGTTGCTGCTGCAGACGCAGCTCCTGCAGAGGGCGATGCGCCCGCTGCAGAGGGTGGTGCTGAAAAAGGCGACGAGCCAGCGGCTGAGTAAGCTTTTCTCATCGCAATAACAACACTGGCCTGCAAGACAGGCCAGTGTTGTGTGTGGAGTTTGCTGTGGCTGGTGCTTGTTTTAAACATCAGCCCTGCTCAAATAAGGGATGGTCTATGAGCGAAGCGCCTGTTGCATCACCTGCATTATTTAATCAAATTTCAGAATGGTTTATGACCCTGCCGCACTGTCAGGTGCTGGGTTTTAAATTTGGCGAAGCGCATTACGGCAGCATGACCGTTTGCCTGCCTTTTAAAGACGAGCTGATTGGCAATCCTGCAACGCGGGTCATTCATGGCGGCGTGGTTACCTCGCTGGTGGATTCCACCAGCGCTGGCGCTATTTACACTATGCTGACCGAGCTGGAAGCCATCGCCACTTTAGATTTACGTCTCGATTATCTTCGCCCTGCCAAGCCGGATTTCCCCATTTATTGCACCGCAGAATGCTATAAACTCACTAAGCAGATTGCCTTTACCCGTGCGACGGCGTATCAGGAAGACATCAACGATCCTATTGCTTACAGCGTAGGGACATTTATGCGTAATTCCGCGCGAGAGGTGGCAGCATGAGCCCGCCGATTACCAGTTTTGATTCCCTAGCCATGGCTGTTGATGCAGTCCCCTATGCCAAATTACTGGGGATTCAAAGCCGTGAAGATAACGGCCAGCCTTTGTTTTTTCTGCCATTTCAGACGCATAACATTGGCAATACCATTCTGCCTGCTCTGCACGGTGGTGTGATCGGTGGCTTTTTAGAAACCGCCGCCATTTTGCATGTGATGTGGGCATCGGAGGCGCATAGCGTGCCTAAGATTGTGGATTTCTCAATTGATTACTTACGCACTGGCCGTCCGGTAGAGCTCTACGCTCAGTGTGAAATTATTCGCCAGGGCAAGCGCGTTGCTAACGTGCTGATGACAGCCTGGCAGGAAGATCGCAGTAAGCCGGTGGCGGTTGCCCGCGCCCATTTTCTACTTGCCTAAGGGATAAGTTTGCCATGACACAGATTTATAATTTTTCTGCTGGCCCCGCGGTGTTGCCGCGAGAAGTATTGCTGACCGTACAGCAAGAGCTGACCGACTGGCACGGCTCGGGCATGTGTGTAATGGAAATGAGCCATCGCGGTAAAGAATTTACGCAGATTATTCATGAGGCAGAGGCAGATCTGCGTAAGCTCTTAGATATCCCGAAAAATTATAAAGTGCTGTTTTTACAAGGCGGCGCTCATGTTCATTTTTCGATGATCCCGCTGAATTTGCTTTCTGAAAATGGCACGATCGACGTGGTGAACACTGGCCACTGGTCCAAGATTGCCATCAAAGAAATGAAGCGTTTTGCTAAGGTTAATGTGATTGCCAGCAGTGAAGATCGCAATTTCAGCTATGTGCCTGCCGAATCCACATGGCAGCATTCCAAAGAAGCGTCTCTTTTGCACTACTGCGCGAATGAAACCATTGGTGGTGTTGAGTTTGCCGATATCCCCAAAAGCGAAGTGCCGCTGATTTGCGATATGTCGTCCAATATTTTATCGCGCCCGATTGATGTGTCTAAATTTGGCCTGATTTACGCTGGTGCACAAAAAAACATTGGCCCATCCGGCCTCTGTATTGCGATTGTGCGTGAAGATTTATTGGGCAAATCGCGCAGCGATACGCCAACCATGCTGGATTACAGCGTGCATGCCGATGCCGAATCGATGTACAACACGCCGCCAACATTTGGTATTTATGTGGCAGGCTTGGTGTTTAAATGGCTGCTAAATCAGGGCGGCCTTGCTGCAATTGAGCAAAAAAACATCGAAAAAGCCTCTTTGCTCTATGAAACCATCGAATCATCGAATGGGTTTTATCACTGCCCAGTCGATAAACCATTCCGCTCGCGCATGAATGTGCCGTTTAATTTAAAGAATGAAAAATTAGACGATGATTTCTTGGCAGGCGCAAAGGCCGCTGGCTTATTGCAATTAAAAGGCCATCGTTCAGTTGGCGGGATGCGTGCCTCCATTTACAACGCCATGCCGATCGAAGGCGTGCGTGTGCTGTGCGAATACATGCGCACCTTTGCCAAAAGCCACGGTTAATGATTCGCAAGGGGGGGGTATTGGGCTTTCCTTCCCTAAATAATTGAGTGGTTTTTTATTAAACAAGGGCTGCCTAAGCGATGATAAAGTTTTTGTGTCTGTTGCTTATTGCCTTTGGTGCTTGGAATTGGTATTCCAAGCATCAAAGGCAAGTAGATGAGCCCCTTGCCTTAACGTCTAATCATGCCGAAGTAGTGCCAGAAACAGTCTCTGCAATGAGCACCCCTGTACCTGTGAGCCGCTATAGTTGTGACGGTAGAATGCATTGCTCACAGATGTCATCTTGCGAAGAAGCCACTTTCTTTTTGAATAACTGCCCAGGCACAAAAATGGACGGGGATCATGATGGCATTCCTTGTGAAGAGCAGTTTTGCCGCCGTTAACACGGCCTATTTAAATTCGAGAAATCAATGAGTGAAGAACAACTAAGCCAACATCGTGATGCCATTGATGCCATCGATGAACAGATTATTCAGCTATTAAACCAGCGTGCCAGCCATGCCCGCACCATCGGTGAGATTAAAGGCAGCGGGATTGTGTATCGCCCCGAGCGCGAGGCGCAGGTTTTATCGCGCGTTAAATCTTTAAACAAAGGGCCTTTAAGCGGTGAAACAATGGCCAAGCTCTTCCGCGAAATCATGTCGGCCTGTCTAGCATTAGAACGCCCGCTGACGATTGCCTACCTAGGGCCAGAGGGGACATTCAGCCAGGCGGCGGCGATCAAGCAATTTGGTCATGCCGCGCATACTATGGCTTGCTGCTCGATCGACGAAGCGTTCCGCGTGGTAGAAGCCAAAACGGCAGATTATGTAGTCGCCCCGGTTGAAAATTCTACTGAAGGCGCGGTGGGCCGCACACTGGATTTAATGGTCAATACCCCGCTTAAGATTTGCGGCGAAGTGGTGCTGCGTATTCATCACCATTTGCTGCGTAAAGTGGAAGGCAAGGGTGGCTTGCAGCGGGTTTATTCGCATGCGCAAAGCCTGTCGCAATGCCATGAATGGCTGAATAAAAACCTGCCCGCCGAAGTGCAGCGGGTGTCCGTATCCAGCAATGCAGAAGCCGCACGTTTGGCTAGTCTGGATGAATCATCTGCGGCGATTGCTGGGGATGCAGCAGCAGAAAACTACGCGCTGCTGAGCCTTGCGCAAAATATTGAAGACGAGCCAAACAACACCACGCGATTCCTAGTGTTGGGTATGCAGGAAGTAGGTCCAAGCGGCCGGGATAAAACCTCTTTGGTGATCTCTGCCCCCAATCGGCCTGGTGCGCTGCATACCTTGGTTGAACCGCTCGCCAGAAACGGCGTTTCCATGGATAAATTCGAATCCCGCCCCAGCCGCGCAGGCCTTTGGGAGTATGTGTTCTTTGTGGATGTTGAAGGGCATGTCAGCGGCGCGCCACTACAAGCCGCGCTGGCTGAGCTGGCCGATGTGGCAGCCTTTGTGAAGGTGCTGGGGTCTTATCCGGTGGCGGTGATTTAATTCAATTACCGTCTAAATGGAATGCCGCTCTTACGGGAGCGGCATTGTTTTGTCTGTTATTTCCTGATTATAAGCGTGCATCAGTTCAAGGCTGAGTGGGCAAAATTTTAAAACACAGAGTATAGAGAAGGCACAGCGTTTCGCAGAGAAAACAAGGTCTGAAGGGGCTCTGTGTGCTCTGTGCCCTCGTTTGTGGTCAAGGTTTAGCACTCTATCAGGGCCAAGAGAAGCCGCTTTTAAATCGCTAAGGTAAAAAATGAAATCGATAGCCGTTTTTTGTGGGGCCAGACACGGCCTTCGGCCTGAGTTTACGGCCGCTGCGCGCGAGTTAGGTGCGTTATTGGCTGAGCGTGAAATCACCCTAGTTTATGGTGGTGGACATATTGGCCTGATGGGGGAAGTGGCAACGGCGTGTCTGAATGCGGGCGGGCAGGTGATAGGGGTGATTCCAGAGTTTATGGTGGAGCGTGAATTGGCGCTAGAATCGTGTACAGAATTAATTGTGGTGGATTCCATGCACAGCCGCAAAGCAAAAATGGCTGAATTAGCCGATGGCTTTATCGCTATGGCAGGGGGCTTTGGCACTTTGGATGAGGTGTTCGAGATTCTGACTTGGTCACAAATTGGTTTGCACGCTAAACCGGTGGGCTTACTCAATACTGCAAATTATTACGATGCACTGACAAAATTTTTGGAAGGCGCCATTGCCGCAGGCTTTTTGGCTGAGGCGGAATACCACAAGCTGCAGTCTGCCCATACGCCAGCGGCCTTGCTGGATATTTTAAGCCGTTTGCCCAGTGTGCCTGAAGGGCAGTGGTGGAAAGTGTAAGTGATCAGCGGCGGCCTTTCTTTCCGTTTTATTCATGCCTCTATAAAAAACGCCATCAAAAATAGATGGCGTTTTTTATTTAAAAGATAAGATGGAACATTTAGGTTTAAGTGATTTAGGCTTATAAAAAGTCTTTGTAGTATGGCTGGATGTATTAAGCTGATAGTCAGTTACCGTGGTGAGATTGTTATGTTTGAGCAGTTAATGAATATATTTCGCCCCGCTTCTGCCCGCTCGGAAACCTTGCTCGGAGCGCTACAAGCCCGCTTGCTGGTGCAGGAGCAGGGCTTGTTAGCTAGCCTCTTGGCATCGGCATGGGTGGTGGAAGCACGGGATCCATACACGGGTGGGCATTTGTGGCGGGTGGCAGCCATGTCGGCGCTTTTGGCGCAGGCACTGGGAGAATCCGCGCCCAGCGTCAGCCGTATTGCCATGGGCGGGTTCTTGCATGATATGGGCAAAATTGGTGTGCCAGATGCTATTTTGCGTAAGCCTGATAAGCTGACGGACGATGAATATGCGGTGATTAAAACCCATCCTTCGCTTGGTGCACGTTTACTGGCCAGCCACCCACTTTCGCCTTTAGTGCTTGCAGCCGTTGAAGGGCATCATGAAAGGCCGGATGGCCAAGGCTATCCGTATGGCTTATCAGGGGCAGATATCCCGCGTGATGCTTTGATTGTGGGGGTGTGCGATGCTTTTGACGCCATGACCAGCTCTCGTCCATATCGGTCTGGCATGCCTATCAGCAAGGCGCTGGCCATTATTCAAAGTGAATCAGGCCGGCAGTTTGATAAAGAGTGTAGTGAAGTGTTTATTCAACTTGGCCAGGCTGGCGGTCTGGACCATATCGTTGGTCATAGCGATGCAGGCATTCCGCTGGCGCACTGCACCATGTGCGGGCCAACGATTGTGCGATATCGTGTAGCGCAGCAGGGTGAACACGCCGCCTGCCCTAATTGCAACGGTGATTATGTGTGGGAGCGCGGCAGTGAGGGCCAGCTCTCGATTGTGGCAACGGGGGAAAAAGCCAGCGCCGAGGCAATGGCACCTCGCGCAGATCAGCAGCAGATCGCCTCCTTGGTCCAAGAGTGGTCCAATGCGCTGCAAGCAGTAGCTTGAGCCTATGCGGGTTGATGGCAAAACCCGAAATTAAAAAACTGCCGCTTAGAGCCGGCAATCAGTCACGCCCTCCCGCAATGTAAAAGCCATTGGGGAGGGCGTTTTTTGCTGCTTATCCAGCTTGGGCGGCTTGCCATGCATGCTCAGCAAACACGACATCCAAAGCGGTATCGGCCACGCTGGTGGTGTAGTTGGACATGATTTTCAGACTGGTGCCTAGAATCACTTCCAATACGGTTTGCTGGGTATAACCGGCGGCAAGAAATTGCGCGACGGCTTCTTTGCTTTGCCAGCCACGGGTTTCGATCATGGCAATGGTGAATTGGCGCAAGGCTTCCAGCTTGGCATCTGCAATCGCGGTGTTATGACGTAGGGCGTGAATCACCTCTGGGGCCACACTGCTTTGTGCAATCATGGAATGCGCCGCCATGCAGTAGTCGCAGCGGTGCAGGCGGTTGGCCGTCATCATGACGATCTGGCGCTCGGTTTCAGTCATGCTGCTTTTATTGAAAATGCCAGTTAGGGTGAGGTAGCCTTCCAGTAAAACAGGGGCGCTGGCCATATGGGCGAACAGGTTAGGCACAAAACCAAAGTTAGCCTGTGCATGGCTGAGTAAGGGCTGGCTGGCGGCAGGAGCGGAGGTGATACTGTGGCTGATAAATTGAGTCATGTACTTTCCCTTGAAGTTTTACAGCTCGAAATTAATGATGATTTTGCCAAAATGCTGCGCGCTGGCGAGGTAATCAAATGCTGCTTGTGCCTGGTTAAAAGAGAAACTGCGATCAATGATCGGCTCAATTTTGTGCTGGCTTATAAAGTGATTTAAAGCCTTAAAGTGTGCGAGCGAGCCCACCAAAGTGCCGTGGATAGTGGCGTTCTGTAATTGCAACGGCAGTAAATTCGGGCTGGGAGCAAACCCGCTGAGAACGCCAATTTGATGGATATGCCCCCCTCCTGCCACTGCACTGATTGAGCGGCTAAAAGTGTCAGGGCCACCCAGCTCTAAAATTTGATCTGCACCAGTGCCTGCAGTGAGCTCCAGTACGGCCTGATCCCAATCGGGCTGCTTGCGGTAGTTGATGGTTTGCCATGCACCCAGTGCGTGCGCTTTAGCGAGTTTTTCATCGGATGAGGAAGTGATGATGACGCGTGCACCCTGCGCTACCGCCAGTTGCAGAGCAAACAGCGCCACACCACCCGTGCCTTGAATTAATACTGTTTCGCCCTCCGCCAATTGGCCGCGGTCAAATAAAGCCTGCCACGCCGTAACTGCCGCGCAGGGTAATGTTGCCGCTTGCTGCAGGCTTAAGTGTGCGGGTACTTCCACAATGGCATTGGCTTTGGCGACGATATATTGCGCTAAGACTCCAGCGGTTTGCGCGCCACCCAGTGCGCCGGCTAAATGGTGCTGAGGCTGGTATTTTCCGGTCTGCCAGGTGCTGAAAAAGCCAGTTGCCACCCGTGCGCCTATTGGCCATTCACTGACGCTTTCACCCGCTGCCACCACCGTTCCCGCCGCATCGGATAAGGGGATTTGCCCAGCTACACTCCCTTTGCCAACATTGCGCAAAATAATCAAATCACGGTAATTCAGGCTAGCCGCAGCGACCTTGATCAATACCTCATCGGCAGCTAGTGCTCCGATGTGGGTCTGTATCTGCTCTAAAGCCATCACCTCACCCAATGGCTGCAATTGATAGCGCTGAAAATGTATTTGTTCTGGGAGCTTCATCGTTTTTCCTATTTATGTAATGAACGATACATAATGTAATCGAGCTAATATTCGCTCGTCAATATATTTTGTAGTAATCATTATGGAAAGCGACGAAATTAGAAAAACACGCGGCAGACCTCGTGCATTTGATCGTGCCTTAGCCTTAGATAAAGCACTGCGATTGTTTTGGGCGCAGGGCTATGAAGGCACTTCAATGAGCGATTTAACCAGCGCTTTGGGGATTAACGCTCCAAGCTTATATGCCGCATTTGAATCCAAGCCTGCGCTGTACAGCGAAGCGCTAGAGCTGTATCTGGCCCGTCAACACGAGCAGATTACGGCTTTGATGGATCAGGCATTAAGCGCCAGAGAAGCCTTGGAAGCCATGCTCTATGCGGCTGCCGAGCAATACACCCGGCCCGATCAGCCAGCGGGCTGCCCGATTGCCAGCGGGGTATTACGCAGCGCAGAGGCGAATGAAGCGATGGCGCAGCTTACTGCCACGCATCGGCGCAATGCCTTGGCTATGATTGCTGGACGAATCGCTCTGGATATCCGCCGTGGGTTGATGAGCGCGCAGACGGATGTGGATGGCTTGGCGATGTTCTATGCCGGTGTAATCCAGGGAATGTCGGTGCAGGCGATTGATGGTGCCAGCCACGCGCAACTAAATGCCCTGGTTAAAATTGCTCTGCGGGCGTGGCCCGCTCATGCTTAGTGGCATAACCGCCCGGTAAGTGCCCTGCCAGCGGCTCAAAGCGGCTGATGAGCTGACGGTTTTTGTCGGCCAGAGGCCCGCTGCCTAAGTCCGGCGCACGCCCTGCATCCACGGCGTAGTTGCTAAGGCGAAAAATAGCCTCAAAGGGTTTGTTTTGCATATCGCGCTGATAGGGGCGGGTGCTGATTGATAGCTCGGCAATACGATGCGGATCAAGCTTGCGGCTAAAACGATGCAAGCCTTGGTAAGTAAAGTGCCTTGCGACCCAATGATCACTATGTGCAATTAAGGCGTCCATCAGTGCATAGAGTAGCTCGGATGCACTGCTGTTTTGCAGCAAAAGCGTTAATTCCAGGCCGTCAAACTCGGGGAAATCTGCCTCAATTTTGCGTGCCAAGGGCGGCTCTCCTAGGCGAATATCCAGCAAAATAGTTTGATTATGTCGCTGCTCGATATGCAGTACTTCAATGGGGCGCTGTGCAAACTGCCATTGCAACAAACAGGAGCGTAAAGCCTCTGCTGTTTCTACCGTCTTAGGGGCATGGACCAGCTCTGGGTTCTGCGCCATCAGGGCTAAATCTTGGTGACTGCTAAAGGGGGCGCTGACTTGCCCCGCTGCTTTGCGAAAAGTCAGTAACTCACGCAGCTCGTGCTCACGTGCTTTTTTGATGGCCAAAAAAGCGGTTTGGATAATTTCAGAGCTGGGCGTATCGCGATCAATACGCCATTTTCTGCCGTACACCAGTTTCTGCGGCCGGATGGTATGGCTGCGATCATAATTCTCCCGCCCGATCAGGCCCACCTGCAAATACATCCCGCCCGCATCTTCTGCTGCAAATAAAGGGGTATGTGTGTCAAATTCAATCTCACTGATTATTTGAGCCACGCTCGTGATGCTGTGCTGATACTGCACATAATGCTGTGGCACATGCGGACGGCCATTGCTCAAAATGACGCTTGGTGCCAGTGGCATAAGCGTTTCAAATGGTTTGCTAGGGATAGAGAGCACTGTCATGGTTGTCGCCGTGGCAAGGAATACGGCTAATTTACCAAATGCTAAAAATATAAAGAATAGCGATGAAATGGAAGATTTTATTGTATTTTAAGGAATAATTCAGAGTAGGAAAGCGTGAAGCCGTTTGGGCTTGAGCCTGCTTGTGCTTGCTGGGCCAGCGTAGCGCGGATGAGCAAAGAATGGCTCCGTATTGCAGCTGAGGGCCGAGGGAAAGACCGTGGTTTTGCCAAGTGGCGGGGCATAAAAGGCGAGGGCTATTTGCGGCAGGGTAGTGTGTTATTGATGAAGCAAATGGGTGGGCAAGCGGGTGCTGGCTTATCTTGTAGCCGCACATAAAATGCACAAGCGGTGTCACCACAAAATGGCTTAACCGCCTGTGTCGCGGTGCGTAGCAATCAGTGTTTTATTGCGGCACGGTGCTGGCTATGAATGGCTTGGCTGAGCGTCTGCTAGCCACTTTGATAACTGGCCAGATTGCTCCAAAACCAGTAAATCGTTAAAGCCCCCAAGGTGGCGGTCGCCAATAAAAACCTGGGGCACAGAGCGGCGGGCGCTGCGCTTGAGCATGGTGGCAAACTCATCCGGGTTTTGATCGACCCATATTTTATTCACGCTTAATCCTTTGCTTTGCAGCAAGTTTTCGGCTTGCACGCAAAATGGGCAAGTGTGGGTGCTGTACATGGTAATAGCTGACATGATGAAATCCTAGCCTATGGGGCGGCTGATTTGGGAAAGGCTGCGGCGTTTTAGTGTGGCGTGTCCATATCAATCAGAGCGTTTTGGGAGCTTTGTCTTTAATGGCTGGCCACTCTTGATAGGCTTTATTTATATTGCCCGGTAGGTCTTCCAGCCACTTCTTTTGCACTTGTTTGGTCACATTCAGGTACAGCTTTCCCTCTACGATTTTCCATGCCTCTGGATCACCATCAAATTTCTTATCCAGCGCGACCCCCATTGCACAAAAACCGCCAAATTGGGGCGCGTAATATGCGGGGTTGGCGTTAAATTTGGCCAAATTCTCTTGGGAAGAAAAGTGATAAGTCACACCATTATGGTTGGCGCTATAAGCCGCATTCCCCAAAGTAGGGCTATGGACAGTGAAATAGGCCACCGGGTCAAAGCCTTTCAGCGCCACGTTTTTTGCATCTACATTGATGGCGGCAGTAGACGCTTCGTCATAAGCCAACGCCGAGGTCGGCATCAAGCCGCCTACGATCAAAGAGGCCAGCATGGCTGAAGCAAAAAATGTGCGGCGAAAAATAAATGGGGACATGATGTTTTCCTTTTGGGTTTAGGGGTTTACCGCTGTGGCTGAGCGAGTAAATGGATTGTGCCTAAGTGTCTTAAAAAGAAGAATCGTCATGTTTTACAATTGATTGTTCTAATTTATGGAATAGTCTGAGGTTTTTTGTTTGATAGGAAAAGAAAGATTAAAGGTGTTAACTTGAAAGTATTTGGGCTTGAATGATCAGCAGCTTACAGAGGCGTACAAGCAGCACATTAGGTATTGCCTTCGGTGGCAGGCATGGCAAGCACTACAGCCCAGGACTTCTGGCAAAAGATAGATTTGGCAGATACGCTTCTCTACGCAGATTTGCCATTACTGGCAACACGATTGGCTCACCAGTAAAAGATTAATTAAAGCGAGCCGCAGCCCTTGTCTATTTACATCGTGCGCTAAGAATGGCGTTATGGTTAGGCCAAAATTCTTCGCTTAGTTGATTTATAAGCCGAAGTGCGGAAGTAAAATTGCGCTTTAAATTAATGCAGGGCTGCATAATTAGAGTTGATATGGCAACTTATGCCAAAAATAATATGAAAAAAATTGAATCGTGGTTTTATTTCGAATTTTTTGTAAGTTTGAGCAGCCTTGGAGGCTAAAGCCTGTGTCGGTTTTGAGTAAAAGGGCTGTTTGTTAAAAACGTTACAAAATAAACTGCTTAGTGTTGCCGGAGTCTGGGTTTTACAATCTTTGGCTGGCAAATGCAATATTGCGGATATCAACAATTTGTATTACGTAATTGATGTCGGCTAGTATCACCTGATACCTGTTGAGTTGATTCACACAAAAGGATGTTTATATGAGTTTGCAAGATTTGGCCCCCGCTTACGTGCGCTCGATTGCTCCCTATCAGCCGGGCAAACCTGTTTCAGAATTAGCCCGCGAAATGGGATTAAATCCTGACCATATCGTGAAATTGGCTTCTAATGAAAATCCGCTGGGCATGGGCAGCAAAGCAAGGGCCGCAATTGAAAAAGAATTGGCAGAATTAGCCCGTTATCCCGATGGCAATGGCTTTGATTTAAAAAGTAAAGTAGCAAAAAAATACAATGTAAAAACTGAGCAAATTGTTTTGGGCAATGGCTCTAATGATGTACTGGATTTAATCGCTCATGCTTTTCTTGCACCGGGTGATTCTGCGGTTTATTCGCAATATGCGTTTGCTGTTTATCCGCTGGCTACACAAGCCGTTGGGGCAAAAGGTATTCAGGTGAATGCGCTGGATTATGGCCACGATTTAGACGCCATGCTCGCCGCAATTGAGCCAAATACCAAGGTTGTCTGGATTGCAAACCCAAATAATCCAACCGGCACCATGGCAAGGCCAGGCGATTTGCTTGAGTTTTTACAAAACTGCCCGAAAAATGTGCTGGTGGTATTGGATGAGGCCTACACCGAATTCTTTACTCCGGAAAAACGACCGGATTCAATCGCTTGGCTGAAAGACTTCCCCAATCTGATCGTGGTGCGTACTTTCTCCAAAGCCTTTGGTCTGGCTGGTTTGCGTGTGGGTATGGCACTCACTTCGCCGGAAGTTGCAGACATCATCAACCGCGTGCGCCAGCCGTTTAATGTCAACAGCCTTGCACAAGCGGCAGCAACGGCGGCGCTGGATGACGAAGAATTTCTGAAAGAAACACTGCGCGTCAATAGCGAAGGCATGGCGCAATTAACGGCAGCATTTGTACGGCTGGGTATTAGCTATATTCCAAGCCAGGCCAACTTTATTGCCTTTCACTGCGGTGATGCCGCAGCGCTTAATTTATTTATGCTGCAACGCGGCGTAATTATCCGCCCATTAGCCCCATACGGCCTGACCAACACCCTGCGTGTTTCGATTGGCCTGCCAGCAGAAAATGCTCGTTTTATTGAGGTACTAGAAGAAGCTTTGGCTGATTAATCAGCCAGATAATCGTTTAAGTAAGCCCCGGCAGAACGATGGCCGGGGCTTTTTCTTTTTCGGATTTACTCTCGCCCAATGGGGGGGTAAAGGTATGGCGCTTATTTGACAAGCAAAACGTATTCGATATCTTGCACCATGCGCCCATAGCCAGCGGATTCGCGGTTGTATTTGCCGCCAAATTTTAGAGTATGTGGGCCAGGAGGCAAGGGTTTTAGCAATAGCCAGAACCCATCTGTCGCCGATGGAAATGCCTTATATGGCTGCATTGAGGCGGGTTGCCGGGCGAATGCATCAAAGCAGTTTTTGGATGAGATACGATATTGCCTAGGGTTGCTGACAGGCTTGCCGTCGAGTTCAGCGAACAGATCAAGCGCTGTGTCATTGTTCAGCGCGGCTGCGGCCTTTGTATCTTCGCATGTAATCGATTTAACTCCCCTTGCTGGAATGTACACCATATTGATCAGGGGAAAGAACAAGGTCTTGCCTGCAGGAATGGTGCAGGTTCTGCGAATCTTTGATGAGCCAAATCCACCTGCCAGAAACCAGGTGTTTCCACTCTGGTTTTTTGAGCAGTTCGCGCCGCTTAGATCTGCAACCGGGCTTTCATCCCTAGGCGTTGACATTGCCCACTGCCACCACTCTGCAGCCAGCTTTGGTGTTGCTTGCTCAGCAATCGGGCTGCCTGCGGCACAAAAGGGCGTGATGAGAAGCGTTGAGAGCATGGCAATGGATTTGATCATGATGATGAGAGTCAGTCCTAGGTCTGCTTAAGGAGCGCCGCCTGAAGGGTGGGGCAGAGGGCAAACAAATGTCTGTTTAAAGATAATAATAAGTGGTGAGATTTATTAATTCAGCTGCTTTGTTACAGGATTAGTTATTTTCCTGCTTTGAGGTAGAAAAGTAGCTGGGATCAGGTCTTGCATTAACATATTTTCAAACTTAGTCTAAGTTTGCTATGTGCTAATGCAAGACCTGATCCCATTGGGTGAGTGAGAGTGCCCATTTTGAGAGTCCTAATGTTTGACTTAAGCGAACTGCCGAAGGCGAGTCTGCTTGAAGTAAGGGTTAGGTGCCTGCCGATTGAAGTGCGGCGCGAATTGTCGTTGCCAACTTGGCACGCTCCGCAAGTGGCATGAAGGCGCCTTGCCTGGCATGAAACTGGTCACCAGTGAACCGTGGAATGACGTGTATGTGGGCATGCCAAACATCTTGGTCTCCAGCGGGTTCGTTGTTTTGTAAGACGGTTATTCCATCAGTACCGAACGCACGCTTGATGCCTCTCGCTAGAAGCTGTGTAACGAGGAAAAGATGCCCCGTTAGCTCGGAAGGCAGTTCGTACAAATTCTCAAAGTGTCCTACCGGCATTACGAGGATGTGACCTTCGTTGCCAACTTTTTGATGCAAACCAAGGACACCAATGGCCTTGCCGTCATTGAACACGACTGCATCGGACTCGGCGCCAGCGGCGATTGCGCAGAACGGGCAGAGATATGGCGAGGGAGCGTGATGCTGCATTTGAGGCGCCTAATGCCGAGTTCAGTGGCAGTTTTTAAATTGTGGTTTTGTGGAATAATTTTGCGCAGCAAAACCACAAAACTGCGACTTAAAAACAAAGTAGATGGGGGGCCGGTCTCCGAGCTGTGGCGTATCGTAAGAGTGCGAACACTTAGCGAAACGTCGTCACCAAGGAGACCGGTATGGAACTGTACGCGGGGATTGATTTGCACTCAAACAATAGCGTGATCGTGGTGCTCGATTCGAGCGACCGTGTTGTTTGTCAGAAACGCCTGCCCAATCAGCGCGAGACGATTCTCGGTGCCTTGGCTGCGTGTGGCCCGATTGTTTCGGTGGCTGTGGAGTCGACCTACAACTGGTATTTGCTGGTTGATGCGCTGCAAGACGCCGATTATGAGGTGAAGCTGGTCAATACGACGGCTGTTAAACAGTATGACGGACTCAAGCACAGTGGCGATTTGTTATGTGCCTTATTCTCGGTCTGCCGGATGATTCACACCGTCATAGGTTGGCACGTTTGCTATTTTTAAAGGATTAATACCTTCAAGACAAGCAACATTAAAACCGTATTGCGTTGGATTAGATCTGCGTTGATGGTGTGTATATATTCCACAGTTGCTGCAAAAATAATGCTTGGCTGTTTTGGTATTAAATTGATAGAGCTTTAGCAAGCTTTCACCCTTTAATATTTTTATACCTGAAAGTGGAATTGATGCGGCAATTGCGCCCCTTCTTCTGCAAAGAGAGCAATCACAGCGACGCACGTCAATTAAACCATCCGGTAGGTCAAGTTCAAACTCTACAGAACCACAATGGCAAGAAGCCTTGTGCTTAGGTTTTATAAATGCGCCGTCTACTTCCTTCAGGTTAATACTCATACTTTATTTCCTGCGAACAGATAACGCTGCAGTTGAGCGGCCCGCGTCAGCGGGTCCGCTTGAATGACTTGTTAGCTTTCAATCAGTGTCCGTGAGCAAAATTGCCCAAATTAGTAAATTTCTTTTATCAACGATCATCCACGTTTGATCCCACGCAACGTCGTAAAACCAATCCGACCAAGGCTTATAGGTCTTGAAGATCTGAATATCATCATATCTTTCTCCGAAAATATCAGTGCAAAGTAACTGTCCCAAAGCTTTCGCTTCTTTTCCGCTGCCTGAGAAAGCCTTATAAGCACCACCTGACTTCAAAGTCCTCGCGATGTCTCCGTCCAAAATATAGGAGCTTGACCACTCCCACTCCAAATTATTGTCAAATTCAAATTTAATTTGCCTTTCACCAAATACTCTAGATGAAAGGAATTTTTCAAAAAACGAAATCTCATCGAGCCTATTTCTCGACACAAACCAATGTAATACAGGGTGGTTGATGAATGTTGCACAAAAAATATCACATCCTCCGTTTACATGAGTACTCTTTAATTCATTGCAAACTTTAGAAGCTCCTTCTATTTGTACCCCGACCTCATCAAATATACTTCCATTCCAAAATTCTTGAATTTCGGAATGGGACGGTCTTTCTTGATTCCAATTTGGTTCAATCATAGTTTTAACTAACGTTTGAATTAAGGGGCGCCGTTAGGCGTCCCGCTTGAATGATGGGTTAGCCGTTGAGTATTTTTCAAATAAAGCATAGATTTCTGCGCCATTGCCATGGCTGATTATTTTAGCGTACTCTTTAGTAGTACAACCACCTTTGGTATGTTGGTTAACGTCTGCTCCATAGGCCAAAAAAATTTCTGTCGCTTTTAAATTATGTGGTTTTTGAAGTAGAGTTTGTCTAAGTGGTGTAATTCCCTCATGATTGATAGCATTAATCTCACTTCCTGCGTTTAGCAGCAATTCAATAATTTCGCTATTTTTTATTCGCGCTGCATAATGCAATGGGGTGTTTCCCCAAATGTCTTTTGCATTAACGTCGACACCACGAGAAATAAGATGTACTACCATAGGTCGAGAGGGAGCTAAAGAAACGCTTACCAAAGCTTGATGTAGGAAATTCCAATGCTCTTTCTTAGTAATAGAGTTTATTTCATCATCTGTTGAAACGAGTAAGTTAAAAGCTTCAATCTCGCCTTTAAATATTGCTCGAGAAATGTTACGTTCATTTGTTTGCATAGGCGTAAAGTGCTAACGTCAAAATTAAGCAGCTGGCCTACGCTGCACTTGAATAAAAAAGCCGCACATTCCGGCCAGTCTGCTTGAATGCCATGTTAGGCGTATTACTACTGCACAAAAAATATAACCCACGTTTTCCGCAGCAAACCACAAAACTAAATAATGGAGCCACGAAAACGGAGCAAACGAATTAAAAGCGTATTAATAAACAGCGCAAACAGAAAGCTGCAAAACAGAATAAAAATATCAGCGCACCGCAACACAAACTGCCACCACAACGCGCCGACTAAAAAACAAAATAATGGGCAGGGGTGCCTAACGTTTGACTTAAGCGGACCGCCGAAGGCGGGTCCGCTTGAAGGAAGGGTTAGGCCGCACCGGGTGCTGACTCGACCCAAATGGTCTGTGCGGGATGATGTTCCGCTATGGTTTCGAGCGCGTCATCTAACAACGTGGCGCTGTCGCCAGTGAGCCCATAGACGAAGCGGGTGACGCGCGCCGGCATCGACGCGTTGAATTCGGACTCCGTTACGGCCTCAGAACCACACCAGACAGCCTCACCAGTCTTTGCGGAGATCCGCAAGGCATCTGCCAGACCTTTCGGAGAGATCGCTAAAAGAACCATGTGTCTGTCCTTACTGCCTTGGCGTAGCCGGAAATCATTCGACATTCAGTCTCGGTTTTCTTGAATGAGTCTATCCACAAGTGCTTCATCTCCGACAATGTCTTCAGCTCCGCAGAAGCGCGAGACCTCCATATGGCCATCATCAAAGACATCAATCTCTGTCCGCTCGCCGACCAAATGCATCGTGACACGAATCGTGTCAGGTCGGTCGCGAGCGAGCGTGAATGGAATCTTGGCGTCCTCAAGCTTTCTCAGTAGCACGTAGAGGGAGTGGTCTGTCATGTGAGGCCTAACGTTGAGGTAAGGGGCGCGCTTTAGCGCGTCCCGCTTGACCGCCGGGTTAGGGCGGGCATGAATAAAGCAGCAATAACTGCGGTAACGTTAAAGCAAGCCACCGCGACCAATAGCCAACTGTAGGACGAAACCACACCGATAACCTGAGCGCGGCCAACACTAGCTGCATGAGAAAGGGTTGCGGTGACTTCGGGAGAGCTACACGAAGCGCAGTTGACCCCAAGCGGTACCACTTCCGCGAAGGTGACTAATGTAGGTGCAAAAGCAAGAAATATAGCCGCAGCATTAGCCAAAAGTACGATACCTATCAGGAGCCAACGCATTTAAGCCCTAACGTTGAAGCTGAGCCGCGAGCGGCGGCTTGCCGACGCGAGTCGGCTCGAGCGACTGGTTAGGCCTAGCGCCACTCGCGGGCGAAATCACGTTGCCCTTGCACTTTTGAAGCGCCAGTTCAATAACCCTTTCGTGAATCGAGTATGCATAGGCAACATGCTCGCAGCCACCTCCGATCTCCTTGCCACCGTTCGTTGCAACGCAGTGCTTGTACAAGGATTCCTGGTACTCAGCGAAGAACTTGTTTTTGCATTCCTTCACCTTCCCAGTCGTCGCGTTCGATTCATTGATGATCTCCATCGTCCGTTCGGGGGTGTACTTCTCCCTCGGGATTTCGGGACTCTTTGGGCCAGCAAAGGTCAGCACTGGCAAGAGCAACATGACCAGTAGTGCACTGCGGTTTCTTGTATTCATGTCCTAGGCCTAACGTCAAAATTAAGCAGCTGGCCTACGCTGCAATTAAATAAAGAAGCCGCACGTTCCGGCCAGTCTGCTTGAATGCCATGTTAGGCGTATTACCATGGCACAAAAAAATACGTTATGAACGCAGTCATTAAAGGGGCGAGGTCCCTTTAATTAAAAAATGCGCAATTAACCGTGGTCCGTCCCCAGTTTCTCGTGGTCTCAGTTTCTCAATCGCGGTGCACTTGCAATGGCAAACGAAAGGTCGTTAGCTGCTCTGGCTTGCGAATACAAGGCGATACATCCCTAGGCCAATCCACCACCCGCCCCATAGCCACACTGGCAAGAAAAAGATGCTGCCGCCTTGCTTTGGGAGAGCAAGAGCCGCTCGCCAGGAGTTTTCACCTCTCTGGATTAGCCGCCATGTCACATCCATTGCCACGAGCAAGACTCCTGTTACGACCAGGGAAGCTTCGTGAGACAAATGCAGTGCAGATGAAGCCATGGCCGGAATACCCAAGCCCACAAGCAACAGTGCGATTCCGATGAAATTTATGAGGATCATTTTTAGCCCGACGGGAAATATGCGATGCCTAACGCCGAGCTAAGCGGCAGTTTTTAAGTTGCGGTTTTGTGGAATACTTTTGCGCAGCAAAACCACAAAACTGCGACTTAAAAACTGTCCAGCGCACGAAGTGCGCGATGCTTCAGCGATTTGTTATGTGTTTTTTCCGTGGAACCGTTCCCATGCCAAACTTTCGATTTTGCCAGTTAACTCTTGCCCAGATTCGTCTAGCAGTTTATACATTTCTTGGTGGCGGCTTATAGAGGCGCTGCCTTCAAGACCAAGAAGAACTGTATACAAAGCGTCAGTGAGTGCTTCAGATACAAGCTCTTTTGTTAATTCAATTTGACTTGCACTAAAACCTGCAGCTTGCAAGCGCGAAAGCCTGGATATTTCCGACCCTTCAGAAAAGTAGCCTTCTCCGATGTATTCTTTAAGCTCTTCAAATTCTTTGACGAATACTTCAGGTGTCACGGCCGACTCCAAAAAATTAAATTTCTACGCTACTTTTGAGACAGAATACTCTAACGCAAGCTATTAAATTTTATGCTCCAAAAATTCTTTGCTTCAAAGATATTATTTCAGTAGAGCTTCACATAACGTTGAAGGTAAGGGGCTGGCTGGAAGTGGGCGAAGCCCGCTGTAAGCCAGTCCCGCTTGACCGCAGTGTTAGGCCTGTTGCTCACGCGACACAAACCTCAAGGGATCTTGCACTAGCGACCATTGTGGAAGATAGACTCGCCCAAATGGTGGAGATTGGAGCATGACGCCAGGCTCTTCAACATTGATCGCCTTCATTTCTTCTGGTGTGGTGACGATGAACTTGACCGTCCCCAGAGTGCGGCCATTCTCAAGGAGCACGGAATCTCCAATCATGATTTCTGAGCCGTCTTGATATTTAAACATTTGCGTATTCACCGAAGGCCTAACGTTTGACATAAGGGGCGCGCTTTGGCGCGTCCCGCTTGATGGACGGGTTAGGCATTGCTAGTCACTTTCCCCAAAAGGGGTGAACTGGATGCTGTAGCCATAGGGTTTTTCGCTGGGCGGATCTACAGGCTCAGTTTCATATACCTGCACATTGCCAGTTACCTCAAAGCCTAACCGTGACCCAATAACTCTAAGCATATCTGCTGATTGTTCAGTGGATAAAGCCCAAGTTTTCATGCCCATAAACGCTGAACCTTGAGGGCATGAAAAACCATCTTTAAGCTCACCGACAACACCTTCTCCTATTGCTGTGAAATGCTTAAAAGGTGTTTGAAGTTTTCCATAGCGGAGCTTTAGTTTCCAATTGTCCTCAACCATTTATGTTCAGCCTAACGTTAAAATTAAGCAGCTGGCCTACGCTGCAATTGAATAAAACAGCCGCACATTCCGGCCAGTCTGCTTGAATGCCATGTTAGACGTATTGCCGCTGCAAAAAAATAAATAAGCACGCCACGAAAATAGTAATTAACCGTGGTCTGTCCCCGGTTTCTGCGATTTTCATCCATTCCTGCGCAGCCACTTTTCGCGCGCGTACCGAGCCATGGAGGAGTCGGGTTCCGCACTATCGAGGCTGCGACCGTTCACGGTAAGGCCGAATGCGGAAGCCCGCACTGCGGTTTCAGCGGCACTTAGTCCCGTGACGCGTCGGACCACATCGTCCCAGCCCTTAAAGCGAGCCTTCGTCCGCTCCTCCAAGATTTGGTGCGCAACGTCGGCACTCAATCCCTGCAACCCCGCAAGTTGCAACTCGGTCGCGCTGTTGATCTCTACAGTCTCGATGGGCGCTGCTTCAGCTGCGGTCCATTGCCGTTCGCGCTCTGTGCGCGCCTCGGCTTCAGCTTTCGCCTCAAGGCTAATCTTGCTTTCCGAGACGCGGCGCTCAAATTCCGCCTGCCGCGCGGCCTTCGCTTCGGGTGTGTTGGCAGCTTCCCACAGTGCTTTCTGCTCGGCCAATACTTTGGCAGATTGCTTCGTAATGCAATTGTAGCGACGATCAATCTCATAACCATCTTCCATCGCCTGATTGCGCCGTTCTACCGTACGGAGCGGTTGGCCTTCGCATACAGCAAGATAGTCAGCAGAGGGCTGGGAAGGCTTGCATGCCACAGCCGCAACGGCAGCGATCAGAAGCGAAGCTCTTGGTATTATTTTCATGTCAGTCGATGTGCCATATGGTGTTGCTGCTGCCTAACGTGGAAGTGAGGGGGCGCCGACCGCAGGGAGGGAAGCCAGCTTACTGGCCATCCCCTCGACTGTAGGGTTAGACGCGCTTACGGGCGACATATTGCACCAATAAGAATGCTGATACTGCGACCTGGATAGCAAAAGAAAAGAGCGCAATGACCCCGCCGTATTTGAGATCACCCCAAAGCCGAAAGAATAGACCGAGATAGAAGAGTGATGCGAGACCACAGACGATTTCTGCCGAATTGATCGCTATCTTTTTTACTCTTGTCACGGCAAATCGACGAAGTGCCCAGAAGCACAAAGGCCAAACAAAAAGCGTAACGAGCACAACTTCATTAATGTCTTCAAGGCGTACCTTTTCGTAAGGAACAAACACCTCGGTTGTTGTGCTTCCCTGTGCATTAGCATTTTGTGTAGGTGGCATCTTTGCCGTGCACTGACACAAAGGCAGGAAAAAACAGGCCAAGACAACAATGGCAATGGAACGCTTGATGTTCTCGGCAGTGAGCATGGGTAAGCGTCTAACAATATGTAGACACCCTAAAACGGCAGATAAACCACCGTCTTGGGTGTATAAAAACGCTGCGCCTTCTTTAAATACCTTCCTAGGCGCGGCCTGAGATATTTTATGCCGATATACTACACCCGATTAAACGGAGACTTCCACCTTGTTCGCGCTGTTGAATCAGGTTGGCAATCGATTGTGTAAATCGTGCTGCAGCCTGGTTAATCAGGTATGGCAGGGGTGGGGGTTTGCTTCTTCGGGCGGTCTGACTAATGTCATCTTTGCTATGGTGCCGTGTGCGTAAACGGTTTGATTATTCTGCTAATGGCCGGACTTGATTCGCAACACAGATAAAAGCAGTTCATTACTCCTCCGGCTGGGCTTTGGGCGTGATTTCCTCCAGCCGGGTTTCAATAAACTGGTAATAAGCGGTTTGCATCACAAGGCGGGTGGCCCGCACGATGCAGATGCCGCGAGAATCGTGCACGGTAAACATGCGCATGGCTTGGTATTGCTTGCCAGCCAGGATCAGCATGCCGCTGTGGCCACGGCGGTGGTTTGCGGTAAGGCTGAGCGCTGGTGTAAGAATGTCTGTGCCAAGGCTGGTCACAGGGGCAATCTGTACGGCTTCTGGTGAGCGGCCAATGAGCTCGATGCCACATTCGCTGGATAAACCGTCGCCACGCAGGCTTAGCCAGCGCACCAGCCCAATTTGCCAGTGCTGGCCACCACGGCGCAGCATCAGTATTTCGCCGGCCTGTAGGGGGTGATCTGTGGATTCGCCCTGCAGCAACAGGCCTGTTGCACTGATATTGCAAATATTCAGTCGGGCAGGCTCTGGGGCGGTTTCATCAATGTGGCCAGCAGCAAGATCCCAGCAACGGTCCCAAAGGCTGACTAATTGAATTTGTTCGCCATTTTGCCTGCGGATACGAAAGTGCTGCCGCCTTGGCTGTGCGCTCCATTCTTGCAGTAAACGGCCAATCAGCTGGATTTCATGGTGGCGGTCTTCGTGAAGATTTAGCAGCCGTTGTAATCTGCTGCTCAGCTGCTTCAGAATGCCCTGGGTTTCGATGGTCCACCAAACTTGCTGCTCTTCATCTGCCAGGGTTTGGGCGAAGCGGGGTGCTTCATCACGATCTGTCTGATAAATAAAAGCACCTTGTTCTGTGAGCGCCTGATCCCGCTGCACCAGCTCAAGAAAGCGTGCTTCTTCTTCAATAATTTTAAACAGAATCGCCATTTTTTGGGGCTCAAGACGATTACTTGCGCTGATGCCCAGTAGCATGATTTTGCGGTAGAGCGTGCCGGGGGTGCTGCCATTTTTCAGGCTGCGTTTTGCCCAGCCCAATGCATGGATATCGGTAAAGAGCTGATGGCAGCTGCGCCAAAAGCCCGGCGGCAAAGGGGTTCTGTTGCGTGAATACAGGCAGGCCAGTTGCCATGCGCTTTCTAAAGCATGGCCAAAGGCCTCCAGTCGGGGGCGGCTGCTGGTAAAAAGGCCGGTTTCGGTACTTCTGAGTAAGGCCGTGCGGATAAATCCTTGCATCAGTTCCTGTAGCAGGTAATGGCTGAGTTGTCGGGTGTGCACATCAGAATGGCCGGGTTTTTCAAGCTGGGGCAAAAGCAGCAGGGTAGATTCAAAGCATTGCAGCAGCGCCGTGCTTAGCCGGTGTGGATCGTTTTCATGGCGAAGTGCAAACAGGGTTTCATGCTGGCGCCGGGCTGAGTGTTCCGGGGAAGGGGGTGGATAGTTTAAAGCGTCTTGATGGGCTGCAAATGGGGAAGAAGCAAGCGTTGGCATCGTGATCGGACATGCTGGGTATAAGTTAGAACGGCATCATACCCCGTGAGCATTCTTGGCTTATATTTTTTGGGATTATTACCAATAAAATTGAAGAAAGAAATATAAAGGCAAAAGCACTATTTTGCTTTCACAAATCTGTGCTTCGTGTGCTGTTTGCTATCGGCTGGAATACAGTATGGTTTTTTTGAGAATGGGTGTTATTTAACACTTGGCAAGGGCTAGTTTTCAATTATAATGAGAACAGTTATCAGTCTGAGAGCTGCCATGTACGTCTGCATCTGTAATAGTGTTACTGACAAAGCAATCCACAAAGCTGTGGCCGGTGGCGTACGCACATTTGCCCAATTACAAGCACAAACTGCGGTTGCCACCTGCTGTGGTAAGTGCACCAGCTGCGCCAAACAGGTGATGGCCGATGCACTCAATGCCCAGCCTGTGCCTCAGGTCATCCGCTGGGTGCCTCAGCTGGCCGCTGCTTAAAGCCGGTTTTAAGCCGAGCTGCTCAGGCTGATCGTAAAGCGTGCGCCACCCAGATCAGATTGATCCACCCAAATCCTTCCTTTATGTAAAGTTACTGCTTTTTTAGCAATGGCTAACCCCAGTCCAAAGCCTCCGCTTGCCCGATCACGGCTTCTATCTAGGCGATAAAATGGCTCGAATATATGTTCGCGCTCATTGGCCGGGACGCCTGGCCCATCGTCTTCAATCCTAATATCAACACCGCCGCTGGCATTGCTGAGTGTGGATATTCTGATTTTTTGATTGGCATATTTAGCCGCGTTACGTAATAGATTGCTCAGTGCACGCATCAGCAATTTGGGATCGCCGGATATGGTGCTGGTTTCTGAATGCAGTGAATGGCTCATTTCTTTCTCTTGCAACAGATGGCTCAATGAATTGATGACCTGATGCAGGGCCTCCGCTGTATTTACACTTTGCATGGGCAGGGCTTGTTGCTGCTCAATTTTCGCAAGGCTTAATAATTCACTGACTAAATCATTTAATTCATGTAAATCATTTTCCATTGAAGTAAAGCGCGGCTCCAGCTGTTTGTTATTGGCATCGTTTTTAAGCAGCTCAAGGCCAAATTCCAGCCGTGCAATTGGGGTGCGTAATTCATGGGAAACGGAATGCAGTAATTCACGCTGTGAATCAATCAAGCGTTGAGTCCGGTCAGCCATTAAATTCATGCATTGTGCCAAGGGGTAGACTATGGCGCTTTTTCTGGCTTTTGCCCGACTGGATAAAAGGCCTGAGCCAAATTCATTTGCTGTTTTAGAAAGAGATTGCAATTCACGCCAGTGCAGATGTGCCCAGATGCCGCAGATAAGCAGCAGAAGTAAAAAAATAATGCTGTATTGAAAGCGTTTTATTTTAGTAATTATAGGGTCACGGTCTTCTTTGTCTGTAACATAAATAACTTGGTTTGAGCTACCAGAAAAGGTTGAATTATCTGTGTCTACCCGGCGGAAATAGGCCTCGCTTCTAAAATCTACAACTACTTTTCTATCCAGTAATCTTTGCAGATTACGTGGAGAAATTAAGGCTTTTGCCCGCTCAAGCGGGATCAGTTCATAACTGTGATTGGATTTTTTTTGTAGATTTTTAAAGCGGCTTAGCCAAAGCTGCCCAACACTATTGTCTAGATATTGCTCAACCAGAAAAATTTGCGCATTGGCATCTTTGATAGAAAATTGTTCTATTTGCTCTGCATAAAACTGATTGGTCAGATAGCTGAGTACTTGCGTTAATGAAAAGGTAACGGCGGTAATTAATATAAAGATGCGTAAATAAATTCTCCACATGGTGGCTTACTCCCAGGCTGAAGGGCTGAATAAATAGCCTTCACCCCATACTGTTTTTATTTTCTCTGAATCATGATCATTAAATTTGCGGCGTAAGCGCGAAATACTATTGTCGATACTTCTATCCATGCCATCAAATTCAATGCCCCGCATGGATTTTAAAATATCATCGCGTGATAAAACGCGGCCTGCGGATTCGGCCAGTAAGAGTAATAGTTTGAATTCTGAATTGCTTAAAGAAGCATTTTCATTTTTCCAGCGTACGCTGCGGTCGGTTTTGGAGATTTCCAGGTCGCCAAAGTTGAGCGGAGCATTGGAGTTGCTTTGTTTTCCTGCGCCGCGCCTTAATAGGGCCCGTAAGCGAGCAAGTAAAATACGTGGCTGGATAGGCTTATTGACATAATCATCCGCCCCCTGCTCTAGGCCGGACACCTCATCAAACATATCTTCGCGGGCAGTTAGAATTAAAATAGGCACGCTGCTGATTTCACGAATCTGCCGGCATACCACCATGCCATCTAAGCCAGGTAGCATTAAATCGAGCACAATAATATCGGGCAGAGTTGCCTTGTAGTGGGCAAGGGCCGTATCCCCACGCCCAATAATCTCTACCTTAAACTCATAGCTGCTGAGGTACTCCTGAATGAGCGCCGCCAGCTTAGTATCATCTTCTACCAGCATTAACCTGAACATTGTTTACCCTTGGCTTGATATGCAATCGGTATTGTACAAGCGCTTGCCAGTGATGGCTTGGGGAAAGACACTTCATTGCAAAGATCTACATTTTCTATACAAACTTCTTTAGCTTTTACTTATGTACAATTTGTTGACAATTTATAGACAGCTAATGGGGGAACTTTTAATCGTCGGGCTTTAATATGGCTTACTTTCATAAAGCGAGCAGGCATGATGCGTCATATTATTACCTTCGTTTCTCTGTTAATGGTTGCGCCCCTCTATGCGGCAGATCAGCCTAAAGATGAATCTAAAATTACGCTTGCGGTGGGGATGGCTTATGGCCCAGAGTTTGTGGGGGCAAAGAATAATAAGATATTCCCTCTCTTATATGTGGATTATCAGGCTGCAAATGGTTTTTTTGCAGGCATGCGTGGTATTGGCTTTCAGGCAGAAAAAGGTATTTTCGATGGCAGTATTGCATTGGCTTATGGCGGCAGTCGTGGAGATGATATTGCTAATGTCTCCGATACGAAAAGTAAATTTAAGGGTATGGGCGATATTAAAAACTCGGCGTTATTAAATTTAGAGGGGGGCGTTAATTTATGGGATGTGGCGCATTTATCGCTGGGCGCAGAATTAAAGCTTAATCACAGAGAAAATGGCAATGCTTATCATGTGACGCTGGCTGTGCCTGTGTATACCACCGAGGCAAATCAAGTCTCAATCAGTGCCTTTGCTCATTATGCCGACGCTAAATATGCTCAAACCTATTATGGCGTGACTGCAGCGCAAAGCCTAGCTTCTGATTATAAAATATATTCGCCTAAGGCCGGTTTTGATGCGGCTAGCTTAACCCTGACATGGAATCATCAATTTGATAAGAATTGGGGTATTTCTTCTTCCGTGGGGTTGAAGCGTTTGTTAAAGAATGCTGAAAATAGCCCTTTAACAGAATCAAAAACGAATCCTTCTGCTTCTCTTGCTCTTGGCTATTCATTCTAAATACAATGGTCGTGATGCGTGAGGGTTAAAATGAAACAACGAATCCTAGGTTTCGATTTGGCCCGTGCCTTGGCTATTTTTGGAATGGTGATTGTTAATTTTAAAATAGTTATGCATGCCCAAGCCAGTGAAAATGCGGCATGGCTTAATATCGTTAATGTCATTGATGGCCGGGCTTCTGCCTTGTTTGTTATTTTGGCCGGAGTAGGTTTGTCATTGCTTGCCCGGCAGTTTTCTGGTGATTTAGTGGCTTTGGCGGGTGTCCGTAAAGTGCTGTTAAAGCGTGCAGGTTTTTTATTTGTGCTTGGGCTTTTGTATATTGAAATCTGGCCTGCAGATATTTTGCATTATTATGGCATGTATATCTTGGTGGGTACTTTATGCCTAGTGCTGGCTAGCCGCTATATTATGGCTTTGATTGTTTTACTGTTAATTATTTCTACAACATTGTTTGTTATGCTGAATTACAGCACGGCGTGGGATTGGAAAACTTTGTCGTATGCTGATTTGTGGACCATACCCGGTTTTATTCGCCATTTGCTTTTTAATGGCTTTCATCCTGTTTTGCCATGGCTGGGTTTTTTATTGTTGGGCATGGTGATCGGGCGGCAAAATTTAAGCCATGTTGCCATACGTGAACGATTGTTTTTATTGGGTTTGTTTGCGGCGGTGCTGGCCGAGTTGATTGTATTGTTTTTGCCTTATGCATTACTGATGGGCATGCCTTCAGCTTATGGCGTCTTTTTTAGTACCGTGCCCATGCCGCCTTTGCCGCTGTATTTTATCGGTGCGGCGGGAAGTGCCGTCGTAATCATTACGCTTTGCGTGGCTTTGGGTGAAAAGTTTGGGCAAAAGTCGTGGCTGATGCCCTTTGTATACACCGGCCAGCTGGGGCTGACTTTTTATCTGGCGCATGTCATTTTAGGCATGGGGCTGCTGGAGTCTCTGGGCATGCTGGAAAATCAATCTTTAGCTTTTTCTGTATCGAGTGCGCTGCTGTTTTGTGTGCTGGCCGTGGTGTTTGCAAGTTACTGGCGTAAGTCTTTTTCGCAGGGGCCATTAGAAAACATGTTGCGACGGGTGAGTCGCTGAACCTTGCCTGATGTTAGTTAAATAAAGATGTGATGAGGAGGTGAGCAGTGCAATACATTCTTTCGGTCTTATTGGTGCTCAGTATTTCTTTGAGCTTTGCAGGGAGTGCGCGGGCGGAGAGTGTGGCAAAGGCGCATGAGGCGGCTAAGTCGTGGCTGGGGTTGCAGGATGAAGGTGATTACGCTCGCAGCTGGGAGCAGCTTTCTGATCATTTGCACGAAACAATGAGTAAGCGTAAATGGGAGGAGGGGGCGGTATCGGTGCGTGCCCGTTTGGGTAAAGTGGTTTCGCGCCGGTTTAAATCAGCAGAATTCACCCACACTGTGCCTAGTTTGCCTGAAGGCGATTACCTTGTTTTGCAGTATGAAAGTCAGTTTGAAAATAAAATTAAAGCCATTGAAACGGTTGTGCCATTTCGGGAAAAGAATGATAGCTGGCGGGTGATGGCCTATTTTATTAAGCTGAAAGGCTGATCTCTGGATTGAAAGTCAATTAAGCGGAAATAGGGCAAGCCTTTGGGCTTGCCCTTGTTGCGTATTTAATTAAGCAATTAATTTCTCTAACGCTTTTTCATAAATCGCAGAAAGCTTAGGTAAGTCTTCAACTGCCACACATTCATTTAGTTTATGTATGGTTTTGTTGATCGGCCCAAATTCAACCACTTCCGGGCAGTATTTAGCAATAAAGCGCCCGTCGGATGTGCCGCCTACCGTGTTAAGGGCGGGTGTTTTGCCGCAGACTTCGCTCACTGCATCGCGCATGGCATCGATCAGCTGGCCGTGGTCGGTTAGGAAAGGCTCGCCAGAGAGTGCCCAGTCAATTTCATATTCAAGCTGATGTTTATCCAGAATGGCATGCACTGTGGCTTTGAGCGAATCGGCCGTGCTGGCGGTGCTGAATCTGAAGTTAAACAAAGCATCAATGGTGCCGGGGATGATATTGGTTGCACCTGTGCCGCTATGAATATTGGATACCTGCCATGTGGTCGGCGGGAAGTATTCATTACCTGTATCCCATACTGTGCTGGCCAGTTCTGCTAGGGCTGGGGCGAGCAGGTGAATCGGGTTTTTGGCCAAGTGCGGATAGGCAATATGGCCTTGTACGCCGTGCACAATCAGGTGGCCGGAGAGCGAACCACGACGGCCATTTTTGATGGTGTCACCAAATTCTTCAGCTGAAGTGGGCTCGCCTACGATGCAGTAATCAATTTTCTCGCCACGTGCTTTCAGCGCCTCAATGACTTTAACTGTGCCGTGATGCGCGGGGCCTTCTTCATCAGACGTGATCAAAAAGGCGATCGAGCCCTTAGGGTTTGGGTTTTTAGCCAGAAACTGCTCGCTTGCCGTTACAAATGCAGCAAGGGATGCTTTCATATCGGCTGAGCCACGGCCAAACAGATGGCCATCCCGAATGGTGGGGGCGAATGGATCAGAGTGCCAGCGCTCCAGCGGGCCGGTAGGCACAACGTCAGTATGGCCTGCAAAGACCAGTACAGGGCCGCTGTCGCCAAAGCGCGCCCACAGATTGTCTACATCTTCAAAACGCATATGCTCAATACGAAAGCCGATGGCCGATAGGCGGGCGGCCAGCATATTCTGGCAGTTGGCATCATCCGGGGTGACAGACGCCTGGCGTAATAATTGTTGGGTCAGTGCAAGAGTGGGGTCGTTCATTGCGGTGGTTCAGTCTCTAAAAAGGGATGCGTAGACTTCGGGTTTGAAGCCGACCGTGATCGTACCATTGTTGTCGAGTACCGGGCGCTTAATGATTGAGGTTTGCATTATCATTAAAGCGATTGCGGCCTCTTTATTATCGATCGAAGCCTTGGTGGCGTCGTCTAATTTTCGCCATGTTGTGCCCTGGCGATTGAGTAGGGTTTCCCAGCCCACTTGTGTAATCCATGCTTCTAAAAGCGGAGCGCTGATGCCTGATTTTTTATAATCATGCCATTCAAAATCATGGACTTGCCCGCTGAGCCATGTTTTTGCTTTTTTTACGGTGTCGCAATTGGGAATGCCATAGAGCTTCATTGCTGTTGTCTTCCTGATGGGATGGGGGATTTTACAACAATGGGGCGGGGCGGGCGATGTGATATCGCCCGCAGGATGAAATACCGCTGAAGAGATTGTGCAGGCAGTACGGTTCAGATTAATGCAGTGAAATATCGAAGGACATATCCGGTGCGGTGTCGGGTTTGTCGTCCGGTTTACTGTTCTGGTGCTCGGTAAGGGGCTGAGCGTTATTGACCAGCCAGGAGAGGTTAGTGGCCGAATCGGCGCTTTTCAGTGCTTCGTCCAGCTCAACTTCGCCATTACGGTAGAGCTTATAAAGGGCTTGTTCAAAAGTCTGCGAGCCTTCCGAGAGGCTTTGTTCCATGGCCTGTTTGATATCGCTCAGTTCGCCTGCGCGAATGAGTTCCGAAATGCGAGGGGTGTTAAGCAGCACTTCAACTGCGGCAACCAGCTTGCCTTCTTTGTTTTTAACCAAGCGTTGCGAAACAATGGCTTTGAGCGAAGACGATAAGTCATAGAGCAAAGCTTCGCGTGATTCTTGCGGGTAAAAATTGACGATGCGGGAGAGCGAGTGGTAGCTGTTATTGGCGTGCAAAGTAGAGATGCACAAATGGCCCGCTTGCGCGTATTGCATCGCATGCGTCATGGTTTCGCGATCGCGGATTTCACCAATCATCAGCACATTGGGTGCTTCGCGCATCGCGTTTTTCAGGGCTTCATGATAACTCTTAGTGTCGATGCCGATTTCACGCTGATTGACCAGCGATTTCTTGTGCTTATGCAAAAACTCGATTGGGTCTTCCATCGTTAAAATATGGCCTGCATGGTTCTCATTGCGATGATTCAGCATGGCGGCCATGGTGGATGATTTACCCGAGCCGGTTGCCCCTACCACCAAAATGATGCCGTGTTTCTCCATAATGAGATCTTTAAGAATGGGAGGAACACGCAGCTCTTCAAAAGAGGGGATGTTGCTGCGAATATAGCGTGCCACCATTGATACTGAGCCGCGCGCTCTGAAGATATTAATCCGAAAACTGCCTACCCCGGCAACAGGGTAGGCAAAGTTCATTTCCAGTGTGTTTTCAAACTCTGCAATCCGCTCTGGCGTCATTAACTGATAGGCTAATTGCTTCACATGCTCAGGGGCTAAAACCTGATTGTTGACCGGATAGCACTGGCCATCAATCTTGATCACAATCGGCGACTGAGCTGCAAGAAAAAGGTCTGAAGCATTACGCTCCGCCATCAGTTTAAAAAACGGCAAAAGATTCATGAAAAGCTCATTTAAGTTGGGCGCAATTCGCGTCTCAGTATTTTACCCACATTTGACTTAGGCAGGCTGTCCCGAAACTCCACTTGTCGCGGTATTTTGTAGTTGGTGAGGTTCTTTCTGCAGTGGGCAATAATGTCGTCTTTGCTGAGATTAGGGTCTTTCTTTACAACAAAGATTTTGACGGCTTCACCAGAGCGCTCGTCGTCTACACCGATGCAGGCCACTTCTAAAACGCCTGGGTGGCTGGCAACTACATCTTCAATTTCGTTGGGGTAAACATTAAAGCCGGAGACCAGAATCATGTCTTTTTTGCGGTCAACCAAGCGGAAAAAACCGGTTGAAGACATGATGGCTACATCGCCCGTGCTGACAAAGCCGTCTTTGCCTAAAACTTTGGCAGTTTCATCAGGGCGCTGCCAGTAGCCGGCCATTACTTGTGGGCCGTGAATAAATAATTCGCCCGCTTCGCCAGGCGGCAATACTTTGCCTTCTTCATTACGCACTTCGCCGATGGTCGATGGAATCGGCAGGCCGATCATGCCGTTAAATTCGGGCAGATTCATCGGGTTCATCATGGCTGCGGGCGATGTTTCGGTCAGGCCGTAGGCCTCAATCAGGCGTACGCCCGTGGTTTTTACCCAGCGGTCTGCTACCGCGTGCTGCACAGCCATGCCGCCGCCGAGTGCTAGTTTCCATTTGCTAAAATCCAGTTTGGCAAAATCGGCGTGGTTAAGCAGTGCATTGAATAGTGTATTTACACCGGTCATGCAGGTGACCGGGTATTTGCCGATTTCCTTGACGAAGCCAGGAATGTCACGCGGGTTGGTGATCAGCAGGTTGGTTGCGCCAATTTTAGAGAACACCATGCAGTTGGCGGTGAGTGAAAAGATATGATAGAGCGGCAGCGCCGTCACGATCATTTCCGTGCCTTCGTCCACTAAAGGCGCAATCCAAGCGTGGGCCTGTTGCATGTTTGCGACAATATTGCCGTGGGTGAGGATGGCACCTTTGGCGACCCCTGTTGTGCCACCCGTGTATTGTAAGAAAGCAATGTCACTATGGTCTAGCTCAACGGGCTGCGCTTTTTTCTTGCCGCCTGCGCTGATTGCATCGTTAAAACGAGTGTGACCGGGTAAGTTAAAAGCCGGCACCATTTTTTTGATATGTTTAACGACTGCATTCACAAGCAGACGCTTGGGTAGGCTAAGCCTGTCGCCAATTTCAGTTAGCAATACGTGTTTTACATCGGTGCTGCCAAGGATTTCTTCCAAGGTATGGGCAAAATTAGCCAGAATCACAATGGCCGCAGCGCCAGAATCTTTAAGCTGATGCTGAAGTTCTCGCGGTGTATAGAGTGGGTTGACGTTCACCACCACCATGCCTGCCCGCAAAATGCCGAAAATCGCGATAGGATACTGCAGCAGATTAGGCAGCATGACCGCTACGCGAGCGCCACGGGGGAGTTTTAAATCGTGCTGCAAATAGGCCGCAAATGCCGAGGATTGCTGATCCAGCTCGGTGTAAGTGATTGATTTGCCCATATTTAAAAATGCGGGGCGATCTCCAAACCGCTCAACTGAGCGAGCAAGCACCGCGGGGATTGCGGCAAATTCAGTCATGTCAATTTCCCGGGGAACACCCGGTTGATAGCTTGCCCACCATGCTTGATCCATCTATCTTTCCTCGGTTTGTATTACACGTAAATTTCACTACTCTAGTGTGCAAGCGTCAAGCTCACAAGTATCTATGTTCCCTGTTTCGTTAAATGATTGTTTCTGTTACAATCCCGCCTTCTTCGGTTAAAAGGCCGGAGAAGTGGTAAAGAAATGGGCGCAGTTTTGCAGCCCATTTTTTGTTTGTGGCGATCCTGTATCGTGTTCCGAGTGTTGTTTTGCAGAAAATGCGGCGACATTCGCTGGCTGAGTCATTGTGGATATTTGCAGCGAAAATGCAATTGGATATACAGCGATGTTTGGCTGGATGAAGCAGATATTGCCTTTGTATTTGGCCAGATAAGTGGCAAAGGAATGTATGGCAGCAAATATGCAGGACGTGCTGGAAACCACCCTGCCAGGTCTCGGGTACGAACTCGTAGATCTGGAGCTTGCGCGAAATGGGTTGGTTCGGGTCTTTATTGATAAGGAAGGCGGTATCAATGTGACGGACTGCGTTACGGTCAGTCACCACCTTGAGCGGCTTTTTATTGTTGAAGGCGTGAATTACGAGCGGCTGGAGGTTTCATCCCCTGGGCTGGATCGTCCAATTGTAAAAGCCGCTGATTTTGTGCGCTTTGCCGGGCAGGTCGTGAAAGTGAAGCTGCGTTTGCCGTTACCGGATAAACGTAAAAAGCTCGTTGGTGTTTTGCTTGGGCTAGAAAATGATGTGGTGCGCGTAGAAGTCGATGGACAAGAGCTATCCCTGCCGCAATCACAAATCGACAAGGTGCGGCTGGAGCCGCAGTTTTAAGAACTAATCAGCCTAGAATGTTCGGGTTGTTTGCCGGAGGGGTAGTGAGATGAGCCGGGAAATTCTGTTGCTGGTCGACGCGCTGGCGCGTGAAAAGAACGTAGAAAAAGATGTCGTGTTTGGTGCATTAGAAATGGCACTGGCTTCGGCGACCAAAAAACGCTACGAGGAAGACGTGGATATCCAAGTGGATATCGATCGTGATAGTGGTGATTATCGTAGCTTCCGCTGCTGGACAGTGGTTGAAGACAATGATCACGAAGAGCCTTCTCGTCAGATAGCGATTACTGATGTTCCGGAATATGATCCAGAGCTGAAAGTGGGCGAAACATGGATGGTAGAGCTTGAGGCGATTGAATTTGGTCGCATCGGTGCGCAAACCGCCAAGCAAGTGATTTTGCAAAAAATCCGTGATGCAGAGCGTGAACAAAATCTGAATGATTTTCTGCAACGCAGCGAGTTTATTGTTTCAGGCAATATCAAACGGATTGAGCGTGGCAGTGCCATTCTTGAGCTGGGTAAGCTGGAAGCCGTATTGCCGCGTGACCAGATGATTCCTAAGGAAAACTTACGGGTTGGCGATCGCGTTAAAGCGTTCCTGCTGCGTGTGGATCGTTTGGGTCGTGGCCCTCAACTGGTGTTGTCGCGTATTTCCAGCGAATTCATGACCAAGCTCTTCGAAATGGAAGTGCCTGAGATTGAAAATCAGCTGATTGAAATCAAGGCGGTAGCACGGGATCCGGGTGCGCGTGCCAAGGTGGCGGTAAAATCGAACGATGCACGTGTTGATCCTCAGGGTACGTGTATTGGTGTGCGTGGTACGCGCGTCAATGCGGTAACGAATGAGCTGGCAGGTGAGCGCGTCGATATTGTGTTGTGGTCGCAGGATCCGGCGCAATTTGTCATTAACGCCCTGTCTCCGGCTGAAGTGAACTCCATCATGCTTGATGAAGAAACACACAGCATGGATGTGGTGGTGGATGAAGATAACCTAGCCATGGCCATTGGTCGTGGTGGTCAGAACGTGAAATTGGCGGCCGAGCTGACAGGCTGGAAAATCAATATCATGACCGTTGACCAAGCTCAGCAAAAACATCAGGAAGAGTTCGCCAATGTGCGTCAGCTCTTTATTGATGTGCTGGGGGTTGACGAAGAAGTGGCGGACGTTCTTGTAGAAGAAGGCTTCACCACGTTAGAAGAAGTGGCTTATGTGCCGATTGCTGAAATGCTTGAAATTGAGGCCTTCGATGAAGATGCCGTCAATGAGCTGCGTACTCGTGCCCGTGATGCCTTGCTGACGCAAGCCATTGCCCGCGAAGAAAAGCTTGAGCATCAGGCAGAAGACCTTAAAAGCCTTCAGGGAATGACACCAGAACTTGCTGCCTTACTGGCTGATAAAGAGGTTCATACCCGAGACGAACTCGCCGAACTAGCCGTCGACGAGCTGATAGAAATGACCGGAATTGATGAAGAAGCTGCTAAGCAACTGATCATGAAGGCGCGCGAGCACTGGTTCGCCTAACGCTCGGGAGAGAAATGCATGAGTGAACTCAATGTCAACCAATTTGCGGTAGAGCTTAAAATGGCACCGCAAGAGCTGCTGGAGCAATTCCGTGCAGCAGGTGTGAATAAATCGAGTGAAGTAGATGTGGTTACTGCAAGCGACAAAGCGTGTCTGCTCGATCACCTGAAAAAGAAACATGGCGGTGATGGTGATAAAAAAATCACTGTAATCCGTAAGCAAAATACTGAGATTCGTAAAACCGACTCAACAGGCAAAGCAAAGTCAATTCCTGTTGAAGTGCGTAAAAAGCGTGTTGTTGAAGCATCGGCTGCTGCTGATGTGATCGCTGCTGCGCCGCGTGCTGCTGAGCCTGTTGCGGCTCCTGCTGCTGCAGGGCAAGTGATTGATGATGCAGAGCGCTCGTCCCGCGAAGCACAGGCCCGTCGTCAGAATGAGCTGTTTGCACGCCAGGCGGCAGAAATGCGCGCCAAGCAAGGTGGAAAAGCGCCTGCTGAAGCGCCTGTTGCGGCTCCAGCTCCTGTTGCAGCACCTGCACCTGCACCTGCACCTGCACCAGCGCCGGTTGCGAAGCCTGCTCCGGCTCCAGTTGCTAAACCAGCTCAGCCTGCACCTGTACCGGCTCCAGCCCCGAAACCTGCTCCTGCTCCGGTCGCTGCGAAGCCTGCTGCGCCAGCACCAGCAGTGACACGTCCTTCGCCGGGCGCTTCGCAAGCCAGTCACCCGGATCGCCCGCGTGTAGGTATGCGTGTTGAGCTGCGTAAGCCGCGCAATGAGCCAATGAAGGCGCCAGAGCCAGTTGCACCGGCTCCTGCGCCAGCACCAGCTCCTGCTCCGGTTGCCGCACCAGCACCTGCTCCGGCAGCGAAAGCAAAACCTGCTGCCAGCCCAAGCAGCGCTTCTCCTGCAGCAAAACCAGGCGATAAAAAGCCTGCTGCTGCGCCAGGTAAGAAAGAGCCTTGGAGCGATGGTCGTGGTAAGAAAGGTATTCGCAGCCGTGGTGGCGATACAGGTAATGACTGGAAGAGCAAGAAGGGTGGTAAAGGCCGTCAGGCTGCAGCTAACCCAGATAATGCACACGGCTTCCAAGCCCCTACTGACAAAGTAGTGCATGAAGTGATGGTTCCGGAAACGATTTCCGTGACCGATCTGGCGCATAAAATGGCGGTGAAGGGTGTTGAAGTTGTTAAGGCACTGATGAAGATGGGCATGATGGTGACCATCAACCAGGTGCTGGACCAAGAAACAGCGATGATTATCGTTGAAGACATGGGCCACACACCAATGGCCGCCAAGCTGGATGATCCGGAAATTTATCTGGGCGATGGCACTGCGGTTGAACATGTACTCTTGCCGCGCGCTCCGGTTGTTACGGTGATGGGTCACGTTGACCACGGTAAAACATCCTTACTGGATTACATCCGTACCGCCAAAGTGGCGTCGGGTGAAGCCGGTGGTATTACCCAGCATATCGGCGCGTACCATGTGCAAACCGAGAAAGGCATGATCACCTTCCTGGATACCCCAGGTCACGAAGCGTTTACTGCGATGCGTGCCCGTGGTGCCAAGCTAACCGATATCGTCGTGCTGGTCGTTGCTGCTGACGACGGCGTGATGCCACAGACCATCGAAGCGATTGCTCACGCGAAAGCCGCCGGTGTGCCGATTGTGGTTGCGGTGAACAAGATTGATAAGCCTGAAGCAAATCCAGAACGCATCCGCCAAGAGCTGGTGACACACGAAGTTGTGCCGGAAGACTGGGGTGGTGACGCGATGTTTGTTGATGTCTCGGCCAAAAAAGGCTTGGGTATTGATGACTTGCTGTCTGCTATTCTGTTGCAGGCCGAAGTACTTGAATTGACTGCAGCTGAAGATGCACCTGCGAAGGGTATTATCATCGAAGCGCGTCTGGACAAAGGTCGTGGTCCGGTAGCTTCCATGCTGATTCAATCAGGCACCTTGCGTAAGGGTGATGTGATTCTTGCTGGTCAGGTATCGGGCCGCGTTCGTGCGATTATCGACGAACATGGTAAGTCGATTACTGAAGCGGGTCCTTCGATTCCGGTTGAAATTCTGGGTCTGTCGGATGTGCCAGCGGCTGGTGAAGACGCGATGGTGCTGACTGATGAGAAGAAAGCGCGTGAAATTGCGCTGTTCCGTCAGGGTAAGTTCCGCGATGTGAAACTGGCTCGCCAGCAAGCATCCAAGCTGGAAAACATGATGGCGCAAATGACAGAAGGCGAAGTTCGCAATCTGCCTATCATCATCAAGGCCGACGTACAAGGTTCTGCCGAGGCGTTGTCACAAAGCTTGCAAAAACTGTCTACAGACGAAGTGCGCGTGCAGATTCTGCACAGTGCTGTGGGTGGTATCAGTGAATCTGATATTAACTTGGCGCTGGCTTCTAAAGCGGTTGTGGTTGGTTTCAATTCCCGTGCAGATGCAGCGGCGCGTAAGCTTGCCGAGGCCGAAGGCGTGGATATCCGTTACTACAACATCATTTACGATGTGGTTGATGACGTGAAACTGGCTCTGTCAGGCATGCTTGCTCCGGAAAAACGTGAACAAATCATTGGTATGGTTGAGATTCGTCAGGTCTTTACTGTTTCCAAGGTGGGCACGATTGCAGGTTGTCTGGTGATGGAAGGCTTGATCCGCAGTCATGCGGGTGTTCGCTTGCTGCGTAATAACGTGGTGATTCATCAGGGTACGCTCGATAGCCTGAAACGCTACAAAGACGATGCTAAGGAAGTGAAGGCCGGCTTTGAATGTGGTTTAAGCTTGAAGAACTACAATGATCTGCAACTGGGTGACCAGCTGGAAATCTTCGAAATTATCGAAGTCGCCCGCTCACTCTAAAAATACACGCCACTTTTTCTGTTTGGAAAAAGTTGCGGTATAAATAGAAAACGGGTTGAATACGGCAAAGGCGGGCAACCGCCTTTCGCCATTTTTAAGTAGCTATAAGTGTTTGCGCCATTGAAGCCCCGCGCAAAGCTTTGGCTGGACTCTTTGCTGAGGCATGTATGGCCAAACAATTTACTCGTGCCGATCGCGTGGCACAACAAATTCAACGTGATTTAGCCACCATTATCCGCGCGGAGCTGGATCATCCGCAGGCATCTTTAATTACGATTACGGATGTGGAAGTCACACGTGATTACTCGCATGCCAATGTTTTTTATACTTTTCTTGGAACGACAGAGCAGGGTAAAGATATTGCATCTTTGCTTGAGCGCGCAAAAGGCTTTTTGCGCAGCCAGCTGGCCCGTGGCATCTCTCTATACAAAATGCCGGAATTGCATTTTGAATATGATCATTCAGTAGAACATGGCATGAATTTATCCCGCTTGATTGATCAGGCTTCCAGTTTGCCAAAAGCACCTGAAGAAGATGGCATTGATGCGGATGATGAAAATACTGCTGGCAAGGAATAATGGCTAAACGAAAGATTGATGGCGTTTTATTGCTGGATAAGCCCTTTGGTATTTCCAGTAATAATGCCTTACAAAAAGCACGCTGGTTGCTGCAGGCAGAAAAAGGCGGCCACACGGGTGTGCTGGATCCGTTTGCAACAGGTTTATTGCCTTTGTGTTTTGGCGAGGCCACTAAATTTGCCCAGCGTATGCTGGAGGCGGATAAAGGCTACCGTGCCACGATTAAGCTGGGAGAGGTTTCAACCACCCTAGATGGCGAGGGTGAAATCACCAAAAGTGGTGATGCGCCTAGTGATGCAGCCTTAATTCGTGCGGCGGTAAACGCATTTATCGGGCCGGTTACTCAAACCCCTCCTATGTATTCTGCGCTGAAATTCCAGGGCAAGGCCCTATATGAATACGCGCGGGATGGCGTGGAAATTGAACGGCAATCCCGGCAAATCACCATTTACAGCATCGATATTATTTCGATTGAAGGTGATGTGCTGGTGATTGATGTCAGCTGTTCTAAGGGTACGTATATTCGTGTTCTGGCGGAAGATATTGGTAAGGCTTTGGGGTGCGGAGCTTACTTAACCGGCTTGCGCCGTACCAGAACTGCAGGTTTTCTATTGGAAAATTCAGTTAATCTGGACGATTATAATCATGTGCCGGTTGAGGCGCGTGATGCTTATTTATTGCCTGCTGATTGCCTGCTGCTTGATTTGCCAGCCTTGTTTTTTGATACTGCAGAGTTCGAAAAAATTCGTCACGGCATGACGGTAGAGCGGGGTGGTTTGCTGCCCGGTGAGTATCGTCTTTACGCCGAAGGCGAAAGCAGGGATAATGCACGGTTCATCGGTTTGGGCGAAGTGGCCGCTGCGGCTGAGAATCCGCATGCATGGCTGCGGCCTAAACGACTTCTGTCTGGTTTGTAAAACCCAGACAGATTAAAGGGAGGATGATTGGGTTTTGGCTCGGTTTTCCTCGACGGCTCTTTATAATGTGTAAAGAAGCCTTATCTCACTGGAGCAGTAAGCATGTCCGTAACAGTTACTCAAAAAGCAGATATCGTTAAGAAGTTTCAACGCACTGAAGGCGATACTGGTAGTCCTGAAGTTCAGGTTGCATTGTTGACAGCGCGTATCAATGACTTGACACCTCACTTTAAAGCCAACAAGAAAGATCACCACTCACGTCGTGGTTTGCTCAAGATGGTTAGCACACGTCGTCGCCTGCTGGATTACTTCAAGCGCGTTAACTCTGAAGGTTACCGTGCTCTGATCGCTGAACTCGGTCTGCGTAAGTAATAAAGAAAGTCGCAGTCGCAAGACTGCGACTTTTTTGTTTTTGTATTCTTTAGAGAAGCGCCACGGACTTTCCTTGTCATTATTACGCAAGAAACCGTGGCACTTTTTTAAATAAGAACCTTCAAACCTGTCAAACAGCGGTTTCGGCGGCGGGTTGAAGAAGTCCCAGTGTTTTTTACTGAGCCTATTGGTTGTGCCGAAGCCGGCAGCAAGTCAGTCAAGCTGCAGCGGAAACCGATCACGCCTTGGACTGGAGGCGTTAGTGTGAAAAAAGGAAAGTCAGTGTTCAATAAAATTGTGAAATCATTCCAGTACGGTAAGCATAATGTCACCATGGAAATTGGTGAAATTGCCCGTCAGGCTAGCGGCGCCGTTCTGATCAATATGGACGATACCGTTGTTCTCGTGACGGTTGTAGCCGCACGTGACGTTAAGCCGGGTCAGGATTTCTTTCCGCTGACCGTTGATTACCAAGAGCGTACTTACGCTGCTGGTCGCATCCCAGGTGGTTTCTTTAAACGCGAAGGCCGTCCTTCCGAAAAAGAAATTTTAACTTGTCGTCTGATTGACCGTCCGATTCGTCCCCTGTTCCCTGAAGGTTTTTATAACGACATCCAGATCATTGCGACCGTGATGTCGGTTAATCCTGAAGTTGATCCAGACATCGTTGCGATGCTGGGTGCTTCTGCTGCCTTGTCGATCTCCGGCGTGCCATTTGATGGCCCGATCGGCGCTGCACGCGTGGCTTATATCAACGGTGAATACGTACTTTGCCCAACCTTATCTGAGCTGAAAACTAGCCAGATGGATCTGGTGGTTGCAGGTACTTCACAAGCTGTGTTGATGGTTGAATCTGAAGCAGATGAATTGTCTGAATCCATCATGCTGGGCGCTGTGGTATTTGGTCACGAGCAAATGCAAGTGGCGATCAATGCCATCAATGAGTTGGCTGATGAAGCGAACCCAGAATTGTTCGTATGGGCTGAGCCTGTTGCCAATGAAGCGCTGATTGCACAAGTTCGTGCAGTGGCTGCTGCTGGCCTGTCTGAAGCATTCAAATTGCGTCAGAAGCAATTGCGTACTATCAAAATCAATGAAACATGGGCATTGGTTAAGGCTGCACTGATTACCGAAGAAACCGGTACTCTGGCTGCTAATGAAATCAAAGGTATTTTCAAAGGTCTGGAAGCTGAAATCGTTCGCGGTCAGATTCTGGATGGCTACCCGCGTATTGATGGCCGTGATACACGTACTGTTCGCCCAATCACGATCCGTACTGGCGTATTGCCACGTACACACGGCTCAGTATTGTTTACCCGTGGTGAAACACAAGCGATTGCAGTAGCTACGCTGGGTACAAAACTTGACGAGCAAAAAATTGATGCATTGGCCGGTGCTTACACAGATCGCTTTATGCTGCATTACAACTTCCCACCGTACTCTACGGGTGAAACAGGCCGTGTAGGTACGCCAAAGCGTCGTGAAATTGGTCACGGTCGTCTGGCTAAGCGTGCACTGGCTGCGATGCTGCCATCTGTTGAAGACTTTGGCTACTCGATGCGCGTTGTTTCGGAAATCACCGAATCAAACGGCTCAAGCTCGATGGCTTCGGTTTGTGGTGGTTGTCTGGCGCTGATGGATGCGGGCGTTCCGATGAAAAACCACGTGGCCGGTATCGCCATGGGCTTGATCAAGGAAGGCAATCGCTTTGCTGTATTGTCTGATATCTTGGGTGATGAAGATCATTTGGGCGATATGGACTTTAAAGTGGCGGGTACTGAAAACGGTATCACTGCGCTGCAAATGGACATCAAGATCAACGGTATCACTAAAGAGATCATGAAAGTGGCTCTGGATCAGGCGCAAGAAGGCCGTGTGCATATCCTTGCTATCATGAAAGGCACGATGGAAGGCGCACGCACTGAAGTGAGTGAGCATGCTCCACGTCTTTACACCATGAAAATCAATCCGGAAAAAATCCGTGATGTGATCGGTAAGGGTGGTTCGGTGATTCGTGCGCTGACCGAAGAAACCGGCACTCAGATTGATATCCAGGAAGATGGCACCATCACCATCGCCTCGATCTCTGCTGAAGGCGCGGATGAAGCTAAACGCCGTATCGCTGATATCACTGCTGAAGTTGAAATCGGCAAAATCTACGAAGGTCCGGTTGTTAAGATTCTGGACAATAACGTTGGCGCGATTGTATCGATCATGCCAGGTAAAGATGGCTTGGTGCATATCAGTCAAATCGCTAATGAGCGTATCAAAAACGTGGGCGACTACCTGAAAGAAGGCCAAGTTGTGCGTGTTAAAGTGATTGAGCAAGACGAGCGTGGCCGTATCCGCTTGTCGATTAAAGCGGTAACAAACGAAGAAACACCAGTGGCTGCCGAAGCTGCTGTTGCACCGGTTGAAGCTGCAGCGGAATAATTGCTGAGTTTTAGCTGATAAAAATGCCGGCCTGAAAAGGCCGGCATTTTTTTGCTTGGAAGGAGCGGACCATTAGATTGCGTGCCGCTGCTGGCGCTTATTGCTGACCAGCCAATCAAGCAGGGGCTGCCATTGTATGCGGTCTTGTTTGGTTCGGGATGCAGGAAGATCAAATAGGGTTAGCCCGCGCTGAATGCTTTGCACATAGAGCTGTGTTTCACGAATGCAAGTAAGCAGGGGTAGATCATATTGTTTTAAAAAATCGGTAAGCTGCTGGGCAGATTGAGTGCGTGGGTTTACTCTCATGCCCACTACAGCAACAGATATTTCTTCGCGGCGTATAGCTTTTACTTCTGCAAGCTCTTCAAAAAATGCCGCACTGGCCCACATATCAAAAGCAGAGGGCAATACGGGGATCACCACATGATCAACCCGCATCAGTGCCTGCTTCAGACGCTTGCCGTGCAAGCCCGCAGGAGAATCCAGTACCGCAATACCTGTGCCTTTGGGTGGTCTTGCTTTTTGATCTTCATCCAAATCCCAGCCCAGAATTTGCGGAGACTCAAGAGGCCGCAGCGATAGCCAGTGGCGGCTGGATTGCTGGCTGTCTATATCGCCCAGCATGACTGTTTCTTCCTGCCATGCAAACCATGCTGCCAAATGAGTTGAGAGGGTGGATTTGCCGCTGCCACCTTTGGGATTTGCAATAAGTATGCTGCGCATAATGACCTGAGTGTGAATTCAACAGTTTATATTGTTTATATAGTTTATACTGATTTTACCTTATATGGGAGTGCGCACTATGGCTTCAAGTAAAGTTAAAGAAATAACTGAAGAAGTTATTGTAGAGCAAGAGAAGCCTGTAGTAAGAAATGTGCCAGCTAGCCGCAGAAGAACAAAACAAGTATTGCCAGAGGCGGTGCAAGAGGTGCTAGTAGAGGCGTTGCCTGCGGAGCAGGTATCGCAGATGCATAAGAAAACAAAGCTGACTAAGGTGAAAAAACCTAGGTTAGTGCGTGATAGCTTTACGATCCCTGAGGCCGAATATATTCAGCTGGCAGAGCTGAAGCAGCGTTGCCTGGAAGCAGGTCTTGCAGTTAAAAAAAGTGAGTTACTGCGGGCGGGTTTACAGGCCTTGGTGTCGATGCCTGATGAGCGCCTAATAAAGCAATTTGATTCGATAGAAAAGCTTAAAACAGGAAGGCCCTCTAAGACTGGGTAAACGCATATTTCTTATAAACGGCTGTTCTATTTGGTGATATTCAATCACAAAAAAAGCGTTTTAGGACGGGCTGGTTTGCTAGGCAGAAAGGCAAATCAGCGGCACTATATTTATGTAATTTTAGCCCTTGGTCATTGTACTGGCGTCAAAGCCCAGACGCAGCCCGCCCCAGTGTTGGCCATTAATATGAATGGGTAAATCTAATTCCGTCAAAATTTCACCCGTGTCACGCACATAGGTTTGTAAAAAGAAGCGTTGCAAGTTTCGTGCTGCGCGCAAACTCACGGCATCGTTAAATATTCGCTGATCACGGCTGTTGATTAAATCTGTTTCTAAATCACCGCTCATTGCTTTAGAGCACCAGCTGTTATGCGTAGGTGCATAACCATTTTGATCGACAGCCACTGAAAATTTTCCGCCTGGCGTGCTTTTTACCAGCTGATCATATAGCGCCTGAATCTCATTATTAAACAATGCGCTATAACCGGTTTTAAATTTAGCAGGATTGGTGTTGGGTATTGCCTGATATCGCTGATCAAAGACATCTATGCCGCGCTCTTTTAATGCAGCAATATGTTTTGCTATTTGATCTCTGAATTGCGCAGCACGCTGAATTGTGGCGTCCAGCTCTCCTTTGCCAACCGTAAAGCTGCCAATTAATGATTGAACACGCTCTGCGGCCTGTGCCAAGTCTTGTGAGGAACTGGCAGAATGGCCCATGCGCTCATTCACAGAAAGAGAAAGTTTGTGAATTTCAGTCACATTTGAATTGACCAGCTCATTTGCTGAAGTAAACAGCTCTAGTGTGCTTGCAATATCAACGAGTGTGACCGAGGTTTGTTCAAAATCCGCCATCATATTTGAGAATTGCAGTGATGCATTGATCACGACTTCTTTAGTGCTGTTTGCATCCTGATTAATCATTTCTGTTTCATTCAGTGTTTCAGCAACTTGATCCAGCATATTGTCGATATTGTGCGAAATATCTTCAGTGGCAACGCGTACTTTTTCTGAAAGTTTACGAACCTCATCTGCAACAACTGCAAATCCACGCCCTTGTTCGCCTGCTCTGGCCGCTTCAATGGCGGCATTCAGCGCCAGTAAATTAGTCTGGCTTGCAATTTCTTTGATTAGGCCAACAATTGATTTAATGCTGGCAGAGCGTTGATTTAAATTATCAACAGTCTGGCTGAAAAGCGCCAAGCGCTGGGTGATGGTACTGATTTTCGCGCTGACGTCTTGTAATTCAGCAAAGGATAAGCGTGCAGATTGCAAATTATCAGATGTGGTTTTTGATATGTGCTGGGTTCGGTCGGTGATTTGGTTAATGCCGGTGGTAGTTGAATTACTCGCTTCGCAAACCATTTGAGCCAGCTGGTCTTGTTGTTGGGTTGCAACGGATGACTCTTTAATGTTTTTCATCGACTTTGCCGCTTCCAGCGCAATGCCTACGGTCATGGCCTGTACATTAGCGATGATGTCACGCTGCTTGGCCAGAAATAAATTGCAGCTGCGTGCTAATTGGCTGACTTCATCATGAGTAATGGCTGGAATATCTTTGGATAAATCGCCTTCTCCGCTGGCGGCATCACGAAATACACTGGCAATTAAATTAATTGGCCGTGTAATCCAGTATTTCAGATAGGTGATTTGAATAAGGGCCAGAATGGTGGCTGCAAACAGGCTGAACCAGCACCAAAATTGAATCTTAATAATAATGCCGAGCAGCTTTTCGCTGTCTGCTGCAGCAAGGTGTAGGGTCTGGCTTAGCTGGCGCAGGCTGTCTTCGGCCGAGTAGCTGGCGATCAGGATGATGAGGGGGAAGGCGAGAAAGAGCAGAATAAAGGCAAATTTTCTGGCCAGCGTCGGGAGTAATGCTTTTTCCAGCGAAATGTGGATTTGATTGATCCATTCCATCTTTTTTTCTCCATGTTTCATCAGAAACAAAGGGCATTTTCTTATTTTTATTATTCGTTTGTCATCCCGGAGTGCGGGCTGAAATTACTCTGTATTCAAAAAAATATTTAATGCGTAAGAAGCAAAATATGCCTGAAAGAAGGGGCTTCTTTCAGGCCTGTGCTCAATAGGGGGCTTATTCTATTGCTGCCCTTACGGCCTATGATTCAAAAGCAGATTGCAATGAATCAAGTGTAAGGTGCCAGTGATTGAGCATATGGCCGAATACAGCAAGTTCTGCATCATTAATAATTTGATCTGATTTAGATAAATCAAGCGCCATAGCTGCAACATGTAAACGTTTTTTGGGATCACTCACATTATCTAAAATAAGATCAATTCGCTCACGATTAATCAGGCTGATTCGGCCATCTTCATCTGCTTCATCAGATATGTCATTACAGTAATCTTGTAAAACCTGAATAAACCCTTTGCGGCTGATGCCAATGGCTTCATAAACATGTAAGTGCTCTAATTCTTCCAGCTCTTCAGGATTGAAATTGCCATCACAGACCATTTGCATGACTAAAACCCGAGCCATTGCTTCAGGGCTGTTGTTTGCGTATTTTTTCATTTGTTTCCCTTATGGCATTGATCGCCTGTTCAAAAGACGCAGGCATGGATGCTCGTTTATGTGTTGTGTGATAATCAAAAAAAACAATCGATGTTTTGGCAAGCGCAATTTCAGTCTGATCAGTTACATTACTGACCCGGTAATACAAATCAAAACCAACACGGTTTAGTTGATCCACCCGTAGTGCAATATTGAGCTGATCAGCTAAAAAGGCCTCATGCCGAAATTGAATTTCAACATCCGCCAATATAATGCCAGGCGTTGTTGCATTGCCTAATTCTGTATAGTTTAAATAAGCCAGAAAACGAACCCTTGCTTCGTGAAGCATACCAAGTAATGCCTGATTTGCAAGATGATTGCCATAATTAAGATCAGTCACCCGTACATTCAGTTGTGTTTCAAAATCTGAGCCTTCTGGCAAAGTGAGTTTAAGTCTTGGCATTATTAAATGGGCGGTTAAACATATGCGGACGAGTGTATGCTGAAGCTTTATGCAAGGCAACCGTGGCTTGCTGTTAAACTAAACATGTATATCTGTATCTTTTAAATAAGGAGACTGATCATGTACCAACGTATTTTAGTGCCCGTCGATAATAGTGATACCAGTGCGGCAGCGATTATTGAAGGGCGGCGTTTTGCAGGGGATCAAAGAGCAAAAGTGAAACTGATCCATGTTGTTGATTTGGCTCAATTTGCATGGAGCGCAAATGAATTTCTGGATGTGCCGCAATTGCAAAATGCCTTGCGTCAATCGGGCGAGAAACTACTGGCCGAGCTGGCAGAAGGATTAAGAGCGGATGGTCTGGATGTGGAAACCAGCCTGCTGGAATCATGGGGCGGCAATTTGGCGCTGGCGATTGTGAATGAAGCAAGTAGCTGGCCGGCAGATTTAATTGTGATGGGGACACATGGCTATGGTGGGCTGACTCATTTATTAATGGGTAGCGTGGCCGAAGGCGTTGTGCATGCCACACCTGTGCCTGTGTTATTAGTGAGAGCGAAGGCGAATGACAAGTAAGACCGTTTTGCAAGTGATTGACCACAGCCGGGATAGCGCCGGCTGTGTTTATGTTTACCCCGTCGTTTCGCGGCGTGCAGGGGGGGTTTCTGTTGGGATTAATCTTAATCCGAATAACGCCTGCAACTGGCGCTGCGTGTACTGTCAGGTGCCGGATTTAAAGCGGGGTGGTGCGCCAGAGCTGGATTTGGATTTAATGGAGGCCGAGTTGCGCCATCTGCTGCACGATATTGTGCAGGGCGATTTTATGCAGACCCGAGTCCCGCCTGAGGCCAGACGCTTGAATGATGTTGCGTTTTCCGGAAATGGCGAGCCCACGAGTAGCTTGCAGTTTTTAGCCTGCGCAGAGCGGGTGATGGCTGTTCTTCGTGATTTTGATCTGGCAGGGAAAATTAAGCTGGTACTGATTACCAATGGCAGTCAGTTAGACCGCAAGCAAGTGCAGGAAGCATTGAGCCTGATGAGTGAGTCAGGTGGAGAAGTGTGGTTTAAGCTGGATCGCGCGCCGGAAGACGGATTTTCAGTGGTAAATCAGATCTCGCATAAGCGCACGCAAGTTGCACGGCGTTTAATGCTGGCAGCCAAATATTGTCCTACATGGATTCAAACCTGTATGTTTGAAATGGATGGCGCTTTGCCCGATGAGGCGCAATTACAAGGCTACCTAGATTTTTTGCAGGAAAGCATTGCTGCAGGCGTCAAAATAAAAGGTGTGTTGCTCTATGGGTTGGCGCGGCCTTCAATGCAGGCAGAAGCAGGCCGCCTAGCCGCAGCACCTGCAATATGGATGCAGGAATTAGCCCAGCGGATCACTGGGCTTGGGCTAGAAGTGAAATTAAGCCTGTAAGTGGTTGGAGGCAGAATGCTGACGCGGCTTTTCTTCGCTGTGAGCTTGTGCCGCTGCACGCAGTGTGTTGTACAGCTCTACGCGTTCTTCGCGCAGGTGTTGAATGATTTGGTAGTCTTCGCGGTTGATGCGTTCTAAGTCGATTTGCTCAACATGAACAACGCGCAGCAGCTCACGAACCGGACGCGGCATATTACGGCCACTTTCATAGCGCGAGCCGCCACTTTGCGTTACGCCAATTTTGCTCCAGAATTCTTGCTGGTTCATGCCGAGCTGCTGACGAACTTCACGTGGATTAATGATCTGGTTTTGCATAGTGTTTCCTCTTTGTGGCGCATGTGCTGGCAGGGCGTACCTGCAGCCTCATGTCATCTGAATGTTGACGTCATTTTAACGATCAAATCCATAATGCACATGTCACTATTACACGATTAAGGCCGTAACAATTTACGCAAATGCAAGGGAACTTATTGCGCTCTATTTAAAGAACAATAGCTAAGTAAGTGTTTATTTTGAATAAAACGCTCAAATGAAAATTATTCATAATTTAATGGCTGGCTTAATTTAGATGGCGTAAGTAGTCCTGCTTATAGAAAATATTTTCAGGTAATTTTCGATGTGCCGGATTAAATATAAGGCAATCATTTTTAGCGTCAAATCAAATGTTTTTTGTAAAGTAATGTGTAAATATCCTCGGCGAGGCTATGCTTCATTTATATGGGCGGTGAAACAATGAAGTTGTTGAGTTTTTTACTTTTTTTGGGCTTTTCTATTTCTGCCGCCGCAATACCGGTTCAGGTTTGTGGCGGGGATAGCCACTGGCCACCCATGTCTTATCAGTTAAACCGCCATGCAGATGTGGAGGGTATTTCTGCTGCAGTGATTCATCATGTTTTTCAATCAGATGAAAAGCCTGACATTGCTTTGATTCCATGGGCGCGTTGTATGTATGAGGTTGAATCACATCATCGCTTTGATGTGGCGATGTCGGTATTTAAAACAGCGGAGCGTGAGAAAAAATTCTTTTTTTCAAAAAGTTATCACAGCCTGACGCCTTCATATTTGTATGCCCGCAGCCGTTATAAAACGCCTCCTGTAAATAGATTAACTGACTTGGCTCATTTAAAAACATGTGCTGTTCATGGGAGTGCGACACCTTATATTCGTTTGCCAGAGAATAGAATTGATCGGGGTGCTTATGATTATCAAAGTTTATTAAAGAAAATAGACAGAGCTCACTGCGATGTAGTGGTGGATATGCAGGAAGTTTTCTGGGGCTTGGCCAATTTGGGTTTGTTTGATTTAAAAAAGAGTGCTTACCAAATTAAACCTTTGCCAGGTACAGAAAAATACTTGCTGTATTTTGCAGTCAGTAAAGCACACCCGGATGGGCAGAAATTAATCAATGAGATAAATAAAGGCATAGCAGAACTTTCTGCACGTGGAGAAATGAGCAAAATTATTCGCAGCTATCAGCGTCAGGGTGGTGTTTAGATCGCTCTGGCTAATACCCAATTATCCACGCGGGCAGCGCCTGCTTTTTTTAAACAAGCCGCCGCCGCATGCAGGCTGGAGCCTGAGGTCATCACATCATCAATAAGTACCACATGTTTTCCATCCAGATTGTGACGGGTATAAAACGCTTTTTGCATATTTTTATGGCGCTCTGCTTGTGACAAGCGGGCTTGATGCTCGGTATTGATGCGGCGCTCCAGCAGGTCAGGCCGCAGATCTAGCTGTAGTTGTCGGGTAATGGGCTTTGCCAGCTCAAATGCCTGGTTATAGCCCCGCTCTTTTAGCCGCTTAGGGTGCAAAGGGAGTGGAATGATAAAATGGGGGCGCGGTGCGGCAGAGACTTGGTCCAGTAGTAATTGCCCCAGCGTTGGCAGAAGCGACCAATGGCCGGAAAACTTTGCGGCAATAATCAGCTGTGTGATCGGCGGGGTATAGGTAAAAGCTGCAAAGCTAAAATCAAATGCAGGTGGATGATTCAAGCAGGCTGCGCACAGGCAGCCATCATGTGCAGGCAGGGCACATTGAGGGCAAAGCGCCTGAGTTAAATAGGGTAAGTGGCTCAGGCAGTCAGGGCAAAGCGCGCTGTTTTTACAGCTGGCCGCGCAAAGCACGCAGCGACAGGGCGGCGTACAGTTGTTCAAAAAATTAAAGATAAAATTTGACAACTGAGCTCCCGATTCAGACAATCACAGCTTGATTATGCGTTTTACCTTGGAAATTGCCAGCTTCCTGTGCGGATCCAAGGCCACATTTGGATGTCTATGCCCATGACGATGCCTCAAGCACAACAAGCCCATCCCATTGAATTTAAACGTTTAACGCCACATCCGGAAAGTGGTGCTTACTCTTTGGAGGCGGTTGCCGCTCTTTTTGACTTGCCTTTTAATGATCTGGTTTTTCAGGCGCAGACAGTGCATCGTCAGCACTTTGATGCCAATAAGGTACAGCTATCTACCTTGCTTTCAGTGAAAACCGGTGGCTGCTCAGAAGACTGTGGTTATTGCTCGCAATCGGCCAGGTACGATACGGGTCTGGAAAAAGAAGTGCTGATGAACGCCGATGAAGTGATCGATGTGGCACGCATTGCTAAAGAAAATGGCGCATCGCGTTTCTGTATGGGCGCGGCATGGCGCGGCCCAAAGACCAAAGATTTAGTTGAAGTGAAAAAAATGATTGCCGGGGTGAAAGCGCTGGGTTTAGAAACCTGTGCAACATTTGGCATGCTCAAAGAAGGCCAGGCAGAAGAGTTACGTGATTCAGGTTTAGATTATTACAATCATAATCTTGATACCTCGCCAGAAAATTACGCCAATATTGTGACCAGCCATAGCTATCAGGATCGCTTGGATACCTTGGGTAAGGTGCGTAAGGCGGGTTTGAACGTCTGTAGTGGCGGGATTGTGGGCTTGGGTGAAACAAGGCTGGATCGCGTTGGCCTGATTGCTCAGCTGGCTAATCTCGAGCCTCAGCCTGATTCAGTACCGATTAATAATTTGGTGAAAATCGAAGGCACGCCGTTGGAAGAAGGTGAGGCGATAGATTGGACAGAGTTCGTGCGTATGATTGCCGTAGCACGGATTACCATGCCTAAATCTTTTGTGCGCCTTTCTGCTGGCCGCCAGCAAATGCCAGAAGCCATGCAGGCGCTGTGTTTTATGGCGGGGGCTAATTCGATTTTTACGGTGATAAATTACTGACTACAGGCAACCCTGATGTTAGCCGCGATCGTAATCTATTTGCTAAGTTGAGTATTCAGCCCCTGTAAGAGGGTAAGGCTTTTATAGTTTCGTAGGATGGGTATCGCCTCACGGCTCCACCCATTCTACAAATCTGCCTTGCCAGAGAGCTACACCTTGAACCACAGAGCAAAACGAGAACACAGAGTTTCACAGAGAAAAGCAGCAAATCTCTTGTTTTCTTTGTGAAACTCTGTGCCCTCTGTGGGATTGAGGGGGCGTGATTTTGTACCCTCAGTTTTAAGCTGAAGTGTCTGTTTAAATCACTGTGGCTTTTGTACCATGGCGCTACCACCGCCGTGGCGTAATGGTTCGCTTACCGCTGTCGTGCTGCCATCAGCATTAAACTGCAGACCGTTGGCGGCACCAATTTCATCGGTTTCACTCCATTGATGTCCATATTGCTCCAGCGCCTTGGCCTGAGGGCTACCTGTAAATTGCAGCAGCGTTTCCACTTCAGTTTTGTCGCCATTTCTTTGGCTGAGGCGGGGTGCGGCCAGTGCATCGCCCAGTGGCATGCCAAGGTCAATATGGTTGACGATGGTTTGTAAAACAGTGGTGATAATGGTGGAGCCGCCAGGCGAGCCGATGCTAAATACCGGCTTACCATTTTTAAAGGCAAGGGTAGGCGACATGCTGGAGCGCGGGCGTTTGCCTGCTTCGGGGATGTTCGGGTGCGGGCCGCTGAACTCAAAATCGGTCATTTCATTATTTAGCAAGAATCCCTTGCCGGGCACCACAATGCCGCTGCCACCCCAGTCTTCAATGGTAAAGGTATAGGCAACGATATTGCCTTCCTTATCGCTAACCGTCAGGTGCGTGGTGTGTGCGGGCTCGGTGCTGAGGCTGGCTTTAGGGCGCAGTGGGCGGGATTGATCGTCTTGAAATAAAAACGGATCACCAGCGCTGGCTTTGCCGTGACTTTGTTTCAGATCGATCAGCTTGGCGCGCTCTGCCGCATAGGCTTTGGATAGCAGGCCGGTTTTAGGCACATCGGTATATTCCCCGTCGGCCACATAGGCGTTACGATCGGCAAAAGCCAGCTTGGCGGCTTCCATATACAGATGCTCAACTTGCGCCTTGGGCATGGTTTTAAGATCAAAGCCTTCTAAGATGTTTAAAGCCTCGGCAATGGCAATGCCGCCGGATGAAGGCATGGCCATGCCGTATAAATCCAAACCCCGGTAGGTAGAGTGAACAGGCTGGCGCAGCCTTGCTTCATAGTCTTTTAAATCAGCCAGTGTCATTTGCCCTGTCATCACAGAAACGCCTGAATTCACGGGCGGCATATTCACTGCTTGCACAATTTGCTTGGCCAGTGGTCCCTCGTAAAAGGCTTTCACACCGCCTTTGCTGATGGCGCGATAGGTGGCGGCTAAATCGGGGTTGCGAAAGCTCGTGCCAACAGGCAGGGCTTTACCGTCTTTTAAATACAATGCCGATGTTGAGCTGAAACGGGCAAATTTGGCTTCATTGATTTGATTAATGCGATAGAAATTAGGGCTGATTTTAAAACCGGAGTCAGCCACCTGAATGGCGGGCTGCAATACCCGCGCCATATCCATAGAGCCATAGCGCGCCAGCGCCTCATGCCAGCCACGCACCGTGCCCGGCACACCAACAGAGATGCCGGTGGGCACCACATCATCCCACTCCATTTCTTTGCCGTTTTTTTGGTACACCTGCGGATTGAAGTAGGCGGGAGCCGTTTCGCGGGAATCAATGCTGATGATTTTTTTATCTTTGGCAGAGTAAATCAGCATAAAGCCGCCGCCACCAATGCCGCAGCTAAATGGATCGGTCACACCCAGCGTGGCCGCGGCTGCAACGGCGGCGTCAATGGCATTACCCCCTGCATTTAAAATGCGCATCGCGGCTTGGCTGGCAGGGTCGGAAATGGTCGCCACCGCGCCACCATAACCCGTGGCAACGGGCTGCCTAGCCCACGCAGGTGCAATCATTAAGACGATGAGTGTAGCGATGAATGGTTTATTCATTGAATCAACTCCGGCTTCAGGAGCTACTCATGCTACACAAGCCGCGATGAGTAGCGTAGTGGGGAGTTGCCGCAAGGGGCGCTTACTTGTCCTAGGCTTTATCTCTGCTATAGCGCGCCAGCCTCTGTTCCAGCGTGCCTGTATGCAGCTCAAACAGGTGGTTATCAAAATCGTAGAAGTAGAGCGATTGTCCTTCGCCTTCTACCCTGGGGCGGGGTGGTTTGATTTCGACACCTAGGGCTTCAAGCCTAGCCTGGTAGTCTGCCAGCTCGTGTTCTGCAATTTTAAACGCCACATGCTGATAGTTGCGCTCTGCTGGTGGATCGCCCTGCATGGCGGCAATCCATAGGCTGCCAAGGCTGAAAAATTTTTCATGCGAAAGCGAGAAGTGCTGGCTCTGACTGTCGTAGATTTCAATTGCGCCAAGGCCCTCACATAAAAACTGCGCCATGCGATCGAGGTCTTTAACGATAAAAGTGAGGTGGCTGAGATGTTGAATGGGCATATTAATGCTCGACCAGTTCTGAAAGGGCGTAAGCCTCAAAATCGTGTAAGGAAAGAGGGCTGCTGAATAGGTAGCCCTGATAGCACAGGCAGCCTTGGCTGGCCAGAAAATTGCGCTGGGCTTCGGTTTCTACGCCTTCGGCAATCACACTCAGCCCTAAACTGTCGGCCAGCACAATCACCATTTTGGCGATGGCGGCATCGTTGCTGTCGGTCAGAATGTCGCGGATAAAGCTCTGATCAATTTTGAGCTGGTCCAGCGGCAGGCGTTTTAAGTAAGAGAGCGAGGAGTAGCCAGTGCCAAAGTCATCAATCGAAAAACCCACGCCTTGCTGTTTCAAAATACTCATTTTAAGAATGACATCTTCTACATTGGCAATCAGCACGCTTTCGGTGAGCTCAAGCTTGAGCTGCTGCGCACTGGCCCCCGTGCGTGCAAGAATATTGAGTACCTGCTCAACAAAATCGGCCTGATGAAACTGGCGCGGGCTGACGTTAACGGCGATGGTGAGGTGGCTCATTTCAGGCGATTTGGCCCAGCGGGCAAGTTGCTTGCAGGCGGCTGATAGCACCCAGTGGCCCAGCGCCAGAATTAAGCCGCTTTCTTCAGCTAAGGGGATAAATTTTGTGGGGGAGATCATGCCTTGCTGAGGATGACGCCAGCGTACCAGTGCCTCAACGCCGGTAAGCTGCCCTGTGCCTTTCACTTGCGCCTGATAAAACAGCGTAAATTGCTGACACTCCAGTGCATCTCTTAAACCCGTTTCCAGTGCTACCCGGTGGGTAACATCGGCCTGCATTTGCGGATCAAAAAATCTCAGGGTGTTGCGCCCCGCAGCCTTTGCCTGATACATGGCCAGATCGGCGCGTTTTAATGGCTCGTCTATGCTTTCGGCTTGTTCGCCAAACAGCGTGATGCCTACGCTGGGCGTGCTGTGGTGGCTGTAACCGGCAAGCTGGTAAATCTGATTGAGCGTACTAAGGATTTTTTCACCGACGGCTTCTGCCTCTGTGGCGGCTTCGAGTGCATTGATGCTCAGATCTTCCAGCATGACCACAAACTCATCGCCGCCCAGCCTTGCCACGGTATCGCCCTGGCGGGTACTGGCAGAAAGCCGCTTGGCTACTTCCACCAACAAGAGATCCCCTTTATCGTGCCCGAGGGTGTCATTCAGTATTTTAAAATTATCCAGATCAATAAAAAGCAAGGCACCTTTGCTTTCATGCCGTGCGCCCAGCGTCATGGCTTGGGCCAGCCTGTCCATCAGCAGGCGGCGGTTGGGCAGGGCGGTGAGTGGGTCATAAAAAGCTAAACTCTGGATTTGTTCTTCTGCGGCTTTGCGCGAAGTAATGTCGGTAAGGGTGGCCACATAGTGGGTGACTTCGCCATTTTCAGCTTTAACTTCGGTCAGAATCAGCCAGGCAGGGAAGATCTCGCCATTTTTGCGTTTGTTCCAGATTTCCCCCTGCCATGTGCCTTTTTGTCGGATGCGATGGGTCATATCACTGTAAAAGGCGGCTTTATGGCGTAAAGAGGTGAGCATGATGGGCGTTTGCCCCAGTGCATCTTGCAGGCTGTAGCCCGTGATGGTGGTAAACGCATGGTTTACCCGCAAGATGCGCCAGTTTACATCGGTCACAAACATTCCTTCTTGTGACTGAAAGGCAATCGCTGCGATGCGTAGCTCGGCTTCATCCTGCTTGCGCTGGGTAATATCCCGGGTGATGCCGTAATAGCCGGTAATCTGGCCTTGCGCATTCCGCTCTGGGGTGGAAAGGATTTCGGTCCAGATCAGCCGCCCGTCTTTACACCGCTGCTGAATCTCTAATGTGTAAGGGCCGGTTTGAATGCCTTTGTTTTCTTCCCCTTGCCTCTGCTTTCTTTTTTGTTTGATAAAAGCGATCCCATCCGGGGTGAGATGCTCAAAAATGTGATGGCCCACCACCTCGTGAGACTGATAGCCCCTCAGTAATTCATCTGCCGGGCTGATATAGGTGTAGTTGTTATTGATATCCTGCCGCCATGCCACGTCTGATACATTTTCGGTGAGTAAGCGATAGTGTGCTTCGCTGGCTCTGAGCTTCTCGGCAACGATGTTTCTTTCAATGGCGATGCTGGCTAAATGAGCCGATTGCTCAATGATCCTGATGTCATGAGGGTTAGGAGAGTGGACGATCGCATGGTAAATGGCAAAAGTGCCCAGCACTTGGTGATTGGAGGCAATAATGGGTTGAGACCAGCATGAGGCAAGGCCTGCATCTGATGCAAGCTGCTTATATTGATCCCAGAAAGGATGGGTGGCGATATCTGCGGTAATCACGCGCTGCCCTGTAAATGCCGCTGTACCGCAGGCGCCCACCCCGATTCCTATGGCGACCCCATCAATGGCTTCATTGTAAAAATCAGGCAGGCTAGGGGCCGCGCCATGCCGCAGATGCTGGCCTTCTTGGTCCAGCAATAAAATGCTGCATTTGATAGCGGGATAAAGCTGCTCTACCCCAAGAGCCAGCGTTGTTAGCTGCTGTAAAAGAGGCGCGCCGCTGGCTAATACTTCTAGTGTTCGGTTGCGAAATTGCTCGTACTGGCTAGCTTGTTTTCTTTGGGTAATATCCCGGATGAGCGCATGGATAGCGGGCTCGCCATCGAGGGTGATTAAAGTGCTCTGTACTTCGATATCAACCACCCCACCATCAGGGCGAATCAGCTTGATTTCGATCATGCGCTCGGCCACGCCGCCATCAGAAATAAGCTTGGAGCGGTTTTGTACTGTCTGGTGATAATCGGGGTGAACCAGATTAAACAAAGATTGGCCGATCAGCGCTTGTGCATCTCTGGCACCAGCCAGCGCAATGGCGGCCGGGTTCATATAAATCAGCGTACCGCGGCGGTGTACGGCAATGGCTTCCGGTGACCACTCCACTAAAGTGCGGTGGCGCTGTTCGCTTTCTTGCGCCAGTGCTTCAGCATGTTTGCGTTCATTAATCAGCAAGGCCAGCAATACGCCTACAAGGTTCAGCACCATGGCATAGAGCCAGACATTAAGAAAACTGTGCTGGGACTGATCGGCAGCAAAAAAACCAATGCCGTGCAACGCGCCAAATAAGGCCTGCGTGGTGGTCATCACAACCAGCAATAAGCTGCCATGACGGCCAAAGCGCGTGGCGGCCCAAATCACAAACAGAAAAGCCCAGTAAGACTGAGCAATATGGCCCAGCGCGGTGCCCCACCAGCCTGCAAAAACAATTTGCCCCAGCAAAAAGGCCAGGCCAAAACAAAGGGATGCTTCAATTTTGCGCTTGTGCCACATGCTGGCACGCTGTTGCCATACCAAAAGCAGGGGGCAGATGGTAGCAATGCCCAGCACATCACCCAGCCACCAGTTCAGCATGCTGCTGAAAAGCTGATGTGACTCGATCAGCCCATTTAACCAGAGCGTGCTCGCGCCACTGAATGCTCCTAATAAAGCACAGGGGGCGGCAATCAGTAGTAAATAAATATAATCACGGCTATGGCCAAGCAGGGGGCTGAATGAGGTGTTTTTTATTCTTAATTTATTCAGCAGCACCGCAATCAACGAGGCCTCAAGCAAGATGGTGATCGCAATAATGAACGAGGCCAGTGCAGGTGTGCCCCGGTACAAATCGCTGGCCAGCGCGCCGATAAACAGCACAGGCCAGTATTTTTGCCCCTTGATTAATAAAATAGCTAAGCCAAATCCGCATGGAATCCAGAAAACAGAGGCATTGCCATCAAAGCTCAGGTACACCAGGGTCAGCTGGGTGGATAAAAAGAGCAAACAACTGAGGGCTGCGATACGGGGTAAATCAGCCGGGCGATAAATAGACAGAATATTCAAAATAGGCTCGATGCCATGTGAAGGGTCGTTTTTTTATTAACTAATGACGATTAATAATCCAGATTAATCACAATATTGATAATCAGCTGTATATGGGTTTTCGATTACAATTTTATGTAATCACCCGCAACGGCTTTTAATACTTCGCGATTCTATATGAAGCAGGCTATTTAAGTAAAATTGTGCACTTTGGTTGATGCTGCAAAAAAACAAATGCCGTGATGAAAAGCATCCCGACAATACACCGCTTCGGCATCTTGTAAGGAGATAAGCCCTGAAAAACGTGTTTAGAGCTGTAAAAAGCTTGGAGAGGCGGAGCTTGCCGTGTGGCTTGCAGAGGGTCGGTTTTAATAAAAAATGGTTTGTTATTTTTATTGCTGGTTTTGTTGATTTTTAAGATAAAGAATTGAATGGTTTGGAAAGTGATCTTATTTATTTGTGCGGCACTATTGTTTGATTAAACATTGTTTTTTATTGGTTTACACAGTGAATATATTATTCAAATTGATGGTTAAGTTAAAAGCTGTAAATGTGTGCTGATTCTGCTTGGTTTGACTCTGGTTTAAATTATCTTGTGGCCGAAAGTAAAAGAAGGATCTCTTGTATTTGATGATGGCAAATCCAGGATCACCTGCTCATTACTGTGTTCAATAATGCGGCCCATTCAGGAAAGTGGGCCGCCGGATCTGTTAGATTTTGCTCGCGGCTTGCGATGGGCACACATATAAGCTTACTGAATGGCGTCCACCCTTACTATATGCCAGCCAAATTCCGTTTTAACGGGCTTCGCTGATATCTGGCCAATATTCAGCTGCTTTACCTCATTTGCAAAATTTGCAGAAAAGGCATCTGCGGCGGACCACTGGGCGATTCGCCCGCCCTTGTTTTTTGTACCCGGGTCGGTCGACATGGCTTTAGCCACATCCTCGAATGGCTCTGCGGCCTGCACGCGCAGGAGTGCTTGATTGGCCTCTTGTTCAGTGGTGCACATGATGTGGCTGACTAAATATTGCTTGGGTCTTGTATCAGTCGATGCACAAGAGGCGAGGATAAAAAGGCTTAACAGAAACGACAGAATTTTCATTTTTTCTACCTATATTCAAATTGCTAATGGCTTAAGTGGGAAAAAACTCAGGCATAAGGACCGCTTTGTGGCTTGCCATAAGACGCCCCTTGGGCAGATTGGGTGGCAGGCTGTGGTGGCTCTGCCAACAAAGGCGCGAAAGGCAGCCGCTTGCCAAGGCAGATGGCTTCGGCTCTGCCGATGTAGCGGCCGAAGTTGGGGATTGGGCGGTAGCCATGACGCTCATAGAACGAAACAGCCCGCTGATTAACCCTTCGCGTTTCCAGCCAAATCTCGCCATAGCCAAACTCACTTGCCATTTGCTCAAGAAACGCGAGAACAGCGCTGCCTGCACTTTTAGAGCCTGGCATAGCAAACATGCGCTTAAGCTCGGCCACACTAGGCTGCAGCGGACGAAGAGCGCCGCATGCAACCGGAACGCCGGTGGATAAGCGGCAAATGGCGAAGCAAGCTCCTTCAACCTTAACGTCGCTTAGATAGAATGACGCCGTACCGCTGCTGCCCGTGATCTGCTGTAGCGTTTGAGAGAGGCTGGACAAAAGCTGCTGAGCTTCTGAAGACTCGGGATCGGCTAACTCAACTTTCACGTAGAATTCCTTCAGATTGCTAAAGTTTGATTTAAGCGCACACCGCAGGCAAGTCTGCTGATAGAAAGCGTTCAGGACTCAGTGCACTGTGAGCTGCATGGGCCATGCTCGCCCAGCGCCGCCGGCCGATCTAGCGGCATGGAAAGGCAACTTCACAAAATGGCCAAGCGTTTTTCAGCCCGCTTTTAAGAGCGACAAGCATTTGATCAGCATTGATCTGGTGCTGATCCGGCGAAAGCCAAAAGAAGACCTATGCCTGAAACTTAAGGTTAAACACAGCAGCGGGTCTACGCTGCAATTGGATCAAAAGTCCATACGTTCTGGTCAGACTTGCTTGACCGATGAGTTAAGCTTCGCCCTTGTTGCAAAGCTGTTTTTCCCAGCGTGAATTACGAAGTAGATATATGCCGATGAGCGTGCCGATTGGAATACCAAGGAGCATAAATAGCGCAACGATGACGGAGGCTATTTGTGCTATTGAGTTTGCGCGGGCGGCACGAAACCGTGAGCAGCAGCGCTGCCCCACCGCAGCATTCTCGCGGACTGATCCGATTGCGCAAGCCGTCCGCAATACGCGGTCCCTGCACCTCGAGCCTTTCGCTGGCCGCGGTGTTGTCTCGCGTCTCAATGTTTCGAGGGAAGCGCGCGGCCCAAGAGCATGGCCAGAATAATTACAGGGCCAAGAATCGGGATCAAATGCAGTATGGCCGGATAGCTTGCTACTTTGTGTTCGCCGAGGAATTCGTTCAGCAAAGGACGCACGAAGAAGAGGTACGTACCGCCCCATACGCAGAAAACTACAAAGATGACCAATGCCATCTTGCCTTCGGCCTTTTGGTATTCATCGGATTTCTCTTGATTCATTTCGATTTCTCAGTTCTTCAGTCAATGATCGGTGTGCAGGAATGAAGCGCCAAGGCAGGCTTTGGACGCTGACCCGGGTGAGGTTACATCTCGAAGAGACCTAACGTTGAAATTAACCTGATGGGCTGAACGCTGCATTTAGAAAGAAATGCTATACGTTCCAGCCAGTCCTGTTGAATGACTTGTTAGGGGGGCAAAGGCACCGTGATTAGTGAAAAATTGCCGCCAAAATTACTAGCGCCAAAACACCAACGAGGATTTTACGTGTGCCACGTGGGCGGTCTTCGTTTTCTTCTTTGTTGCGATTCATAACCTTCATTACTATGTAACCAAATAAGGCCATGCCGATTACTTTGCCTAGCCCTGTTGTCGCAGCATTATTCGGTGCCGCAGTCGTGGTGGCGAAACTTAGAGCAGGTAGTAATTGCGCCAATAAAAATATCTTCCATTTTTTCATTTCAATTCCTAAAACCCTAGCGTTTGAATTAAGGGGCGCGCTTTAGCGCGTCCCGCTTGAATGATGGGTTAGGGTTGATAAATAACAGCGCAACCCTCCGAACTCTCATAAACGAACTTGCCTAGGATTGAGCTTGCAATCAGATTTTGACTCCAGATTTGAGTAAGGCAAAGCCCTAAAGCATTAATAATTTCTGGTTCATTACCTGCCGCTGTAGTGTGATGCAATAAATCAACATGAACGCAATCAATGGATATTTCTGTTTCTGATGTAGGAAAAGTAGCAAACGGTATGCCCTTAACTAAGCGAATGGTTGGGAAGAAGAAACCAGCGTAAGCAAGGGAAGTATAAAAGTTGCCGTAATTCGCAATAATAGCCTCAACTGGCGAGGTTTTAGTGCCTAGCTGAGCGCCAGCCTGCATAGATAACCGTGTAGCTGTTGTTTCAATGATTTTAGCAATCGAGTTCGTTACCATTTCTTGTGAACACTAACGTTTTAGCCAGCCGGCCCGCGACAGCTTGCCGTTTCGGGTCCGGTTGAGTAATGGGTTAGGCATCACGGCGCTGTGGCTCGAGTGCGTGAATGAATACGGTGTAGGTATCGGCGGGCCGCTTTGCGCGGGCCAGATCGAGCGCATGGCCGATGGCCCCACGATGATATGTTCCATGATTGACTATATGAAACAGAATTTCTGCTGGTGTCATTGATCCCCGCAAGCCATCGACAAATGTGAAGTTCAGTGTCTGGTGAATCTGTATTGTTTGCAGTCCCACAGCATAGATTGCCAACCACTCATTTGAGGTTGTCAGTCGTTGATCAAGTTCTTGGAGCTCAGGTATTACTTCGGTGTTTGTAGATATGTGCGGAATAGTTTTCGATTGGAGCCGCGCCCTGAAATTCTCTTCTACTCTCACCATGTGATTGAGTTGTTGTCGAGCAAACGCGAGAGATGTGCCGCCTTGGACGGGATCAAGTGCTCCCACCGCATTCAGCGTTCTTCGATCGGCCCAGCATTTATATTCAAGTGCCTTGCGTAGCAGTGACATTTCCATTTGATGCCTAACGTTGTAAATCACCGGACGCAGGCAAGCGCAGCTTGCCGGAGGTCCGGTGGATTGCGGTGTTGGGCGTCTTCATGGATATACCTTTTTGAGGATTGGCTTTCGACCAGCGATGTGAAGACGGATAAAAATCTTTCTTCCCTTTAACGCTTTATGCCCCCATGAGAAATAGTCATGCTCATCGAAATGCAACTCGAGAGTTGAATGGGGTTCAATTCTTCGATCGCCTGAATCGTGATCTGGATAAGCGACATCTTCAAACTTCCGGCGAGGCCAGTAACCGGAGCCGTAGAGAACCTCACAGAACGAAAGGATTATCGGTTTTCCGGAGAGGTTGCGTATCAGGATGGTGTTTCCGATCTCTATATTCTCTGCAAAGTTGTACCCGACTTCGAGGCGGAAGCGATCACGCCACAGCTCCCAAAGCTTAACTATGGCAAGGAGTGTGGAGAGACCCGCTCCCCACCACGCAATCAAAGAAGGTGCTTCAGTGCTTGGCATGTTTTGACGCCCAACGTAGAGCTAACCGGCGCTGCGCGGCTTTATCGCGCAGCGTCCAGCGACTGAAAGGAGCGAGGTTGAGCGCCATGTTAGCCGTCAGCTCGCCCATTGAAAGAAGAACTTTTCAAGCCACTCACTGAACGAAGGCGCAACTACGCCGGAATGGCGTGAAGCAAGCTCGAAGCATACGACCGGAAACTCGCCGTTCTTACCCACAGCAGATGAATCCAGACAGTATGGAGCCTCTTCATCTGGCTGAATAACGAGCAAGTGTTCCGGCAAGTTATGGTCTTCCCTGTAACGACAGGTCTCGCCGTATAGGGAACCGCTTGGCGTATCTGTTGGGTTGTCGTCGATTACTCCAGAAATAGTTGAGTCGTAAATTGCGAGTGCGCCGGTATTCAACAAGAACTGACGGTAGCTTGGTGGAAGAACTACACCAAGCGTGGCTTCGAGAACACGCACTGATTCCTCCGAAGAAGGGCCAGCACACCAAACTTCATGGCCGGCGGCTTGTGTAGCGGAGATTTGGTCAGATGTGTTCATATGCGCAACAAGACGGCTAACGCTTCACATCACCGGCAGAAAAAAGCAGCGCGAGGAACGAGTGGCGCTTTTTTTTGTCCGAGTGCATGTGATTGTTATACGATTTGTAATTCATTACTTAATTAGATCCCACTTGTTTTCAAAATCATTAAAGCAGTTTTTAACACAATATGAGCTTCCATTTTTCCGAGAGACCGATAAATCTACAGAATTAAACCTGATATCATCCACCTTCTTTTTGGGTATAACGTAAAATTTTACATTCTCATTATCAATCACAACAAGGACAAGAAAATCATAGTTTTTGTCAGTTCCTTTAACCGAGTTGTTTGTACTATTGTTTTGTAATTCAGTTGTTTTAACTTGTAATCTAACAACTTTCGAGGCACTAACTATGACTGTAATATCATAATCCTCTTGATTTTTTAAAATAGCTGGGTACGCTTCTATGTCACGTCGTAACAATTCTGACAGTGTTACATATTCACCAAAACTACCAATATGCTTCATTAGACGTACTCCCCGTCTACAGTTTCCCAGACCCTCCATGTGCTTGCATTGAGTTCTGATTTTGCAGTATCTTTTAGCATCCACAGAAAGTTATCTGAATTTTCAAAATCTCCAGATATACACCCCGAAGTAAACTGATGGCAATTATCTAAAATGAAATTGTAATCCCTACAACTCCCGGCCATATCCTTAGCCCTTTTAGCGGTCTTATTGCTACCTACAGGTGAATCGCCATCACAAGAAACGTAAATACTTATAGCTGAATTAAATCCACCTAATCTATCCAGAAATATCTTGGGTGAAACAATTTCAATATCGCCAGAGCCATCAAGATGAACGATTTTATTATTCCCAACATATATACCGGAGTGTTCTGCATTGCCAAAGGCCAAATCACAGTAAACAATACTTCCTTTTATTGGATACACAGTATCTCTGATAACATTATCAACAAAACTCTCCACCAGATTACCTAATAATCCTTTGCCGAAAATACCAAACATTACTTGTGCCTCCTTATTCGTATAACAAGATGTAGACACCCTAAAACGGCAAAAAAGCCACCATCTTAGGTGTATAAAAAGGTCGCGCTCCCTTGAAGTGCCTTGCGGGGTGCGGCCTGATGTGTTTTATGCCGATATACTACACCCGATTGATGGGATGTTTCCACCGTGCGCTATTGTTGCGTCAGGTTTGTTATTGATTTATTGATGTTCGGCGTAAGGGGTGGCGGGAGATTTGCAGTTGATATTGGGCTTAAAAGTAAAAAAGCCAAAGGCAAATCCCTCTTAATCCCCCTTTTCCTAAGCGGGAAGCAAAATCAACACTTTAAGTGAATGGCATTACCCTCAATCTCTCTTTCTTCTAAGGGGATGCAAAACCAGCGCCGTCAGTGAGCGGCGTCCGGTCTCTGGGGCCGGGTTTTGTTGTTGAAAGGTTTAAGTAAAATATTGAAAGGTTTAACGCTTTATATGCCCCGCAAATTATGCGGGGCATATATTTAGCGCTAAGTCAGAAAAGGATTATTTTAGAATTTGTAAGTCAGCTTGGCCGAGGCAAAGCGGCCGCGCGGGTCTGCTTGGGTGTGGTCAAAGAAATCAGTTGAAGAATCCCACGGTGGGCGGGTATTGCTCAGGTTGATGACTTTGGCGGTTAGCGTGGTGTCTTTGGCCAGTTTCCAACTGGCGGTCAGATCAAAGGTGTTGAATGAGTCAACATATTTGGTGGTGTCGGTGGCGCTGGCAGAAGCTTGATCGTAGCCGCCAACATAGCTCCATGTCAGGGTGGTGGACCATGCGCCAATGTCCCATGTGGCATCGCTGACGGCGCGCCATTTTGGAATCGAGCCAAATTGATTGCTGCCTGCGCCATCGGTGAGCGGCTCGCCAGTGGAAAGCGGCTCGGCAAATCTTAAAACATGGCTGATCTGGCTGCCCAGTTTTAAGCTGCCATAGTCTTTGCTGTTAAAGCGCTGACGTAAATCTAGATCAATGCCCGATGTTTCGCGATCGCCCATATTGCTGTACTGGCGATAAAGCGTGCTGATGCGCCCCTTATCATCGCGCACAATTTTGCTGGGATCACGGCTTTCGTTGGCGATAATATCCGCGCCACTTTGCGTGCCAATCAGGCCACTTTGCTTAATGTTGTAGTAATCAAGGCCAATGCTGCTGTCGTTTGTTGGCGAGAGCACAAAGCCCAGATTAAAGTTGTTCGAGCGCTCTGGCTGCAGATCTTTGTTGGCGGCGATAATGTTGGTTACGCCGCGTGATTTGGTTGGTGCAATTGGATCACGCGGATCAACCACAGCGCCGTAGCTGACGGCCGAGCTTTGGGTGATCTCAGGCAAAGAAGGCGCACGGAAGCCGCGGGATGCAGAGCCGCGCAGCAACAGCCAGTCTGCAGCTTGGTAACGGGCACTGGCTTTAGGCGAGAAAGCATTGCCAAAATCGCTGTAATGATCGGCTCTTGCCGCTAGGTTGACGTTTAAGTCTTTAATCACTGGAATGTTGAGCTCGGCAAAGACGGCGGAGACTTTGCGTTCGCCATCGATAATATTAATCGCCGGGCGCAGCTCGGTGCCTGAAAGCACGGCATCGGAGGTGCGCGAATCCATTTTTTCCTGACGGAACTGCGCGCCAGTGGCAAAGCCTACACTGCCAGCAGGCAGCTCAAACAATTCGGCAGAGGATGCGCTGATATCAGCAGTAATCAAGCTCGATTTTGCCGGGCGCAGGGTAGAGAGGCGCAGACGGTTACGGACTTCTTCGCTATTTTTGGATTGATCGGCAAAGTTGTAGCTGCCGTCTTTTAATACTTTTTCGTATTCATAGCGGTTTACAAAATTCTGTACGGTTTCTTCCAGCGTGCTTTGTGAATAGCCAAGCGATGCATCCCAATCCCAGCCCAAGGCCGTGCCTTTGATACCGGATAAAACACGATGCAGGGTCACTTCATCGGTTTTCAGGCGTTTACCCAAATCAAACAGCGTGGCGGTGAAATCCAGCGGCGTGGTGCCAGGGTTGTTGGGGTGGCCTACCGGCAATTTATTATTAATGGTGTCTAAAGCTTGTTTTTGATTATTCCATGCGCGCAAAGTGCTGCTAACAGTGAGTGGAGCAGCAAAAGTCAGGTTGGCACGAGAGAAACCATATAAATATTCTGCATAGGCTTGCGTATCATCGTTAATCCGCAAATTGGCGCGGGCAAAGGCGTGATAGCGCTCAATTCCTGGGATCAGCGTGCTGTAGGGGGCGTTGTTATACGCCAAAACTTGGCCGGTTTTGCCGTCTGTAATGCTGCCGTAATCAGTAAGCTTGATAGGGCCTTGCGGGCCGCCCAGTAGCTTGGTCGGGTCGCCATCATAGTAATTGGTGATCACCCGGTTTAGGCTGCCACCCGATTGGTTTCTGAAATCGCCTTCTTTCATCCAGCTCACATCGCTTTGGTCAAGCTGATCGCGCTTTTGCCCGTCTAAAGAAAATACGACATTGAAGTTGTCTTCATTAAAATCACCAAAGCCGGTTTTGATCGAAAAGTTCTTTTCGGTTTGTCCTGTGCCTTCGGTGGATGAGCCCAGCTCGGCGCTCAGCTCGGTGCCTTTAAATTCTGAATACAAAATAATATTAACCACGCCCGCCACGGCATCCGAGCCGTAAACAGACGATGCGCCGTCTTTTAAGATTTCAATTCTTTGCACGGCCGCCATAGGCAGGCTGTTCAGATCAACAAAGGTTTCTTGTAAGTTTTGTGCCGTGGCATAGCTGCTGATGCGCTTGCCATTAATCAGCACCAAGGTGTTTTTTTGGCCAAGCCCGCGTAAGGAAACGCCGGAGGTGCCCGCCGAAAAGCTGCCGGTAAATTGCTCGTTATAGCTATTGCCGCTATTGGCAGAGATAGAGCGGATCACTTCGGAGACGCTGGTTTTGCCACTGGCGGCAATTTCTTTGGCGCTGATCACTTGCACAGCGGTTGCACCCGCTTTTTGGCTGACGCGAATATTAGAGCCGGTTACGGTCACGCGTTCTACTTTATTGGGTGTGGTTTCTGCTGCAATAGCGGGAAAAGCAGCGCTAATGGCCAGCGCGATGGCTAATGGTTTAAACATACTATCCTCGGTACATATCTGTAGTGCTGGAAAAAAGGCAAAGTTTGTCCCTGCGCCTTGTCTGAGCAAGGCGCATTTTTTTATGCAGGGATAAGGTTTAAAGAGAGCGGCAGCAGCAGTGGCTGTTGGGCAGGGCGATCAGGGGGAAGAGATTTGCTTGCATGGCATTGCTTTCTTAGTAAGGTGTAAGCACTATAACGAGTGTTTAAAATTACCAAAAAGAATATAAAATTAGTTATATATATTTATTTGGAATATAAAGATAAGAGTAGGAAGAAACTGGGGCAGATAATGGCAGGGAAGTATGCTAATGAGGGAGAATATGCTTTAGTGTTTGAGGCTTTTTGATTGCGAATCAAACGCTTGCCTGACGATCAAAGTGCTTGAGTTTAAAACGGGGGCGTAAAGGTTTGAATGCTTGATTCAGATGTGAGCATCGCGATTTGCAGAGAAGAGCCGCGATGAAGTGATTTTTCGGTTTGTTTCAAGGTCTTCTTAGTGCGGCGGATCAGTTTCAGGCCCTGGCTCATTTCAAGCACAAAAAAAACGCCGCTCTTTAAATGAGCGGCGTTTGGGTCTGGGCAGGGTGCTTAGCTGGCCAGCTCTTCACCCAGCGCAGTGATCAGCTCAGGAATAAACTGGCGTAATTCACCGGTAGCCAGCGCAAAGCTTGATTCAAACATCGCGTCTTGCGTATCCACATCGGCGTCTTTCAGCTCGTCTTCTAATACATCCAGCATGCTCATGCGCTTGATTTCTAGCTTTTCAGTCAGCTGAAAAGCAATGCGCTCATTCCACGCCATGCCCATTTTGCTGACCAGCTTACCGGTAGCAAGATGCTGCTTGACTTCATCGCTGTGTAAATCCTGGCGAACAAAGCGGGCAATTGCGCCATCGTCGCCTGGGAATTTCAATTCGCAATCGGCATCTAGCTCGAAGGGCACCGGCACTTCGTTTTCTAGCCAGCTGGTCATGGCGGTTTGCGGGGTGATTTGCGTTTGAATCAATCGCGTTGGCAGGCTGCCCAGTGCGTCCCTTAGGCTGACCAGCAGGTTTTCTGCTTTGGCGGCTGCGGCGCTATCGACCAGAATTAAATTGAGTTTTAAATCAATCAGGGCGCGGTGGGTGCTGATACGGGTAAAGGCGCGCGGGCGTAGTTCTTCTGCTACGCGTTCGCGAATATCTTTGGCCTCTTTGCGGCCCACTTTGCGCGCTTCTTCTTCCTCAATATGGCGGATACGCTCTTCCGCTTCCTGCTTGACCACTACAGCAGGCAGGATTTTTTCTTCGGTTTTTAAGCTAACTAAAACCATATCCTGGCGGGCAAAAATAAACTCATCCGGCACATGCGGTGCAGGCGGAATCCACCCTTGGCTCATCAAATCATGGCTGCCACAGGGGAAAAATGGCTTTTTCATCAAGCATTCGGCGATCGATTCGGCCGAAAGGGCATGTTCGGGGCTAAGACGGTAGAGCTGAATATTACGAAACCAGAGCATGGCAGAAACTCGATTAAAGGCAGTGAGGGGAGTGATTGCTTACTGAGCATTTGCTAAAGCGGCTCAGAGATCAGAGCTGATATTTTACGGTATTCAATGGGCGATAAATTAAGCGTTAGCGGGACGATTGTCCAGCCAAAAATTTGCCTGCAGCAAGGGGGCATAAATGGCGACGTGTTATTTTGGGGATGCTTGAGAGCATGCCGCCAAAGGCAGGCGTTGAGTGTTTGCTGCTTAGGCGGGCTTACATCATTATTTTTTGCTGATGAACCGCTTTTGCTACACGCAATAAATCAGGCCGTGCATCGCCGCTGGAAATTGCATACCCCATGTTTTTATCTACCCAATAAAACACGTTTACCGGCCCGTCCTGACCAAATTGAAAAGCGGATATGGCCTTGGCTTGAGATGAGATTTCTTGGGTAACATAAAGCGTGAGCCTTTTGCCAGATGCATCGTGGTACATCAATTGGGCGACGGGCCCACGCTCGCCCGGCAGGAGCCTGCCGCCGATCAGGGTATAGCCGACAGATTGCAGGCTGGGTGGCTTGATTGCGGAGCCTAAGCGCCGTGATAACCAGTTTTCCAGTTGTTGTTCTTGATCCGCGCCAACTTCAACGGGGCGATTGGTGTCTGGGCTGTAAACAACATGGGCCACGGCAGCACGCTGAGCAAAACCGGCCAGCTTATGGGGTGCATCATCACCGTCAGAGGGCTGGATATAGGCGGTTTGTAGCAGGTGTTCATCGGCCATCCCTCTTGCCACCCATGCGGATCCGGCGCTGCTGATTGCGATCACGATGCCGGCGGCAATCCTTTGCAAATGCCACTGTCTTGGCGCTTTGGCGGCATATTGCAGGCGGGCGGATAGCTTTTCATTGAGTACGGGGTTGTATAAATCACGCAAAGCTTGTTTTTGCGCCTGATAGCTTTGCATGCGCCGTGCTTCTTCTGGATGCGCTATCAGATAAGCCTCGACTTCAAGTTGCCTCTCTGAGGAAAGCTGTCCATCAATACTGGCATGGAGTTCTGCTTCAGTCACCGCGTGCGTTGGATTCATCGGGGGGCTCATTTGACGATTTTTAAGCGGATAGGTTTAGCTTGTGTTTCCAGCACGATGCGTAAGCGTTCACGGCCTCGCGATAGCCGGGACATCACTGTGCCGATAGGAATATTTAATGTTTGAGCAATATCTGCGTAAGCCATTTCTTCCAGCGCCACCAGTAATAATACTTCTCTTTGCTCATCGGGCAGTTGATTGAGTGCCGCTTGTAAATCACGCATCGCCAGCTGTTCTCCTTGCCGGGCGGCAATAGGGATTTCCGGGGTGTTGTTATCCAGCTCAACCGTATGAATACGCGGGCGGCGTACACCATCTGCGTGCAGATTATGCATGATGCTGAATAACCAACCGCGCATATCCGCAACCCCTCGCCACAGGCTGGATTTCAGCCATGCGCGTTCTAGTGTGTCTTGCACCAGATCGTCGGCCTCCTCCTTATGCCGCACCAACGCCCGCGCATATCTGCGCAGGCGGGGCAGCATATTTAGCAGTTCGTGCTCGTCGAGCCGCATGGAATACGCTTAGTTAAAATTTAATTGTGGATCAATTTGCCATGTTTCATTGATGATTTTTCCTTCACGCCAGGTCAGTACATAGCGGACTTTGATTTTGGCTTTGCCTTCAAAGAAAACATTGGCCGTGACGGTTGCCCCTTTGGGGTTGAGTGACTCTTCCAGTTTCTCTATGCTGACTTTTTGCGTGCCTTGCGCCTGGGTAAATTTACTCCATACCGTACTGATGGCTGTTTTGCCTGCATAAAGGCCATCAATAGGGCCACCTACCCAGTTGAATTGGGCTTGCTCGGTGTAGCTTTGCATGAGCTGTACAACTTCCCCAGACGCGATGCTTTGAAAGTGTGCGCGGCTGTCCTCTGCGGGGGAGGCAAAAGCGTGGGTACTCAGCAAAATGAGGGCTGCAGGTAAAAGGGCGCGTTTAAGCATGGCGGATTAATCCTTTGTGTTATCGGGCGTGGAAACAGTCGGCTGGGCGGGGCGAAGCCCGCTTTGCTCAATCTGCGTTATTAAAGAGGGGCAGAGATGTTTTTGGGGGCTGCCGTGATGTGCTGCACAATTTTTTGGCTATCCCGGTCAACTTTGGCAATGCTGAGATCTTCATTGAGCACATAGGCCAGTTTGCCGTCGCGGGTAAATGCAATGGCCTGGCGCGGCTGCTTAAAGCCGGTGATGGTTGCAGCTACCTGCAAAGTGGCAACATCAACCACCGAAACTGTCTGATCGGCTAGGTTGCCTGCATAAATAAAACGGCCATCCGGCGAGAGCGCTGCACCGTAAGGCTCGCGGCCAACGGCAACGAGGTTTTTGATTTCCCGCATGGCAATATCGACAACCGCAAGAGTGTGTGTGCCGCTATTGGCTGCAAACAGGGTCTTGCCGTCTGCGCTGATTGAAATTGCGCGAATCTTGCTGAAGTCTTTGATTTCCCCTTCAATTTTGTCGGTCTTAGTGTCAACAATAGTGACTTTGTCGCCTAGAAAATTGGTGACATAGAGTTTGCTGCCATCGGGGCTTAGCTTTACACCCTGGCGTGGTTGAGCAAAGCCGGTGATCACACTGCGAGCTAAACCGCTGCGGGTATCAAAGCGGGTGACGGTGTTTGAGGCCTGGTTATTCAGATATAAATTTTGGCCATCTTTGCTGATCGCCGTGCCAAAGGCACCAGGACCGGCGGCCATGCGTGATTGGATTTGCAGGGTGGCGGTGTCTGTTTTTACGATTTCACCAAGGCTGCTGTCGGAGACATAAAACGATTTGCCGTCCGGAGCGAAAACAATATTTCTGGGCGTGATATAACCCGGCAAGGTTTGGCGAAGCTCCCCTTTTTTAAGATCGTAAACAAGTAGCTCTGGGCGCTCGCTATAAGACACGACCGCCGTGCTTTCATCTGGGCTTAGGGCCAGCGAATTGTTACGGATCTGGCTGTCAAATTTTACGGGGCTGATGTCAGCGGCCCATACACCAGAGCTGCAAGTCAGGGATAAAAGGGCTGTACACAGTTGGGCTGCGGTGGTACGAAATGGGTGCTTCATATAGATCCTGTCAAAAGAAAAGGGCCTTGCGGTATACAAAGCGCCTCTTACAAAGGTGGACGTATGGCACCGGATTTTTATTCCATCACTTGTGAATTATTTTTGCCTGGCGGGCCTGACACGATCTTGTTGAGTTTGAAAAAGATAGGCTGCTATCTGTGATGCTTCCTGCTGAGTAATGGGCGCTTTAAAGGAGAGACGCATTTTTTCTGTGATTTTAAACCACTCTTTTTCAGATAAATTGGGTTGATATAAAGCGTAATCGGCCGAGTGGCAAATTAAGCATTTTTGCAGTGTTGTTACATAAGCCGGGTTGGCATTGGCGGGATACATGCTGGTTTCGGCCGGGAGTTTTATTTCTAGCGCCAATGCCGGGTTGATAAAAGTAAACAAAGCGATGGTCAGGCCAATATATTTCATGATTGACCTCATGATTCAAGCTGCGCATGAACGCGCTCAACCACATTGCGAGCATAGCCCCCAGGATTCCATGGCTGCTCTAATGGTTGTGTTTCCCCACTATTGGCGGTTGCCCTTGCCATTAAATTAACCGGGCCATTTTTTAATTGCTTCAAGGTGATGATCCATGGTCTGAAGGCATAGTGGCCAATGTTTTTGCCCAGCGCGGCTGGAAGCCACGTTTTCCCGCCATCGGCAGAGCAATCCACAGCACGAATACCACTGCCACAGTCAAAAGCAATTCCCCGCAGCGTTAATTCACCATTATTTAGTTTTATTTTCTTGCCATTTTCGATATTGGTAATGAATGAGCGAACTTTGAGTTTGGTTAGCGGGATTTTGTTTTTAATGGGTGTATTTGGGGCGATGCCATTGTTTTCTGTATCCGGAACCATATAGGCTTCTTTTGCAAACCAGCCATCAAACTCGGTGTTGATCACTTCTATTTCTGAAAGATGCTTCATCCAGTAGGGGGCAAAATAGCCGGGCACAACTAAACGAATAGGAAATCCATTCAGCATGGGCAGAGGCTCGCCATTCATGGCCCATGCAATTAAAACATGCTCAGATAATGCTTTATCAATATCCAAGGCGCGAATAAAAGCGGGTGTAACAGGCAAGGCAGGCTCGTCCAGCCCTCGGTATTTAATCTGCCTGGCATTTGGGCCAATACCTGCTGCCTTTAAAACATCGGCCAATCTAACACCTGTGACTTTAAAACAGGCCATAGAGCCATTGCCGAGCTGTGCACCCGGCACGCGGGGTGAAAATAAGGCCCGGCCATTGCCTGCGCATTGCAGTACAACATTAAATGAAACCTGATTAAATCGCTGTTTTAAGTCTGCAATACTGAGTTTAAGCGGATGGTTTACATTTCCTTTAATGCTTAAAATATGCGCACTTTCGTCAATATTCAGCGGATGATTAGCAAGGTGGTAACGTACAAATACCGCTTTATTGGGCGTAATCAGGCTCTGATCAAAATAAGAAAAAGGGGTTTCTAAATGAACGGGGCGGGTGGTTATTCTGAGTAATGGGTATTTTTGCGGATAGGGGACTAATTCCCTTATCCCGTTCTCAAACCCTTGATCAAGTAATGACAGTGCCCATGCTTTATTGGGAATGGAAAGCAGCCCTGCAGATACGGCAGAGGCAAGCCCCCCTTTAAGAAGGGTTCTTCTGCTGAAAAATGAATGTTCATCTTTTTTCATAATGAGCGCCTTGTGATAAATAGCCTGCTGTGAATTGCTTCAGCTTATTTTTGTTTTAAAACCCAGCTCACAATCGTTTTCATATCTTCTGGATTAATTTGTGGATTAGGGGGCATAGGCATTGATCCCCATACGCCACCGCCGCCATTTTTTACTTTGGTCATCAGCATATTTAAAGCGCCAGCATTGCCTTTATATTTAAGCGCGACGTCTTTATAAGAAGGGCCGACTATTTTTTTGTCCACCGAGTGACAGGCCAAGCAATTGTTTTTTTGCGCCAGTGCCATGCCATCTGCAGCAAAAGAGTAGCCCGACAGCATGCCGATTGATAAAACGAATGCGCTTTGTTGGAGTAAGTTCATATATATCCCGTGGTGTAGTAATTATTCTTTGTGTTTAAAGTGCAAATCAATTTGTGTTTGAAGTGCCAATCAGTTGCTACCGCTTTTAAGCCGGTGAGCCAGCAAGTCTGCAGCGTAGCCTGAACTGATCATTTAACATATCTAAATGATTTGAATTAAACGTATAGATAAAGTGAATGACAGTAAGGGTTTGGAGCAGGGTTATCCGGCCTGCTTCAGCCGTTTTGCAGCCAGCAGAGGGCTGTGAAGCGCTTGTGGCGTGGGCTTTGTGGCCTGATCAAAGTGCATCTTTTTCGGCATGGTTTGCGGGCTTTTCCTAAAATTGTGAGGAAAAGATCGCGCTGGGGGCGGCTGAACCCATGCCGGTGTGATGAAAACGTGTAAGTTTTGATCCGTTACAGGGCGAAAACTTGGCTCAGGCCGCGTCTTTTAAGTGATTTGTGTCTTCCTTTCTTTGCGCGTCTATGTCATTCTTGCTGCGAATTGAGAATGGTTTCTAATCATCTGTGGTGTTGTTTACATTTTAAAGAAGGATTTCCCGTGAAGCGTCTTGTACTTGCCTCCCTGCTTGCTGCTACCTCTCTTGCTCATGCTGAAAGCGTAACTTTGTATTCGGCCCGCAATGAACAGCTCTTAAAGCCTTTACTGGATGCATTCACGAAAGAAACGGGCATTGAAGTAAAGCTGCTTACCGATAAAGAAGGCCCTTTACTTGAGCGTCTGCGTGCAGAAGCGCAAAACACCTCGGCGGATGCCCTGATTACCGTGGATGCAGGTAATTTGTGGCAGGCTTCCAAAATGGGGCTGTTGAAATCGATTCAATCCAATACCTTAAATGACAATATCCCAGCGCATTTACGCGATCCCAAAGGCGAATGGTATGGCCTGTCGGTACGCGCCCGGACGATGTTCTTTAATAAGAACAAAGTAAAAGCCACCGATTTATCCAGCTATGAAGATCTGGCAAATCCAAAGTGGAAAGGCAAGCTGTGCCTGCGTACATCTAAAAAAGTGTACAACCAGTCTTTGGTGGGCATGATGATTGCCCAGTATGGCGAGCCTAAAACCGAGAAAATCGTCCGTGGCTGGGTAGATAACCTAGCGACCGATGTGTTCCAGGACGATACCGCCATGCTAAAAGCGATTGCAGCGGGCCAGTGTGATGTGGGTATTGCTAATACTTATTACTTTGGCCGCCTGATTGAGGCGCAGCCTAATTTACCAGTCAGTATTTTCTGGGCAAACCAGCAGGCTGAAGGCGTGCATGTGAATGTGTCTGGCGCGGGGGTTACGCGTTATGCTAAAAATCAGGCAGGTGCGATTAAGCTGCTTGAATGGCTGTCATCAGATAAAGCGCAAAATCTTTACGCAGATAAAGATATGGAATTCCCGGCTAATCCAAAAATTAAGGCTTCCCCTCTGGTTGCAAGCTGGGGGCCGTTTAAATCCAATGTGATTAATGTATCTAAAGCGGGTGAGCTGCAATCAACGGCGGTCCGTCTGATGGACAGAGCCGGTTATCGCTAAGTGGATCTTCGTTACAATTAAATAACACCAGGCTCGCAAATGGGGTTTGTTCCTTGTAAGTGATCGTGAGCCGTTGCATAGTACGGGCAAGCAGATTTTCTGTCTTGCCCGTTTCACTTCATAAAAATGGAACGGCCCGCTTCACTGAAGATTAAGCAGATATCTAGGATAAATACCTGAGCCATGATGAATCTGCGTATTTTTCTTGGTTTTCTCCGTGCAGTACGGTCTGTGGTTCAGGATTTGGGTTTTATTAATGATGCAAAAATTGTTTTCTAAAGGGTCGCTGTACACGCTGCCGATCGCTTTACTGACCCTTATCCCCCTGCTGGTGGTGTTGTCTTCCTTTCTGCATCCGCAGCCAGAAGTCTGGCAGCATCTTTCCGAATATGTTTTGCCCCGTGTTCTTAAAAACACCGCTGTTTTAATGCTGGGCGTAACGGCAGGTGTGTTGCTGCTGGGCGTTTCTCTTGCATGGCTCACAGCTGTCTGTGATTTCCCTTTCCGGCGGTTTTTTGCTTGGAGCCTGATGCTGCCGCTGGCCATGCCTGCCTATGTGCTGGCTTTTGTGCAGGTGGGCCTGCTGGATTTTACCGGGCCGGTGCAAACACTATTAAGGGCGTGGACAGGGGATTCGTCTTGGTTTCCGCGTATCCGCTCAACTGGCGGGGTGATTCTGGTGCTTACCCTGGCGTTTTATCCCTATGTTTATTTGCTGGCAAGAAACGCGTTTTTAACCCAGGGCAAGCGCGGAATAGAGGCTGCGCAAATGCTGGGTATGTCCAGACGTATGGCGTTTTTTAGGGTGTCTTTACCTATGGCGCGCCCTTGGCTGATTGGCGGAGTGCTCTTGGTGCTGATGGAAACGCTGGCCGATTTTGGCACGGTTTCTATTTTTAATTACGACACCTTTACCACCGCGATTTATCAATCATGGTTCTCTTTGTTTAATTTGCCTGCTGCATCACAGCTGGCATCCATTCTGGTGCTGTTTGTACTGGGGCTGGCCTTGGCCGAGCAATGGGGGCGTGGCCGCAGGCATTATGCGGTGCGCGGCGGATCGGCAGAGCGGATTATTTTGCGCGGAGCAGGGCGCTATCTGGCGCTGGCCTGGTGCAGCGTGGTGCTGCTTATTGCGTTTGTGATTCCTTTTATTCAGCTGCTGGTTTGGGTAAAAAGCGTGTGGGCGATTGATTTTGACGAGCGCTACCCTTGGTTTATTTTGCGCTCGATTGCCATTGGCGGGATGGCGGCATTGCTGGTCACGGGTTTGGGCCTGATCTTGGTTTATGCGCAGCGCCGCTACCATGAGACACGTTGGCTGGTCCGCATTGCTACGCTGGGCTATGCCGTGCCGGGTACGGTGCTGGCGGTGGGGGTGTTTATTCCGATTGCCTGGCTGGATAATCTGTTAATCCCTTTTCTGGCTTACTTTGGCATTGTGACGACGCAAGTTTTAAAAGGCACTCTGGCGGTGATGTTGCTGGCGCTGGCCGCGCGTTTTATGGCTGTGGCTTTTGCGCCCATCGATACCGCCATGCAGCGGATTACCCGTAATCAGGAAGACGCCGCCCGATCTTTAGGCTTGTCATCAAAGCAGGTATTAAGACGCGTGCATTTGCCGCTGCTGCGTGGCGGTCTGCTAACGGCCTTACTGATTGCCTTTGTCGATGTAATGAAAGAAATGCCCATTACCCTGATGACCCGCCCCTTTGGCTGGGACACTTTGGCGGTGCGTGTATTTGAAATGACTTCGGAAGGTATGTGGGAGCGCGCAGCCCTGCCGAGTTTCTTTATTGTGTTAATGGGCCTGATTCCGGTCATTCTGCTGGTCAGAAAAACGGAAGACTGATGTAGGGAAGTTAAAAAGGTCTTTAGACGCAGAGAAAGGCGGGAGAACAAAAGGCACACAGAGAAAAACGAAAGAGTGAAAGATGTTCCTGGATTTTATGTAAGTTTCATTTGTACAGAAGCCCTCTTTGTTTTTCTCCGTGTCCTCTCTTGTTTTGCTCTGTGTTCTCCGTGTCTACAGAACTTAGGTTTTGTTTGGTCTGGTCTGTTTTAAGGGTTTATATGCTGAAAATATCTGATCTTGCGATTCGCCTTGGCGGGCGCACCGTGGTGGACAATCTGTCTCTGCATTTACAAGTGGGCGAAATTGGCTGTCTGTTGGGGGCTTCCGGCTGTGGTAAAACCACCGTTTTGAGAGCGATTGCAGGTTTTGAAAAACCGGCTGCGGGCGAGATGACGCTGGCAGGCCATAAAGTCAGTAGCGCAGCGAAAATGCTGCCGCCGGAGCAGCGTCAGATTGGCATGGTGTTTCAGGATTACGCGCTTTTCCCTCATCTTACTGTGGCGGGCAATATTGCCTTTGGCCTGAGGGGCGAAAGCAAAACAGAGCAAGACAAACGCGTGGCCGATGCTTTGCAACTGGTGGGCCTGGGTCATGTGGAACATCGCTATCCGCATGAATTATCAGGTGGCCAGCAGCAGCGTGTGGCACTGGCCCGTGCACTGGCCCCGCGCCCGCAGCTGTTATTGCTGGACGAGCCTTTTTCAAATTTAGATGTGGAGCTGCGCGAAAGGCTGGGGCAGGAAGTGCGCGCTATATTAAAGGCTGCGGGCATGACGGCAATTTTAGTCACCCACGATCAGCGGGAAGCCTTTGCCGTGGCCGATAAAGTAGGGGTGATGGCTGAAGGTAAAATTCGCCAATGGGCCACGCCTTATGATTTATACCACCGGCCACTTGATCGTTTTGTAGCTGATTTTGTGGGCGAAGGGGTGCTGCTGCCCGGCGTAGTGGCTGAGGGCGGTAAAGTGAAAATTGAGCTGGGCGTGATTGATGGCTCTATGCCGGAGGATTGCTGCCTAGGATGCACGGCGGATGTGCTGGTTCGCCCTGACGATGTGTTGCATGACGATGCAAGCAGTACAAAAGCCACTGTGCTGGCTAAGGCTTTTCGTGGTGCACAATTTCTTTACACCTTAGCCCTGCCATCAGGTCAAAAAGTATTATCGCTGGTGCCAAGCCACCACAATCATGCAGTAGGCGAGGATATTGGCATTCGCTTGGAAATTGACCACGTTATTGCATTTAAGCGGGGCTAGCTTGGGCCTGTCGGGGCTATGAAAAAGCTTACTTTGTGTGAAATAATGAGTGCATCTAAGGGGAATGCACAGAGGCGTTTATGGATCTAAAACTAGCCGGCAAAGTAGCCATTGTTACCGGAGCAAGCCGTGGAATTGGCCGTGCCATCGCCGAGCGCCTGTCTCAAGAGGGAGTAAAGCTGGTTCTGGCCGCCAGATCGGCGCAATTATTACAAGAGCTGGCGGATTCCTGTGTTTCTGAAGCACTTATTTTCCCCGCAGATTTACGTAATGAAGCCACCCCTCAGGCTTTAATTGATTTTGCCATTGAGCAATTCGGGGCGCTTCATTTATTGGTTAATAACGCCGGTGCCACCAAACGTGGTGATTTTTTGCAATTAAGCGAGGCCGATTGGCAGGATGGTTTTGCTTTAAAGTTTTTTAGCACGGTGCGCTGTTCAAAAGCCGCATGGCCTCATTTAAGAAGGCATCAAGGCGCAATTGTTAATATTGTTGGCGTAGGTGGCCGCACTGGCAGTGCCGAATTTGCAATTGGCGGAGCGGTGAATGCGGGCCTACTTAATTTAAGCAAGGTGCTCGCTGATAAAGGCATTGTTGAAGGCGTAAAAGTGAATGCCATTAATCCCGGCTCAATTGCCACGGATCGATTGCAACTTAGAATCAAAAACACAGCGCTTGAAAAAAACATCAGCCATGAAGAAGCTGCTTTGGCGATGGCTCAAAAATTAGGGGTGGCACGATTTGGCAGGCCTGAAGAAATTGCCGCCGCAGTGGCTTTTTTAGCCTCGCCACTTTCTGATTACTGTCAGGGCAGTGTGCTGGATGTGGATGGCGGGCAAACCAGAACGCTTTAACCCATTTTCTGTTTTCTTGCTTCTGCCGCTTCATAAGGATTGGCCATGCTAATTAGAAAATTGATTCCCACTGACGCTGCTGCCCTTAAGGCAATTCGCCTAGATGCAGTGCAGGAATCCCCTACTTCATTTATGCCCAATGCAGAAGAAGTGCGCGCCCGAAGTGTTGAAAGCTTTGCGCAGCTGCTGAGTGATCCGCAAGATGCCGTTTATGGTGTTTTTATAGAGGATGATTTAATTGCAATTGCCGGATTAAGGCGAAATAGCGCAGCAAAATTAAAGCATAAAGCAAATATATTTGGCGTTTATACCCAAGCCTCTCAAAGGCAAAAAGGCATTGCCCGGCGTTTATTATTAACGCTGCTCGATGATGCTTATTCAGACCCCTCGATTGTGCAAATCACCCTGAGTGTGAATACAGCAAATGACAATGCAAAATCACTGTATGAATCTATGGGGTTTGAGCAGTACGGCCTAGAGAAAAACGCCATGCTGGTGGATGGGGTATTTATTCATGAGGCGCATCTGGTGCTTTATGTGCCGGGCAGGTTGGCGCAGTTAAACTAAAATAAGCGGCTTATTGGCCAGTATTGATTTCAGGGTGCGCCGTTAACAATTGCTGGCGCATGGCTTGCAGCTCGGCCACTTTTCTTTCCTGCTGGGCGATAAGCTCGGGTGCGATACCTAGGGCTTTGCCTTTTCGAATATCTTCTTGTAGCTGCGCGACCTGTGCAGGCACGGCCTTGCTGAAGGCCATCAGCTCCTGCATATTTTGCCGTGCTTCATATTGCTGGTAGGCGGCGTGATCGGTCAGCTCTGCAGACGTCGCTGCGATGTTTTGCGCTTGCCTGATGATGGGCGGGGTGCGAGATTCACCGTTGATACGGGCCTCTGCCATGCTTTCAGCGGCGGGCGTTTCTGCGGCCTGGGCGGTGCCCGCTTCCGGGTAAAAACGGGCTAGCCAGTGTTTTTTACTTTCAGATGCTGCCGAAGCGTTTACCCTGGCTGAGGTGATGACTGTGGCTGGTTTATCGCTTTCATCCTTGTTTTGCAGCCAGAAAAAAACGGCAATCAGGCTGGCTGTAAAGATAAGATATTTCATTTTAATTCAGCCTGATTTTGCCTATGGATGGGTTGACTTCAATTTTTGCATTTTGCCATTGCTGATTCATCAGGCGCTTAAATTGCGCTCTGGATTTTTGCAGTGCAATTTGTGCGCTGGCGGCATAGCGCACCGATTCTGAATCTGCAGCCTGATAATCTTCAACGCGTTGCTCTACTTTAATGATTTCCCATGTGGCTTTTTCATTCGGTCCCACGGGCGCGCGAAAGGCTTGGGATAATTCGGTCTGGCTGAAGGCAATTTGCTCAACCCAGTTTAATGCGCCCTGATGCGTAATCCAGCCTAAATCTCCTCCTTTGTCTGCATCGCTGGCAATTGAGTGTTGCCGGGCGATGGTTGCAAAATCTTCGCCCAGTTTTAATTGCAGAATCAGTGTTTTGGCCAGTGCTTCATTATTCACGCGGATATGCCGGGCTTTCACTTTGGCGATGCGCTTGAATTCATTTTTATGCTTGCGATAATAATCGGCTATTTCAGCAGGGTTGGTTTTTTTAGCCAGCTGTTCCAGGTGATCACTGCGATCGTGCTGATCCCCTATACCGTAAATTTTCATCAGCGCTTCGGTGTCTTCTTGGTCTTTTAAGCTGCGGCGGTAATCATTGACGGCTTCTGAGCCAAATTTTTTATTTGCCCAGTCAATTGTAAATAAATTGGCAAAGGCAATTTGAATTTGCTGATTTAAATGTTCTTGATTCTTGGCGTATAGCTCGATCCGGCCCTGTACATTTTGCCGGTGGTAAATATCGTATAGGGTGAGGCTGTCTTGAGTGGTGAGCTGATAGCGCAATAGTGTGATTTCTTTGGCTTGTTTGATTTGCTCAGAATTTAAGGCGTATTCCAGATTGATTTGCTGCTTGGGGCCAAAGACGGCTTGCTGTTGTGCTGCAGTTAGGGTGTTTTCTTCGATATACAGGCTTTTGAGTGAGCTGCCGGGTAGGGTTTTGACTGCTTGTTCAATTTCTTTGCCGTAGAGGGCGCGTAATGAGGAGGCCAGTCTGTCTTCGATGGCGGTGTCGCGGGCAAAGGCAATGCGGCTGGCGGGGTGAAGGGCTTCGGTCGAATACAGACGGCGTGCTTCGGCGGCCAGTAAACGCTGGCGCAGCATTTGGCTTAGCTGATCTGCCGCGCTAAGCGGGGAATTGCTGCTCAGCTGTTGCATATTATTCAGGCTGAATTGAAACAGCGCCTCGCCGTTCAGTTTTGCTGCAATGCGGCTGGGCGGGTGGCTGATTTGCGCATGGAGGCTGCTGCTGATCAACGCCAGTATCAGCCAGACGATATGTTTAAACATAGAGAATATCCATGGTGCGCAACACGGCCGGGGCCGTGTTGCCTGGTATTAAATTACTGAGCGAGGCGTTCTGCTGATCGGTTTAAGAGATGCACCACCATGGCAATGGCATGCGGAATCATTTGCTTGGCAACACGAACGCGGTCGCCATGATCGGTAGACGATAAAACAATGCCGCCGTTTTTATACGAGTAAGTGCCGCCTTCTGTAAGCAGCGTGCGGATATCGGTATCGGTGGCTTTAAGTGGGCTAAAGTCTTTTAAGGCGGCGGTGATTAGAGCTGGGTTATTTAGTTGTTCGGAGTCGTAATAATCTTTAACCCAAGTTTCCCAGCCAGAATGGTTGTTGGCCGAGGTGGTCCAAGTATGGTGGGGCTGCAGCAAATCGGTGGTATGCATGACAAAGCCCAGTGTTTGCGCGCTGGGTTTGGCTAGAAATTGTTGCCACCAATATTGGCCCAAGTTGTCGATGGGCTGAAAGGGCATGGTTTCAAAGTCGGCGTACATATTGGCCGATGAATTGCCACCCAGGCGGTAGTGCGCTTCAGTCAGCCCGTAGCTATTGTATTTAGAGCTGTCACCAAACCAGCCTTTCAGGCCACCTGCGCCATCGTCGAGGTAATCCCCAATTAACCAGGTTTTAGCCAGCTTGTCGATATCACCTGCCACAGTCAGCTTGGCGTAGTTGTAGCCGCCAAATTGATTGCCGTGTACATCGGGGCCAGAGGTGTGGTTTTGAAAGTGCCAGTAAGAGGTGTATTGCGCGATTTTTAATGTGCTGTAGACCGGTGAGATCTGACAGCTGCCGGTAGTGGCGCCACAGAGATAAGTGTCCGCAAAGTCATCCACATCGTAAGCGCCCTGGCCCACTGTGTCGGCAAACTGCTCCCAAGTAAAGCCTGCCTTGCTGATGCCCGTGGCTAGTTTTTGATATTGATTGCTGCCGGGGTTATTTTTAATAAAGGCCATCGCATCAAGGACGATGCGCTTGTGGGTGGTTTGATCCCAGGCTTGAGCAGGGGCGGATAAACAGCAGGCGAGGGCGAATGCGGTTAAAACAAATTTCATCTTTTGCTCCGTAACTGACTCAAGCGGACGTCATGGTGGTGGGTGGGGGCGGGTCTGAAGCGGTGGCGCAGCGTAGCAAGCAATGATTGCGTTTATTTGTAAGATTTATGACGAAATGAATTGGGTGTTAGGGTCTGTTGACGTTTCATTCACGGCTGCGTTTGGCCCAGTTTTGGGGCTGAACAAGGAGAAAATTGCGACATGGTACGAGTACCATTAGCGATTTTTAACGCAGTGCAGCCCCAAAAATGGGCTAAACCCGAAGGGCTGAGCCGGAAAACGGCAATTCACTGCGTTATGCTCCTCGGAAATAACCAGTTATTGCCTTCGTCGCATGCCTTGTGCCTGGCCGTTTTCCGGCTCAGCGCAATTGTGAATGAAACGTCAACAGACCCAAACATCAGTGTAGAAGGGCGCAATGTGTATTGAACTGAGGGCTTACCCCAGGCTTGCAAAATAATTTATGCAATATAAATAAAAAGAGAGGAGTGAATGACATTGCAACTGATGCCGCTGACTGATGCGGATCTGCAGACTGCCAGGAACCAAAGCCCGGGCATGCTAGGGTTTGAAACTGCGGTTCCTGTGCCTGATTTTGTGGCTGAGCGTGCTGCTCAGATGCTGCAGGCGGGTGTGGCAGCCGCCTAGGCTAGGCCGTTTTATATATTGCGCCCTGGTGATCTACTTGCCGTGGGAGGTTGTGGTTTCAAGCAGGCACCGCAGCATAGACGGGTGGAAATGGGCTACGCTGTGCTGGCTGCGTATCAGGGACAGGGCTTTGCAACGGCGTCGGTGGCAGCGCTGTTACGCTTTGCATTTTTAAGCGGGGAGGCGGACGAGGTACTGGCGCAAATTAATCCGGAAAATATCGCCTCGGTTTGCGTGGTGAAAAGCTGGGTTTTGAGCGGGGAGCTTGCCGGGTTGATGAAGATGGCGAGCCACTGGTGCAGTGGCTCGCCACAGTATCCGGCTATAAATGAAGCGTGTGCTAATTGCCCCGCACAATGGGCTCGATGCCCAGTCGTTTAAGTTTTGCGGCCGCAGCATCTGCGCTGGCTTTATCTTTGAACGGGCCAATTTGCACTCGGGTTTCGGTATAGGCTGGAATGTCGGCGGCTTTGAGCTGGCTGAGCAGTTTGTTCGCGTTTTGTGCTTGCAGGAAAACGCCTGCTTGCACGGTATAGCCGTCACGCGTGTGCTGTGCTGCAGGATAGGCGGTTTGTGGTGTCGCAGTGTGCTGTGCAGGCTCTGCTGTAGCGGGGGGCACAGCATCAGGTGTGGGTGCTTTAACAGGAAGCGGGGTGGTTTGGATGACAGGGGCGGGTTTGCTGCCTGGCTCTGGTGTTACAGGTTCCAGCTTTAGTGTGGGTTTGTTGCTAGGGGCTGGGCTGGGTGTGGGTGGGCTTTTATGTGTAGCCCCCGCAATTACGCCGGAATCCGAGCTGGATGCAATGGGTGTGCTGATGCTTAAAGCGCTGCTGGCTTCCACCGCTGCGCTGGCTACTGGTGTTGGCAGCGCGATTTTTTCCGGTTTGGGTTCTGCTGTGGGCTGAGCAATGGGCTCTGGCGTGCGGGCAGGCAAAGGCAGGTCTTTCTGACGATCAAGCCAGTTAATGCCAAACAGAGCCAGCACAATTAATGTGGCGGCAATACCGAGCCGCCATGCTAATTGGACTTTTAATTTTCGTTGGGCTTCTTGCTGAAGGATGGGGTCGAGAACGTCGTTCATTGGCCGATTTCACTTGGAGTTATTATTTGTGTTTACTCAATCGCAGTGCAGCTGCTGCAGGGCAGGCGTGTTTTTTTATTGATATTGCCTCTGCCCGTGTATTTAAGTTTTAACTTGCTTGTACGGAAGCGGATAGTTCATCAGCCGGTTTTGCCTGAATTTGTTATAATGTTCGGCTAATCCAATTTTTACTGGGTAAAGCAGGGTTGTCTAGACACTGTTTTACCTGCGGGCAATTGAATTTATGTATAAAAAATGGATCTGACTTCCGGTATAGCTTGCATGATTTGCAAGCAGGCTAGCCGAGTTTTTTATACGCTGCAAATGTTTTGCTTATAAAACCACCCTCTGGAGAATTACATGGCTATCGAACGCACACTTTCTATCGTTAAACCTGATGCAGTTGCTAAAAACGTAATTGGTAAGATTTACGATCGTTTTGAATCAGCAGGCCTGAAGGTTGTAGCTGCAAAGATGAAACAACTGTCCCGCGCTGAAGCTGAAGGCTTCTACGCTGTACACGCTGCTCGTCCTTTCTTTAACGATCTCGTGAACTTTATGATCTCTGGTCCTGTCATGATTCAGGCTCTGGAAGGCGAAGGCGCGATCCTGAAAAACCGTGATCTGATGGGCGCAACTAATCCTAAAGAAGCAGCGGCCGGTACAATCCGTGCTGATTTCGCTGATTCTATCGATGCAAATGCAGTACACGGCTCTGATTCTGCTGAAAATGCAGCGATCGAAATCGCTTACTTCTTTGCCTCATCCGAAGTTTACAGCCGCTAATTAATTGAGCCTGCCAGGCATGATTTATGTCTGGTGGCTGGCTGGTGAGTAATGTGCTGAGCAGTAAGCTGCAAAGTAAATTGCTTGGCACATCTTGCAGCTGTAGTGGCTGGGTAGTGATTTTTATATTGGGTAGAAAGTAATGTCAGTTAATTTGTTGGACTATGATGCGGCCGGTTTGGCCGGCCTGATGGCGCAATATGGCGAGAAGCCGTTTCGTGCCAAGCAGCTGATGAAATGGATTCATCAGCGTGGTGAGCCGGATTTTGATGCAATGACCGATATCGCCAAATCGTTCCGGCAAAAACTGGCTTTAGATGCGGCCGTTACGCCGCCTGCTTTGATGGCCGAGCAAATTGCCAAAGACGGCACGCGCAAGTGGCTGCTGGATGTGGGTACTGGTAATGGTGTTGAAGCGGTGTTTATTCCTGAAGACGATCGCGGTACGCTTTGCGTGTCCAGTCAGGTGGGGTGTGCTTTAGATTGCAGTTTTTGCTCTACTGCCCGTCAGGGATTTAATCGTAATTTAAGTACTGCAGAAATTATTGGTCAGCTGTGGTGGGCCAATCGTCGTATGTCGCTGGATGCGTCACGCCTGGGTGATGCAGGTCTGGAAGACAACAGAAATGGTGATACCCGCATTGTGTCTAATGTGGTGATGATGGGTATGGGCGAGCCACTGGCGAATTACGATAATGTGGTTGCTGCCATGAAGTTGATGCTCGATGACAATGCTTACGGTTTATCTCGTCGCCGCGTAACGCTTTCAACTTCGGGTATTGTGCCTGCGATGGATCGCCTGCGTGAAGATTGTCCGGTCGCATTAGCGGTGTCCTTACACGCGCCTAATGATAGAATTCGTGATGATATTGTTCCGATCAATAAAAAGTATCCGCTGAACCAGTTATTGGCAGCGTGTACACGTTATTTGGAAAAAGCGCCGCGTGATTTTATTACCTTCGAATATGTGATGCTTGATGGTATTAATGACAGCGTAGAAAACGCGCGTGAGCTGGTTGCATTGGTGCGTGATGTGCCATGTAAATTTAATTTGATTCCGTTTAATCCATTCCCCAATTCGGGCTATAAGCGCTCGCAGCGGGATGCCATTATGCGGTTTCGTGATATTTTGATTAACGCGGGTTATGTGGCCACCGTGCGTAAAACACGGGGTGACGATATTGATGCAGCCTGTGGTCAGCTTGCCGGGCAGGTATTAGATAAAACTCGCCGCGTTGAAAAACGCCTGGCAGGTGATGCCCAGGCCATTATTTTCCACCCTCAAAATGGCGATCTCTGATGAAATTACCTGTGTTCGTAATGACAGCCGCTCTGCTTATTACTTCTTTTGCCGGTGCTGCGGAAGGTGAGGAAGACAGAGCCTCTTTGCGAACGCAATTGGGTGCGGAGTATTTAAAACGGGGGCAGTACGCAGTAGCGATTGATGAAGTGAATAAAGCGCTTGCGGTAAATGCTTCTTATGCGCCCGCTCATAATGTCATGGCCCTGATTCATGCTGAATTGGGTGAGGATGAAGCAGCAAGACAGTCTTTTGCCCGTGCAGTGCAGTTATCGCCTAATGATGCGGATATTAATCATAATTATGGCTGGTATTTGTGTCAGAAAGGGCAGTATGCCGAGGGAATACAGTTTCTTTTAGCAACTCAAAAAAATGCGCTTTACAGCACGCCGGATAAATCCTTATTGTCCGCAGGGCAATGTGCATTAAAAGGTGGTGATGAAGCCAATGCGCGCATTTATTTTGAACGCGCATTACGCATCCGCCCGGACAATTTAGCGGCCAGAGCCAAATTGGTTGAATACGGTATGCGCACAAAAGATTTGGCGCTGGCGAAACGATATTATTCTGAGCTGCAAAGGCTGGCCCCGGCCAGCGCAGAATTGCTCTGGCTGGGTATTCAGCTTGAGCATCAGGCAGGTAATAAAGAGTTAGAAAATAAACTGGCAGAGCAATTACGCAAGAAATTCCCCGATTCGCAAGAAATGGCCCGCCTATCCAGCGGTTCCTATGATTGATTAACGGACGTGTATGACCGAAATAATTGATTCCTCTTCAGCGCCACAGAGTGTTGTCCATACTGCCGGTGCTGCTTTAAAGGCACGCCGGCTTGAGTTGGGTTATTCACTTGATAAAGTATCGGCACAGCTAAAACTGACTCCCCGCCAAATTGAAGCGATAGAAAGCGAGCGTTTTGATGAATTGCCGGGCAATACTTTTGTCCGTGGTTTTGTGCGTAATTACGCCCGCTTTCTTGATTTGCCTATGGCCCCGCTGCTGGCGCATTTAGAAACCTGCCTACCTCAGGAAAGACAGCAAGCTGCTTTGCCCCGAGTAAACGAAGACGCTTCTGTTTTGCTGGGGTCGGGTGCTAAGGCGAATACCTTTCTGCTGGGCGCAGTGGTGACTATTGGTGTGGCGGTTGGTGCTGCGGGCGTAGTTTGGTATTTGCAGCAGCCTGTTCAGCCAGAGCTTCTTGCCTCGGCGACGGCGTCATTGCCCAAGGTGGTGGTGCTGGATGAGGCAAGTGAAGTAGCCGCTCAGTCAGCAAGCCAGGTACTCAGTTTACAGGCCAGTGCTGTATTGGCTGAACCCGCCAGTGTTGCAAGTGCCGTGGCCATTGCTAAGCCAGTTGCCAGTGCGCCTGTTGCAGCGCCAGCAAGCGCAGTGCAGGCGCTTGTGCCGGGTGAGCTGACAATTGCTGTGCAGTTGGATTCCTGGGTGCAGGTGCAAGATTCAACCGGGGCTAAATTAGTCAGCGAGCTGCTCAGGCCGGGCATGTCTAGGAGCGTGTCGGGTGTTCCGCCTTATCGTTTAAAAATCGGCAATGCACCACACACCAAACTGACTTTCCGCAATCAAATTGTCGATTTAACCACTTATACCCGTGGTGATGTAGCGACTTTCGAGTTGAAATAAAACCCTTTTAGCTGAAGCAGACCATGACAACGATTTCAATCCCCCGCCGTAAAACACGCCAAGTTCAGGTTGGTAATGTATGGGTGGGCAGTGATCATCCGGTGGTGGTGCAATCCATGACCAACACTGATACTGCCGACGCAGCAGCAACAACACAGCAGGTTTATGAGCTGTGGAAAGCAGGTTCAGAGTTGGTGCGTATTACGGTTAACAGCCCTGAGGCGGCGGCTCAAGTGGCCACCATTCGCGCAAGTCTGGATGCTATGGGTTGCGATGTGCCTTTGGTGGGGGATTTCCATTTTAATGGTGACCGGCTACTTCGCGATTATCCAGATTGTGCGCAGGCGCTGGCCAAATACCGGATTAACCCAGGTAATGTAGGTAAGGGCAGTAAGCGCGATGAAAAATACGCGTTTATGATTGAGCAGGCTGTTAAATATAAAAAACCGGTTCGCATCGGGGTGAATTGGGGGTCTCTCGATCAAGCTGTCGTTGTAAAGCTGATGGATGCCAATGCGAAGCTGGATAAGCCATTGCCTGCAGATGCGGTGATGCGCGAGGCTTTAATTGTATCGGCGCTGGAATCAGCGGATCAGGCCATCAGCTGGGGGCTGAGCCCGGATCAGATTTTATTGTCCTGCAAGGTATCGCATGTGCAGGATTTGATTTCGGTTTACCGTTCTTTAGCTGCCCGTTGCGATTATCCTTTGCATCTGGGGCTGACTGAGGCGGGCATGGGTTCGAAAGGGATTGTGGCTTCGACTGCAGCCTTGTCGGTGCTTTTGCAGGAAGGGATTGGCGATACAATTCGTATTTCGCTGACACCAGAGCCAGGTGGTGACCGCTGTACAGAAATTGTTGTGGCGCAGGAAATTTTGCAAACCATGGGTTTGCGCTCGTTTACACCCCTTGTGACGGCGTGCCCTGGCTGTGGACGCACCTCTTCAACCGTGTTTCAGGAATTGGCCTCCAGCATTCAGTCTTTCCTGCGTGAGCAAATGCCGGTGTGGCGATTGCAATACCCTGGTGTGGCCGATATGACTGTGGCAGTGATGGGCTGTGTGGTGAATGGGCCGGGCGAATCCAAACTGGCAGATGTGGGGATTTCATTGCCAGGTACAGGCGAGATTCCTGTGTGTCCTGTTTATGTGGATGGTGAAAAAACCGTGACGCTGAAGGGCGATCAGATCAGCGAGTCTTTCCAGTCTATTGTGCTGGATTATGTGCAGACTCGTTATGGCGAAGGCGGTGCAAAGCGCCAGGAATTACGCCCAAAAGTTATTCCCCTGAAAGCGATTTAAGCCTGCGTGGCTGCTGCCTGTTTTATAGGGCAGGCAAAGGATTTTCTGTGCTGTGTAAGCCAGAATTAAAAGAAGAATGAGTTGTAGGTCAAAGCCAAATAGGATCAGGGGCTCAGCGATAAACGGGCGGGCGTGTCGGATTGCCTAGCCTTGTTTTGACCCGTGTCAGGTGATGTATTTTACATTTCAAGTAAACCATAATTAAGAAAAAATAAATGTCTAATCAAATCCAAGGTATCAGAGGCATGAACGATGTTCTGCCGGATGCGTCACCAGTATGGCTTTATTTTGAACAAGTAACGCGCGACTGGCTGGCGGCTTATGGCTATAAAAACATTCGTATGCCGATTGTTGAATCAACCCATTTGTTTGTTCGTGGCGTGGGTGAGCATACAGACATTGTTGAAAAGGAAATGTATTCCTTTGAAGACAAGCTAAATGGTGAGAAGCTGACATTACGTCCTGAAGGGACTGCAGGTTGCGTACGTGCATGTATTGAGCATGGTCTGCTTTACAATCAAACCCAGCGTCTGTGGTATATGGGTCCGATGTATCGCCATGAACGCCCGCAAAAAGGCCGTTATCGCCAGTTTCATCAGATTGGTGTTGAAGCTTTTGGTATGGCTACGCCTGATGTGGACGCTGAAATTGTACTGATGCTGGCCGATCTTTGGCAGCGCCTTGGCTTAAAAAATGTCAGCCTAGAAATTAATTCTTTGGGTGATAAAGAAGAGCGTGCCGCGCATCGCGAAGCACTGATCCGCTATCTGGAGCAGTTTGTTGATATTCTGGATGAGGATGGTAAACGCCGTCTTTATGCAAATCCGCTGCGTGTCCTAGATACAAAAAATCCTGCTTTGCAGGAAATGGCTGAAAATGCGCCAAAATTGAGTGACTTTTTGGGTGAAGAATCAAGCCAGCACTTTGAGGGTTTGAAAGCTTTACTTGATGTGGCTGGTATTAGCTATCGCGTTAATCCTCGGCTGGTGCGTGGTTTGGATTACTACAACCGTACGGTATTTGAATGGGTCACCACCGATCTTGGCTCACAAGGCACAATCGCGGGCGGTGGTCGTTACGATACCCTTGTTGAAATGTTGGGTGGTAAGCCTTGCCCTGCCGTTGGTTTTGGTTTGGGTATTGAGCGCATCCTACTCCTGATTGAAGAGCAGGCGGTGGTTGTGCCTCTTGCCGCGCCTGATGCTTATATCGTTCATCTAGGTGATGCGGCTGGGCGCTTGGCTTTTGCTGCCGCGCAGCAATTGCGTACTGCAGGGCTGAAAGTGGTTCTGCATTGTGGTGGTGGTAGCTTTAAATCTCAGTTTAAAAAAGCCGACGCCAGCCAGGCGCGGTATGCTGTGGTTATTGGTGAAACAGAGGCAGAAACACAGTCTGCAAATCTTAAAACGCTTAATGGTGAAGGCGCGGGCGAACAACGTACAGTTGCCCTTGCTGAACTTGCAATGATTATCTCCAATACACACGAAGGGAAGTAAAACATGGCTTTCGATCTACAAGAACAAGAACAAATTGCGGAATTCAAAGCGTGGTGGGACAGTTGGGGTAAGTTGATTTCTTTGGGCCTGCTGGCTGCTCTGGTGGCCTATGCTGGCTGGAAGGGCTGGAATACTTATCTGGCTTCGCAATCTGCTAAAGCAGGCGTTATTTATGCAGAGCTGGATAAGCAGGCACAGGCTAAAGATCTTGCGAAGATGAAGCCTGCGGCCGAGCAGTTAAAGAAAGACTATTCAGGCACTGCTTTTGCCCCTCGTGCGGCCTTACTTTTAGCTAAATCCAGTGTCGAGGCCAATGATGTGCCTGCTGCTGTGGCCCAGTTGCAGTGGGTGATTACGAATGCCAAAGAGGCTGGCTTGCGTGACGTGGCCCGTTTACGTCTTGCCGCAGTGCAGCTGGATCAGAAAAAGTTTGATGATGCACTGGCCACGCTGAAGGCAAACGAAGAAACAAGTTTTGCAGGTTTGTTTTTTGAAGCGAAAGGCGATGTATTGCTGATTAAGGGTGATAAGGCCGCTGCCCGTGAATCATATAAGCAAGCCGTGGCTAAATTGCCAAAAGAAGCACCTAACGTGAAGTTTGTGGAAGTGAAACTGGAAGCCCTGGGGAATTCTTAATGCAAGATCTTTATCGCTTAGTTGTTGCTGTTTCTTTATTGGGCTTATCGGCTTGCAGTACGGTCAGCAATGCGCCGGAACCATCGCCCTTGCCGGTGATTTCACAAAGCCTGTCTGTTTCCAGCCAGTGGCGTGCTTCGGTTGGCGATAAAACATTGTTTCGTTTTGTGCCTGCGGTGGATGGTGATTTGATTGTTGTAGCGGGCTCTCCTGATAAGCTGCAGGCGCTTGATGCCACCAGTGGCAATAGCCGCTGGCAAATCAAAACTGAGCAGGCGATTGCGGGTGGAGTGGGGCTGGGGAATGATGTTATTGCTGTTGGCTCGGTAAAGGGCGTGGTCTTAGCGTATGATCGCGGCGGCAAGTTTCTCTGGCGTGCTCAGGCATCGAGTGAAATCATGGCCCCGCCTGCTGTTGCCAAAGGAATTGTTGTGGTTAAAACCGGCGATGGCCGGGTAAGCGCATATGCTGCCGCTGATGGAAAGCAACTGTGGCAATATCAAAAACAATTACCTGCCTTGATTTTGCGTAATTATGCTGCCGTCACTATTTCTGGCAATGTGGTTTATGCTGGTTTATCAGGCGGGCGCTTGGTGGCTATATCACTGCAAGACGGCCGTGTGTTGTGGGATAGTCCTGTCGCTATTCCGCACGGTGCCACTGAGCTTGAACGGGTTACCGATGTGGTGGCTCCGCCTGTTGTTGATGGGCGTTTAGTGTGTGCTGTTGCTTATCAGGGACGTGTTGCGTGTTTCGATGCAGTGAGCGGTAGTGCTGCCTGGACGCGTGAATTATCGAGCTGGTCAGGTTTGGCGATGGATTATCGCTATGTTTATGCGGTAGATGCAGCGGGAAATGTGAACGCTTTCGAGCGTGAAAGTGGCCGCAGTGTCTGGCGTCAGGACAAACTTGCCGCCCGCTCAGTGACTGCACCGGCAGTATTGGGTAAGTATCTGGTTGTGGCTGATTTTGCAGGCTACACCCACTTTTTAAATACAGAAGACGGCAGCTTTGCCGCGCAGCAGGCTACAGATGGTGCGCGCATCGCGGTGAGTCCTTTAGTGGTTGGAGAGCATTTGCTGGTGCAAACGCTATCCGGCAATGTTTTTTCAATAGGCTTAAGTAAATAAATGAAACCTACAATTGCGCTGGTTGGTCGTCCCAACGTCGGTAAATCCACGCTCTTTAACCGACTGACCAAATCGCGCGACGCTCTTGTTCACGATATTCCCGGCCTGACGCGTGACCGTCACTACGGACACGGTCTGGTCGGCGAGAAGCCTTACTTGGTGGTTGATACGGGTGGTTTTGAGCCCGTTGTCGATGAAGGCATTATGTTTGAAATGGCAAGGCAAACTTTGCAGGCCGTTGATGAAGCCGATTGCATCGTTTTTATTGTGGACGGCCGTAATGGGATTACTCCGCAAGATAAAATTATTGCTAATCGTTTGCGTCAGTCGACTTGCCCTGTTTGGGTTGCGGTAAACAAAGTTGAAGGGATGAATGCCTCGGTTGTATGCGCGGACTTCTTTGAGCTGGGTTTAGGTCATCCCGTAGCGATTTCTGCGTCGCATGGTGAGGGTGTGCGTTTGCTCTTTAATGAGATTCTGGAAGACTTCCCAGAGCCTGAAGAAGAAGAAGACGCGGATCACCCTAAGTTTGCCGTTATTGGCCGCCCGAATGTAGGTAAATCTACATTGGTAAATGCTATTTTGGGTGAAGAGCGGGTGATTGCGTTTGATCAGCCGGGCACGACGCGTGATTCAATTTATATTGAGTTTGATCGTAATGACCGTAATTACACGATTATTGATACAGCCGGTGTACGCAAGCGCGGCAAGGTGACCGATGTGATCGAGAAATTCTCGGTCATTAAAACCATGCAGGCAGTAGAAGATGCAAATGTGGCCGTGCTGGTGCTGGATGCCACACAAGAAGTATCAGATCAAGATGCACGTATTGCCAGCTTTGTGCTTGAAACAGGCCGCGCATTGGTTGTTGCCATTAATAAGTGGGAATCTGCTGATCAATTCCAGAAAGATATGATTAAGCGCGAAATTAGCCGGAAGTTGGGTTTCTTGGAGTTTGCAAAATTCCATTATATTTCTGCATTGCAAGGTCAGGGCGTGGGCGAATTATTTGGCTCTATCGACCAAGCCTATGCTGCAGCGATGATTAAAATCCCTACGCCTAAGCTGATTCGTGGTCTGGAAATTGCGCTTGAGCGTCAGCAGCCGCCTATTGCAGGTAAAATTCGCCCTAAAATGCGTTATTGCCACCAAGGTGGCACTAATCCACCTGTGGTGATTGTTCACGGCAATGCGCTAGAAAAAGTGCCTGACTCGTATTGGCGCTATCTTGAACATCACTTTATGAAGATGTTCAATTTGCAAGGCACACCTTTGCGGGTTCAGTTTAAAAAGAACGTCAATCCGTTTGAGCACAAAAAGCAAGTGAGTGGGGGCAAGGCAATGCCTATGGTTCACTTGAAAGGTGCGAAACCAAAAAAATACGGTAAACGCTGATAAAGCTTGAAAGTATTTCGGAATTTTCACGCTTGGCATAGAATGCGTTTTGTACTATAACAGTCCGTCGAAATGCAAAGTAATGCGCTAAGACTGGGAAAAAATATTGAAACAACAGTGTTTTACTATGAAAAAGCCTGTTTTTTAGCATTTTTTACTATAGCCTCGGTGCTGATTTTGCTTTTCAATGGACTGACAAGCGTAAGACCCATCTGTCTCTATCAAGATATAACAAGAATTTGGAGAAAAATATAATGAGCACCAAGGGGCAAATGTTGCAAGACCCATTCTTGAATGTACTGCGTAAAGAGCATGTGCCTGTTTACATTTATCTTGTAAACGGGATTAAGTTGCAGGGGCAAATTGAGTCTTTTGACCAGTACGTTGTTTTGCTGCGTAATAATGTGACGCAGATGGTTTATAAGCACGCAATTTCGACTGTAGTGCCTTCACGTCCGGTATCTATTCCGCATGAGCACGCAGGCCAGTTGCCTCCTGTGACTGATGTTGTGCTTGATGCCTGAGGAATTGTTGATTTCATTGAAATGGTTTCAGTAAAAGCAGTACGGTTTAAAAACCCCGATGGACTGGGTCTTTCGGGGTTTTTTGTGTTGGGCTAAAACAGCTTTGCACGGTATTTGTTGATTAAAAGGTCATGCATGTTTGAGCGCCATAAGGGTGGAGACAGAGCCGTCTTGGTTTGCCTTGATTTTGGTGAGGTGGATTATCAGGATGGTGTGGAAGAGTTTGTTCAGCTGGTAGAAAGTGCAGGGGCCCAAATTCTTGCAACGGTTGAGGGTAAGCGCAGCCGTCCCGATCGTGCCTATTTTGCGGGTACAGGCAAGGTGCAGGAAATTGCTGAAGTAGTACGGGTTCATGAGGCGGAGCTGGTTATTTTTAATCATCAGCTTTCACCATCGCAAGAGCGCAATTTAGAAAAGGTTTTACAGTGCCGGGTTGTGGATCGAACGACGCTGATTTTAGATATTTTCGCGCAGCGTGCACGAACTGCAGAAGGCAAATTGCAGGTGGAATTAGCGCAACTGTCGCATATTTCTACACGCTTGATTCGCGGCTGGACTCACCTTGAAAGGCAAAAAGGCGGGATCGGTATGCGGGGTCCGGGTGAATCGCAGCTTGAAACGGATCGCCGCTTATTGGGCGGACGTGTTAAACGGCTGAAGGATCAGCTGGCTACAGTGCAAAAGCAGCGGGCGACACAGCGCCGTTCGCGTGAGCGCAACAGGCAGTTTAGTGTTGCAATTGTGGGCTATACCAATGCTGGTAAATCGTCCTTATTTAATGCATTAACTAAATCAAAGATTTATGTTGCGGATCAATTGTTTGCAACTTTAGATACAACATCCAGAAAGCTGTTTCTTGATCCGGAACATTCGATTGTATTGTCGGATACGGTTGGTTTTATTCGCCAATTGCCCCACACTTTAGTTGCCGCATTTCATGCTACTTTAGAAGAAACGATTCAGGCCGATTTACTTTTGCATGTGGTGGATATCAATCATCCATTGCGCGATATGCAAATTATTGAGGTGAATAAAGTATTAAGTGAGATTGGTGCGGAACGTATTCCACAATTGATGGTCAATAATAAGATTGATCTGCGCGACATGCCTCCGAGTGTTGATCACGACGAGTATGGTAGAATTTGCGCTGTGCGTTTGAGTGCTACCCAAGGGACAGGGCTCGATGCACTTCGCGCCGCGCTGCTTGAGGCTTTAAGCCATCCACTAAAAACAGCTGAGTTAACTAATGAGTCAAAATGACCCGCAATGGGGTGGTCGCCGGAATGGCCCGCCTGATCTGGATGAAATTATTCGTAATATCACTGGCAAAATATCCCGCCTTTTAGGTGGTGATGGTGCGCCTCCTGCTGGAGGAAACAGCCGGGGCGGCACTGGTGCTGCTGTGGTGGTTGCAGTCGCAGTGGCTGTGTTGTGGGCAGCATCTGGTTTCTATGTTGTTGATGAGCGCGAAAATGCCGTCATTATGCGCTTTGGCCGCTATGTTGAAACGGTTGAAAAACCCGGTTTGCATTGGCATTTGCCGTGGCCAGTAGAATCACGTGAAATCGTGAACATGACTGAAATTCGCAGTCTGGAAGTAGGCAGCTCTGGTGGCGAAGGCCGTGCGGGTGACGAATCCATGATGCTGACCGGGGATCAGAATATCCTCGAAGTGCGCCTGGAAGTGCAATACAACCTTAAATCAGCGCATGATTTTGTGTTTTTTAATCGCACAACTGATCGCGATGCTAAGGATTTGGTGAAGCAAATCGCACAAACGGCGATTCGTGAGGTTGTGGGCAAGAATAAAGTTGATTACGTGCTGAACGAAGGGCGCGGCAAAATTGGTGAAGACACCAAGGAAATCGTGCAAAACCTGCTTGATCGCTACGGCGTGGGCGTGGCCGTGTCGCGTGTAAATATCTCGGATGTACAGCCGCCAGATCAGGTTCAGGCCGCTTTCTCTGACGCCGTTAAAGCGCGTCAGGATAAAGCACGTCTGATTAATGAAGGGACGGCTTACGCGAATGATGTTATTCCGAAAGCGGGTGGTATGGCTGCACGTCTTTCAGAGGAGTCAGAGGGTTATCGTTCCCGTGTTGTATCCCAGGCTGAAGGGGATGCGTCCCGCTTTAAACAGGTTGCTGCAGAATATGCAAAAGCACCGCAAGTGACGCGTGACCGGATGTACTTTGACACGATGCAACAGGTTTTCCAGAACACAACCAAGTTGTTGATCGATCAGAAATCGAATGGCAATTTGCTTTATCTGCCTTTGGATAAATTGATGCAAATGACTTCACCAGCGGCTGCACCTGCACCCGCTGCAGAAGCTGCAAAAGCGGCTGAGCCTGCTGCCGAAGCAGCTGTTAATCGTAACGTTCGCGCTACTTTGCGCGACGGCCGCTAAGGGGAGAGCAATATGAATCGAATTCTTTCTACTTTAGCCTTGGTACTTTTGGCTTTATTTGTTTTTTCTGCTTCTTTTTTTACAGTAGATCAGCGCCAGTATGCCGTGGTGTTTCAGTTCTCTGAAGCTGTGCGCGTGATTAAAAATCCAGGTATTAATTTTAAAGTACCTTTGCTTCAGGAAGTTCGCTACTTTGATAAGCGCATTTTAACGATTGATGAAGAAACGCCTGCGCGTATTCAGACCATCGAAAAAATGAACGTAAAAGTAGACAGTTTTATCAAGTGGAAAATCATCGACGTAGAGAAATATTACAAAGCTGTGGGTGTGGATCAGCGTAAAGCCGTTGAACGCTTACGCAATACGGTAAACAATATGCTGCGCGATGAGTTTGGTAAGCGTACCGTGCAGGATGTGATTTCTGGTAAGCGCGATGAAGTCATGGAAACCGTGCGTAAAGTGGCCGATGCAGATGCCGGACGGATTGGTGTGCAAGTGATTGATGTGCGTATCAAGCGCGTTGAGCTTGAAGACAGCACGCTTAATTCTGTTTACGAGCGCATGCAGTCTGAACGTAAAGCGGTTGCTAATCAGATGCGTGCAGAAGGCTCCGCAGAAGCTGAAAAAATTAAGGCGGATGCAGATCGTCAGCGCGAAGTGACTTTGGCAAATGCGTACAATAAAGCCCAGCAAATTAAGGGTGAGGGTGATGCAAAGGCGGCCGCTATTTATGGCGAAGCCTATGGCCGTAATCCCGAGTTCTATGCGTTTTATAAGAGCATGGATGCTTATAAGCAAAGTTTTGCGAAGAAGAGCGATGTGATGGTGGTAGATCCTAGCTCAGAATTCTTTAAATATATGAAAAACCCGAAAGCGAAGTGATTGATT